>NZ_JCANTD010000010.1:0-45986 GCF_059570675.1 Salinispora goodfellowii | reverse complement strand
GTTGCGGTGGACCTGCCGGCCAACACCACAATCACCACCGTCGCCGCCGGCAACCGCCACAGTCTGGCGCTGACCTCCACCGGCACCATGCTGGCCTGGGGCTTCAACGCCTCGGGCCAGCTGGGCGACGGGACCAACACCACCAGCAGCACCCCAGTTGCGGTGAACCTGCCAGCCGACACCACAATCACCACCGTCACCGGCGGCAGCTTCCACGGCCTGGCTATCGTCCCATCGGCATCAACATCAACCACGACCCTGCAGGTGTCCCCACCGAACCCGACACCAGATCAACCCGTCACCCTCACCGCTACCGTGACCTGCACCGGCAGCACCCCCACCGGGACCGTGACCTTCCTCGACGACACGACCACCCTGGACACGAAACCCCTGTCCGGCAACCCCACCACCACCGCAACCCTCACCGTCACACACCTGACACCCGGCACCCACCACATCCAGGCGCGCTACAACGGCGACAGCAACTGCCCAGCCTCAACATCCAACTCCACGACACTCACCATCCCAAAGCCCACCATCCCAGTAACCGGCACCAGTCTGCCCACCATCCTCACCGCCGGAATCCTGCTCACCCTCACCGGCGCCGCCCTGACCCTTGCCACCCACCGACGCCGACCAACACCCGGGGCGTGAGGACCATCCATGTCGGCCTGACTAGAACCCGCTAACGGTGCCGCTAACCGGACGGTGTCATCGCCCGGTTAGCGGCTTGCGCGTGGACGGTCAGCGTGGGCTCGATGACCATGCCCTCGGACGATCCCGCGGCGGTCTGAGCACCGAGACGCATCTGGCCTGCGAGCGGCGGGCCGCCCTCGCACCTGCGGTCCGTGGCGGCGCTGAGCACCCCACCACCGGCCGCCCATGGGAACACCGAGAATACGCCTGCTTGTCCGCCTCTGAGAGCTTCGACGTATAATTCGACCGCTAAAGGTGAGAGTATGGCTATAAACCAGTTCAGGGGAGATTAATGAATAGAGTAGTACGCCCGAATCGGCGGGCGGTGCTCTCCGGCGCGCTTGTCGGCACCGTGGCCGCGCTCGCGGGCTGCTCATCAACGGAGGCGCAGTCGTCAACGACCAGCACCTCCCCCCAAACGCCACCCACCACGCCCAAGGCAGCACTCGAGCGGCTGATGGCGGGCAACCAGCGGTGGGTACAGGGCGAGCCGCAGGCCCCCCACCGGGACCCGGACCGGCGGCAGGCCGTGGCCCAGGAGCAGAAGCCCTTCGCGGCGGTCCTCTCCTGCATCGACTCGCGGGTACCACCGGAACTCATCTTCGACGTCGGCCTGGGCGACCTCTTCGTGACCCGAACCGGCGGCGAGGCGGTTGGCCCGGTGGTCACCGGTTCTGTCGAATACGGGCCGCTAGCCAACGGCACTCCGCTCATCGTGGTCCTCGGTCATCAACGTTGCGGCGCCATCAAGGCGGCGTACGCCTCCCTCCGGGACGGCGAAACGCCGCCCGGCAACCTGCCGGAGATCGTCACCGCCCTGCAGCCGGCGTACGAACAGGTAGCTGAGGCGGGGGGTGACGACCCGATCGATGCCATGGTCCGCGCCCAGATCGAGTTGGCCGCGAACGAGTTGCGCTCCAACCCGGAACTCGCCCCGCTCGTGACGAAGCAGGACCTCGCCATCGTCGGCGCCTACTACTCCCTCGACACCGGTGCGGTCGAGGTCCTCAGCGGCGCCCCCTCCTGACCAACCGAACGGTGACCGAACAACACTGGTCCCGGGCCGCCGCATAGGTGCTAGGGGCCTCCCCCTGGTGCTGGCGCCTTCCGGGACCTGGGTTAGTCGGCAGAGTCGGATTGTTGACTAACCGAACCGTCCTGCTCCCCCGTCCGGGGCAGCGGCGGACCCCCGGGGGGCGTCGCGGCCCCTGGGGGCGTTGCGGCCCCCGGCGGCGTTACGGCCCCTGAGGGCGTCGCGGCCCCTGGGGGCGTTACGGCCCCCGGCGGCGTTACGGCCCCTGAGGGCGTCGCGGCCCCTGGGGGCGTTACGGCCCCCGGCGGCGCGGAAACCTCTGAATCGAGGGGGCCGGTCGCACGGAGCAGGGCATTCAGCCCGGCCCGCCGGGCAACCACGGTCAAGCGGTCCCCGGCCATGATCACTAGCCGGTGGTCGAACTCCCACTCGTACCGCTGGCCGGAGCGGGCATGGGCGAGGAGCCGGACGCTTCCCGCCCGGCCGACGACGGCGAGCGGCTGACCTTCGAGCGAGGAGCCGGCGGCGACCGGGACCTCGGTGACCAACAGGGCGTGCCGGCCGACCGAGATGGTGGCGATGACGGCACGGTCCAGCAGGGCACCAGCGAACGACGGCGCCGCCAGGTACGACACGCTCCGCGAGACGCCGATACCGAAGGACCGCTGGACGCGCTCGGCGAAGTGCCCATCGAAGAGCCGCAGCACCACCTGAACATCGTCGTTGAGGGACCGAGCGGTCAGCGCGGCCCGTAGGTTCACCCCGTCGTCGGTGGAGACCACGACGAGGGCCTGGCTGGCAGCGACCGAGGCCGCGCGCAGGATCTCCTCGGCGGAGCCGTCCCCCACCACCACCGGCACGCCGAGCTGCCGGGCCAGCTCGGCGCCCCGCGCATCCGGATTCTTGTCAATGGCGACCACCTCGACCCCGAAATCGCGGAGCTGAGCGGTCACCCGCATCCCGATGTTGCCGAGGCCGACCACGACCACGTGCCCGGAACGGTCGGTCAGGGGCCGCCCGGAGTGCAACGCCAGCCGGGCGTTGACGAGGCCATCCACCACCACGGCGGTGATCAACGGGATCAGTGCCAGCCCGGAGAGATTGAGGACCACCTGGAGGACCTGTTCGCCGACCGGCTTGGCGGCGTCCGGGTCCTGCCCGCTCAGGGCGGTGACCAGGGTCAGGTAGAGCGCCTCCCCCCAGCTCACCTCGGCGGTGCTGGCGTAGAGGCCGCCGAGCACGACGATCACCGCCAGCAGCGCCAACACGGCGATGCCGATCCGGCGCGTGGCGAAGCCGCGGACCGCCCGGAGCAGCATCGTGACCGGCCGCCGCCACCGCCGGGCCCGGCGCAGTCGGCGTGCTGCCACCTCGGTTCCCGGTGGCGTACCGGCCGCCTCGGCGAGCACCACGTCGGCGGCGGTCGCGTCCGCGGGCAGGACCCGTACCTCCCGCGGGTCGCGGGTATCCGCCACTGGGCAGACGACATCCTCGTCACGAAGATCGACGCGGCGGGCCACGTAGAGGGTCCGCCCGCCGTGTCGGAAATGCGCCGGCGCGACCTCACCCAGCGCGGCGGCGACGAAGGCCGGGGCCGCCATCACGGCATCGGAGAGCACCGCCGAGTCAGGGAAGATCTGTCGCACCCCGTTGGCCAGGCTGGTGTTGAACATCCGCACCACCAACCGCAGGCTCGGCTGGACCTCCTGCGCGCAGAGCGCGGCGTGCATGTTGCCCACATCGTCCTGGTGCAGCAGCGCCAAACCCTCGGCCCGATCCAGCCGGGCTTCACGAAATGTCACCTCGTCGAGCCGGTCCGCCTGGATGACCTCGATGCCGTCGAGATCTCGACCGTCCGGGCTGTCCGTCCGCTGCCGCTTGGGCACCACCAACGTGATCCGGATCCGGGTCAGCTGCGGCTCGGTGCCGAGCAGTGACCTCACCACCCAGTACGCCAGGGCGTCGTGGCCACAGACCACGTAGTGGGTCCAGGGGTCACTGTTGCCTCGGAGCCGCCGCCCGGTCCACCACGCACGATCGAAGGGCCCCGTCATGTGGCGCATAGTAGACAGCCGGCGGCCCCTCGTGCAGCCCATTGATCACGATTGCGACGGATCAGTGGCGCGAGTCCATTCTCCACCCCGGCCCGACTCGGGCAAACTGGGGCGATGACGCTGTCGCAACTGGCGGGTCGGCTGCTCGGCGTCCGCGAACACGTGGTGGAGCAGGGCGGTGGGGGCTCGCCGCGCGTACCCCACCCCGCACCCACCGTGCTGGTCGGCGGCGGAATCGCCGGCATGTCCGCGGCGGTGGTGCTAGCCGAACGGGGAGTGCCGGTCACCGTCCTGGAAGCCGCCCCCACCATCGGCGGGCGGCTCGGCGCATGGCCGGAGACCTCGCCCGACGGCACCCGGACCAACGAACACGGGTTCCACGCCTTCTTCCGCCAGTACTACAACTGGCGGAACATCCTCCGCCGGGTCGACCCGACGCTGGGCTTCCTCCGGCAGATCCCGCGCTACCCGGTCCTGTCCGCGCGCTGGCCCACCGAGGAGTTCGGCAGGCTGCCGCCCGCGGCGCCAGCGAACCTGCTCGCCCTCCTGCTCCGCAGCCCCAGCCTGCGCCTGCGGGACCTACGTGCGATGAACCGGGACGCCGCGCTGCCGCTGCTCAGCTACGACCCGATCCAGACGTACGCCGAACTCGACGACACCACCGCCGACGACCTGCTCACCTCGCTCCGACTGCCGGACCGAGCCCGAGCGATGCTCTTCGAGGTCTTCTCCCACTCGTTCTTCAACCACGAAGCGGAGATGTCCGCCGCCGAAATGATCGCCCAGTTCCACTTCTACCTGCTGGGCAACCCGGAAGGGCTGGCCTTCGACTGCCCCACGGCGGACTACGCGGCGTCGATCTGGCAGCCCCTCACCCGGCACCTCGAGCAGCACGGCGGCCGGGTCGTCACCGAGGCCACGGTCACCGGGCTGCACCGCGACGCCACCGGCTGGCAGGTGATGAGCACCGCCGGCGCGTACGAGGCCCGGCATGTCGTGCTCGCCGTCGACCCACCGGCCCTCGCCGCGCTGGTAGCGGCCTCCCCCGTCCTCGCCGAAGCCGCCCCCGGCCTGGTCACGCGAATGCCCGCGTTCGGCCGGCCCGGTCCGCCGTACGCGGTGGCCCGCTACTGGTGTGCCGGGGATGTGGATCCCGGGCGGGCGGTCTTCAGCGGGGTCTCCCGACAGCCCACCCTGGACTCGGTGACGCTCTACCACCGGCTGGAGGCGGAGTCCCGCCGCTGGGCGGCGCGCAACGGCGGCGCGGTGGTCGAGTTGCACGCGTACGCCTGCGAGCCGGACGTGCCCGCCGAGGAGCTGGCCGAACGGATGTGGCGCGAGCTGAGGCCCCTCTGGCCGGAGGCGGGGCGGCTGCGGATCCGCGAGCTGCGCGCCCGGGTGGAGGCCCGGGCGCCCGCGTTCCCACCCGGCGGCCACGCGGGGCGGCCCGGCGTCCGCACCGACGCCGACCGGCTCTACCTGGCCGGCGACGGCATCCGCACCGACTTCCCCAGTGCGCTGATGGAGCGCTCCGCCGCCACCGGCATCCTCGCGGCCAACCACATCCTGCGGGACGAGGGCGGTGCGACCGAGCCGGTCCACTCGATCCGCCCCCGGGGCCTGCTCGCCCGAGGGCACTGACCGCCCGGGGGCGCTGACCGCCCGGGGGCACTGGCCGCCTGGGGGGCGCTGACCGCCCGGGGGCACTGGCCGCGGAGCCGGCGGGCCCCAACCGCTACCCGGTGCCCGGTTCGCCGGGCCCCACCTCGGGCGGGGACCACGGAAAGCGGGCCGGTCGGCGCTCGTTGGCCGCCGCCACGCCCTCCCGGGCCTCCCCGCTGGCCCGCACCTGCCCGTGCCACCAGGCGATCCGATCATCGTCCGCCCGCCCGTCGACGATCTCCTTGGCCGCCATGACGCTGAGCTGGGACCGCGCGGTCACCGCGGCGGTAACCGCACCGACCCGGGCCGAGAGCGCGGCGGCGGGCAGCACCTCGTCCACCAGGCCGACCCGCAGCGCCCGCCCAGCGTCGATCAGCTCCGCCGTGAAGAGCAGAGCCTTCGCCGTGGACGGCCCGACCAGTCGAGCCAGCCGGCGGGTGGTGGGTGCCGGGTAGACCAGGCCGAGCCGGGCCGGAGGTACGCCGAAGCGCGCGTCGTCGGCGGCGAACCGCAGGTCGCAGGCGACGGCGAGTTGGCACCCACCGCCGACGCAGGCACCCCGAATCGCGGCGATTGTCGGCTTGGCGAAGGCGGCGAGCCGCTCCTCGGCCGTGACAGCGATACTGGCATCACCGGCATCCAGCAGCTCGTCCAGGTCGCCGAGGTCCGCGCCGGCGCAGAAGGTGTCGTCGGCTCCGGTGAGCACCAGGGCCCGTACCGCTGGGTCGGCCTCCAGCTGATCGAGCACCCCCGGCAGGCGCCGCCACATCGCCGCGGTCATCGCGTTCCGGCGGGCCGGATTGTGGATCACCACGGTCGCCACCGGACCGGCCACCTCGACCAGCAGTTCCGCGTCCGCCACCGCAACTCTCCTTCCGGTACCTGCCGCCGCGATGACGATATCGACGCAGCCGCCGCCCCGCCCCGCCTCGGTGACGCCGGTCACGGTCCGGCGCCCGTCCCAGCCGGCGGCTCCTCCTAGCCGGCGGCGCGATCCGAGCGGAGCCAGACGTATTCCAGATCGATCGGGATGTGCCCAACTGCGGTCGATAGTGCTCGGGGTTCTTGCGCAGCAGCGACGAACGGTGACTCAGGTGCAGGTCGTCGCGGCCCAGCCAGGGCGGTAGCTCACCGGCGTCAGCCGGCTCGGCCTGGGTGCGTACGCCCCGGGCCGTGGGCGACGCGGCAGGCGGTGAGCGGCGCGGCAGGCGACGAAGTGACGGGGGTGGCGGACGTTATAGTCGATCTACTCCAACGTCAGAACGCCCACCCAGTCCATCCTGGTTCGCCAGCAAGGATGCCAGCCGGACGGACACCGCACAGGGGAACGCATGGCCGTCTACAGTGCTCAGCAGCTCCACGGCTTGCGAATCATCGTCACCGGTGGCGGCACCGGGGGGCACACCTACCCGGCACTGACGACCATCCGAACGCTCCGCGCCCGCCTCGCCGAAACCGGCGCCGAGCCCGACATTCTCTGGGTCGGCGTCGAGCAGGGACTGGAGGCGAAGATCGCCCGGCAGGAGGGCCTGCCCTTCCGCGCCATCACCACCGGAAAGCTACGGCGGTCCCCCAACCGTCAGGAGTTGTGGCGCAACATCACCGACGCGTTCCGGATTCCGATCGGCGTACTGCAGGCCATGGCGACCGTACTGCGGGTCCGGCCACACGTGGTCCTCTCCACCGGCGGCTACGTCGCTGTCCCGATCGGTCTGGCCGCCTGGCTGGCCCGGCGCCCCCTGGTCATGCACGAGCAAACCCTCAACCTGGGCCTGGCCAACCGGATTCTCGCCCTGGTCGCCCGCCGGGTGCTGCTGAGCCACACCTCCTCGTTGGCGAACCTGTCGAAGCGAGCGCAGGCCCGAGCGGTGGTCACCGGCAACCCGGTCCGCCCCGACATGCTTGCCGGAGACCCGGCTGCCGGCCGCGCCGCCTACGGGCTGGAGCCACACCTGCCACTGGTCTTCGTCACCGGCGGGGCGCAGGGCGCGGTGCAGGTGAACCAGATGGTCGCCGAGGTCCTCCCCGATGTCCTGCAACGCTGCCAGGTGCTGCACCAGTGCGGGGAGTACAGCCTGGACCGCATGCGACAGATCGCCGCCCAGCTACCACCGCACCTACAGGCCCGCTACCGGGTCGTGGACTACATCCATGGACAACTGCCCGATGTGCTCGCCGCCGCCGACATCGTGGTCGCGCGTAGTGGCGCCGGCACAGTAGCTGAGCTGACCGCGCTGGGCCGACCGGCGATCCTGATCCCACTCGTGCCGACCTCCGGCGACGAGCAGCGGCAGACCGCCCGGTACCTCGCCGAGGCCGGCGCGGCGCGAATGCTCACCGGCGGTGACGCCACCGGTGCCGCGCTCCGCACCGAACTGTTGACGTTGCTCGACGACGCGCAGCGTCGGCACGCCCTGGCGGAGGCCGCGCGCCGGCACGGCCGGCCGGACGCCGCTGCCGCCGCGGTCACCGAGCTGATTGACGCCGCCCGTCGCGGCTGACGGGCGGCGGTAGGCACTGCCGGGCTCGGGGCAGTGGGCGCCCAGTCGAGCCGAGCCAGTATCATGCAGACAGCCAACTAAACCGCTTAAGTGACCCTAGTCGATACGGTGGTTACACCTAACCGCCGTGCCAGTCACTCCACGGACCAGTACCCAGGGGGCCGAGTGAAGTCGATGCACAACCGTACCGGCAGTGCGTCCAGCGCCGACTCCGCTCTCGCACCAGCCGGCTCGTCGACGTGACCGTGGACCCTGACCGGCTACAGGCGTCCTGGGCGCGAGTCGTCTCGCACGGTGATGCGGTGCCGGCCTACTTCTACGCAGCCTTGTTCGCGCGTAATCCACAGCTGCGACAGCTCTTCCCGGCGTCCATGGCGGGCCAACGGGATCGGCTGGTCACCGCGCTTGGACGCATTGTCGCCGGCGTTGGTCAGCCAGACGTGATGCTGCCCTTCGCGCGCGGGCTGGGCCGCGACCACCGACGCTTCGACGTTCGTCCCGAGCACTACCCGCCCGTCGGGGAGGCGCTACTGGCCACCCTCAGCCAGTTCCTCGGCCCCGACTGGGACGCCGACCTCGCCGCCGGATGGACTGAGGCGTACGGCCTGGTCGCGCAGGTCATGTGTGATGCCGCGGCGGAGGCCACCCGCAACGAGCCCCCGTACTGGCGAGCGCTGGTTGTCGAACACGAGCGCCGGGGTCTGGACGTGGCCGTGGTCCGGCTACAGGTGGACCAGCCCATGCCCTACTGGTACCTGCCGGGTCAGTCCTGTGCGATCGAGGTGCCGACGCGGCTTCGCCTCTGGCGGTACTACTCGCCGGCGAATATTCCGCGTCGCGATGGGCTGGTCGAGCTACACGTGAAGGCAGTACCGGGTGGGGAGGTCTCCACCGCCATCGTGCAGTCGCTGCGCAACGGTGACGAGATCCGCGTCGGCGCGCCCATCGGGCACAGCCTGACCCTGGACCCGGACTCCGGCCGCGACCTCTTACTGCTCGCTGGCGGCACCGGCCTGGCACCGCTTAAGGCACTGACCGAACAACTCGCCGCCGAGGGCGGCCGACGACGAGTCACCCTCGTCGTCGGCGGCCGCACGAGTGGCGACCTGTACGACCTGCCCGCCCTGGAGTCCATGGCGCAGCAGATGCCCTGGTTGACCGTCGTCCCCAGCCTGTCCCACGATGCCCACGCCGTCGGCGTTCACCGGGGCAACGCCGTGGATGTCGCGCTACGCACGGGTCGCTGGGACGCGCACGACATCTACGTGTGCGGTCCAGCCGAAATGGTCGCCACCAGCCGCGAGCGCCTCGCCGAGGCTGGTATCGCCCCGCAGCAGATTCGTAGCGAGGACGGCACCAACGACCCCTACCGCCCCGACTCCGTAGCCACCCTTACGGTGGCCGACCGCGCCGAGGTGTACGCACGATGAACCCAGCCAACTACCCCGGCGACGAGCCTGACCTCAGCCGCCACACCGCGCTCCGGGGGTGGCGACCGATGTCCCCGGAACACATCCGGGGACACCGGTTCCGCGAAACCGCACTCGGCCGCCGTGGTTACCGTCCGGACGAGGTGGAGGCCTTTCTCGCCCGAATGGCCGAGGAGGTGCAGCGGTGGACCAGCACCCATGCCCGCGACCTCGCGGAAATCAACCGGCTACGCGGCTTTTTCCGCAACCAAAACATCGACACCGAACCCGCCGGCCAACGTGCCTTCTCCAACGAGGCGATCAACATGCTGGCTACCGCCCAGCACCAGGCCGACCAACTCATCGCCGACGCCAAGACCCACGCCCGCAGCATGCAGACCGACGCCCGCGGCCAAGCCGAACGCGTCGTCGCGGAGGCACGCCGCGAGGCGGAGGCAGCCGCCCACTCCTACCGCACCCGCGCCGGGCAGCAGTACTCCGCCGACCGCGAACAGGTCGAACGCCTCGCCGCCATCGCCCGGAACATCCTCGCCGCAGTCGCGGGTGCCACCAGTCAACTCGACGGCGCCAGTGCCCAGATTCGCGCCGTGGGCGACGCCTTCGGCGCCGAACTGACCAAGCTGGTCGGCCCACCAGCCACCGCACCCGAACAGGCCGCCATATCGGACCATCCCACGGCTACCGGCATCCGACCCGTCCACGGGCAGACACACCGGTAGCCATGCGCCACCCGCCCCGCGGCTCACCGCAGCGCGTCCTGTCCGCGCGGGCTGGTGCGGTGGCGACGGGATGGCAGCAGCAGCGTGGGGTGGCGGACGCTCCAGGCCGCCCCCCTGCAGACCATCTCCTTGTACCGGGCTGCCACCCTTCCGGCCAGGAAAGACGACGTGGCGCGGTCATCAGCCGTCACGAACTGGATGAGCCCGTCCCGCCGGCCGAGACTGATGCACTGGTTGTAGTAGCGGAGCGAGGACTTCGGGACCTCTCGACCGGTCAGGCGCGCGGCGATGGCGTCGGCGGCCTGCCACCCCATGGGGATTCCGGAGGCGCAGGACATCCGGAGCGGCTTGCCGCCGGGCCCCTCGGCGAACGCGGCATCACCGATCGCGTACACGTCGGGGTGCGAGATCGCACGCGTGCTGGCGTCCACGATGATCTGTCCGGTCTCGGCGAGCTTCAGCGGGGTGGCCGCGGCGATGGGGTGGACGGCGAAGCCCGCCGTCCAGACGGTCACCTGAGCCGGGATGGTTCGAGCGTCGCCGGTGACCGCGCTGGCTTCCGCGACCTCAACGATGTCGGTGTGCTCGTGCACGGTGATACCGAGACGGTCACAGACGCGTCGCAGATGACCCCGCGCCCCGACGTCCAGCCAGTCGCCGAGGCCGCCGCGGGCGGCGATCGCGACGGCGAGGTCCGGCCGCGTCTCGGCGATCTCGGTGGCAGCTTCGAGGCCGGTGAGACCACCTCCGACGACCAGGACGTTCCCGCCGGCGCCGAGGCGGACCAGGCGGTCGCGTAGCCGCAGCGTGGACTCCCTTACAGCGATGCTGTAGGCGTGCGCGGTGACACCGGGAACTCCGTGGTCAGTACCGGTGCTACCGAGGGCGTAGACGAGGGTGTCGTAACCGACCTCGTCGGTACCGTGCTCATCAACGAGCGTGACGATCTTCTGATAGACGTCAACGGCGGTGACCCGTGCCAGTCGCAGCCGCACGCTTGTACCCGCGTAGATGTCGCGCAGTCGGCGGGGGGCGAGGCGTTGTCCGGCCGCCAGTTGGTGCAGCCGGACCCGCTCCACGAACTCGGCCCCGGCGTTGACGACAGTGACCTCGACACTGTCCGGGTGCAGCCGCCGGGCCAGGCGCCCGGCGGCGGCGGCTCCGGCGTATCCGGCCCCGAGGACGACGATGCGGTGCTTCATGATCTCACTCCTGTCTCGATGCGTCCGCTTCCTGAACCGGACAGCGACGCGGTTGCTGACAGGAGTCGGCTATGAGCTGGGTCACCAGGCTTCGATAAGAGGTGCGCCGGGCTCAACCGCGGACCAGCGGTGGGTGGCGCGGGCAAGCTTGTCGGGATTGACCTGGGTATGGATGGCCGCGATGCCCTCCCCAGTCACCTGTAGGGACATGACGGCGACGACCCGGTCGTCGAGCACGACCACCACCGCGGGCCCGCCGTTGACGACGCCGGCATAGACAGCAGGTCGACCGCCGATCCGGTCGCGTTTGGCTTTGGTGGGAACGAGGAGGCCGCGCAGGAACCTCGCCACCGCCAACGCTCCGGCGACCGGCGTGGTCCGGGCCGGGATCTTGCCGCCACCGTCGCCGACGCTCGTCGCGTCCGTGGTCAAGAGCTCGACGAGCCGCCGAACCTGCCCACTGGTGGCGGCTGCCAGGAACTCCTCGACGATCTTCCGCGTGCTGGTCGCATCCACTTCCGTACGGACCCGGTCGGTGCTGATGTGCTGCTTCGCCCGCCGGTAGATCTGTTGGCAGTTCGACTCGGTGAGGTCAAGGAACTCGGCGATCTCACCGTGCGAGTAGCCGAACGCCGCCCGGAGCACGTACACGACCCGCTCGTTGGCCGAAAGCCGCTCCATCAGGACGAGCACCGCCATCGAGACCGACTCCCGCTGCTCGGCGGTGTCGACCGGACCGAGCATCGGGTCTCCGGTGAGCAGCGGCTCGGGCAGCCAGGTGCCCACATACCTCTCGCGCCGAGCGCGCGCCGAGGTGAGCTGGTTGAGACACAGGTTGGTGAGCACCTTGGTCAGCCACGCCTCGGGTGTCTGGACGTGCCGGCGATCGGCGGCCTGCCAGCGCAGGAACGTGTCCTGGACCGCGTCCTCGGCGTCGCTCGCTGAGCCGAGCAGCCGGTAGGCGATCGCTTCCAACCGGGCCCTGGAGTGCTCGAACAGCTCGACCTCGTCTAAACTCAGCGGCATGGCCCGACAGTAGCCACGAGGCACCACGGCTCAGCTCACGTTGTAGCACCAGCGACCGCGCCGCGGTGCCGGTTCGGTCACTCGGAGGGCCGAGCCACAGTCGGTGTCGGACCGTCGTGTCAGGCTGAGCCCGTGATCGTCACCTTCGAGGCCGAGCTGTGGAGCTGGAGTGCCCGGCGGGCCGACAGTTGGACCTTCGCCAGCCTCCCCACCGACCTGTCGGAGGAGATCCGGGACCTCTCCGGACCGCCGCGTCGTGGCTTCGGCTCGCTGCGGGTCCGGGTCACGGTCGGTGACAGCACCTGGGCGACCTCGATATTTCCGGACAAGCAGCGAAGCTGCTACGTGCTGCCCGTCAAGCGAGCCGTCCGCGAGGCCGAAACCATTGAGGCCGGCGACGTCACCACCGTGCGCCTCGAACTCCTCGACTAAAGCCCTAGGCGGAGCGCCACGCCGCCGCTGGAGTACGGCAGGATGGCCGGCGTGACCGCTGCCCCCCGTCCCGCCCTGGCGACGCTCGAGGCCGTGCTGGAGCGGCTCACGTACGTCAACGAGGAGACCGGCTACACCGTGGCCCGGGTCGCCACCGACCGCGGTAGCGATCTGTTGACGGTGGTGGGCGCGCTGCTGGGCGCGCAGCCGGGGGAGAGCCTACGGCTGCACGGGCGCTGGTCCTCGCACCCCAAGTACGGCCGACAGTTCGAGGTCGACTCGTACACCACGGTCCTGCCGGCCACGATCCAGGGCATTCAGCGTTACCTCGGCTCGGGCTTGGTGAAGGGCATCGGACCGGTGTTCGCCGAACGGATCGTCGCCCACTTCGGCCTGGAGACACTGCGGATCATCGAGGAGGAGCCGGCCCGGCTGGTGGAGGTGCCGGGGCTGGGCCCGAAGCGCACCGCGAAGATCACCGCGGCGTGGGAGGAACAGAAGGCGATCAAAGAGGTCATGGTCTTCCTCCAGGGCGTCGGCGTCTCGACCTCCCTCGCGGTACGGATCTACAAGCAGTACGGCGACGCCGCCACCGACGTGGTCATGAAGGAGCCGTACCGGCTGGCGGCCGATGTGTGGGGCATCGGCTTCAAGACCGCCGACACCATCGCCCAGTCGGTCGGTATCCCGCACGACAGCCCGCAGCGGGTCATGGCCGGCCTGCAGTACACGCTCTCCGAGGCCACCGACAACGGCCACTGCTACCTGCCCGAAGCGGAGCTGGTCGCGGACGCGACGAAGATCCTCGACGTGCCGGCCGACCTCGTCACCCGCTGCCTGGACGACCTGGTCGCCGAGGAGGGCGTGGTCCGGGAGTCACTACCGGGCGGCGGCGCCGATCGGCCAGCATCGGCGACACCCGGCCCAGCGGAGCCGGTGCGGGCGGTGTATCTGGTGCCGTTCCACCGGGCGGAGCGGTCTCTCGCCACCAGCCTGCTCCGCCTGCTCGGCGATGGGAACGATCGGTTGCCGCACTTCGTGGGCGTCAACTGGGACAAGGCTCTGACCTGGTTGAAGGCGCGTACCGGCAACGACCTCGCCGCGGAGCAGGAGCAGGCGGTCCGGCTCGCGCTGACCTCGAAGGTCGCGGTGCTGACCGGCGGGCCGGGGTGCGGCAAGAGCTTCACCGTCCGGTCGATCGTCGAGCTGGCCGCCGCCAAGAAAGCCAAGGTCACCCTGGTGGCCCCGACCGGGCGGGCCGCCAAGCGCCTCGCCGAGCTGACCGGGCACCCCGCCGCCACGGTGCACCGCCTGTTGCAGCTACGCCCGGGTGGGGACGCCTCCTACGACCGGGACAACCCCCTCGACGTTGACCTGCTGGTCGTGGACGAGGCCTCCATGCTCGACCTGATCCTGGCCAACAAGCTCGTCAAGGCTGTTCCGCCCGGCGCGCACCTGCTGCTGGTCGGCGATGTCGACCAGCTTCCCTCCGTCGGCGCCGGCGAGGTGTTGCGCGATCTGCTCGCCGCTCCGGCCATCCCGCGGGTGCGGTTGACCCAGATTTTCCGCCAGGCCGCCCAGTCCGGCGTTGTCACCAACGCGCACCGGATCAACGCCGGCCGCCCGCCCCTGCTCCAGGGCCTGCCGGACTTCTTCCTCTTCGCCTGCGACGACACGGAGGCCACGGCCGAACTGACCGTCGATGTCGCCTGCTCCCGCATCCCCGCCAAGTTCCGCCTGGACCCCCGCCGCGACATCCAGGTCCTCACCCCCATGCACCGGGGCCCCGCCGGCTCGGGCGCGTTGAACACCCTGCTCCAGCAACGGCTCACCCCGCATCGGGAGGGGCAGCCGGAGCGGCGCGCCGGTGGACGGGTGTTCCGCATCGGCGATAAAGTCACCCAAATTCGCAACAACTACGACAAGGGGCAGGCGGGTGTCTTCAATGGCACCCTCGGCATCGTCACCCAGCTCTCGACCGAGGAGCAGACGCTGACCGTCCGCACCGACGAGGACGAGAGCATCGACTACGACTTCGACGAGCTGGACGAGCTGGCCCATGCCTACGCCATGACCATCCACCGGTCGCAGGGCTCCGAGTACCCGGCGGTCGTCATCCCGCTGACCACCAGCGCCTGGATGATGCTGCAACGCAACCTGCTCTACACCGCGGTCACCCGCGCCAAACAGCTCGTCGTCCTGGTCGGCTCCCGCCGGGCCCTCGCCGCCGCGGTCCGCACCGTCGGCGCCGGCCGCCGGCACACCGCCCTCAACCACCGACTCGCCACCACCCCGCCCTGATCGGTGGGGAACACCGGGCTAGGACGAGGACGGGCCCCGGGTGTTCCCGGGGCCCGTCGGTGCTGGAAGCGGTGACGTCAGCGGCCAAGCTCCCCGGTGGTACGGATCCGGTCCAGTGCCGGGGCGGAGATCGGCGAGGTCTCGGTCAGGTACGCGACCAGCGCGTCCAGGTCGATCTGGCCGGTGGCCGGGTTGGCGCCGTCGGTGAGTACGGAGAAGCCGTCCCCCCCGCCAGCCAGGAAGCTGTTCACCGTGACCCGGTAGGTGCCGTCGGTCTCCACCGGTACGTCGGCGAAGGTCAGGCTGCCGCGGACCACGCGGGTGCCGGCGCAGGGGTCATCCGTCGGGGCGGTGCTGCCGGCCGGATCGACGACGTACCGGACCGTGGCCGACGGGTAGAGCACCCGCTCGGTGACGAACTGCTGCTCCAGCAGGCAGTAGAGCTGCTCGCCGGTGAGGTCGAGGGTCACCAGGTTGTTGGTGAACGGCTGGGTGGTGAACGCCTCCCCGTAGGTGACCGGGCCGGCGTCGAGGTCGGCCCGGACACCGCCCGGGTTCATGAACGCGGCGACCGCGTCCTGGTCCCCCGCGGTGGCCCGGAGCTGGGCGTCGGCGATCAGGTTCCCGAGCGGGGACTCTCCGCGAACGGTGTCGAAGAGGGTCTCCTGCGTCCGGGTGATCGCCTCGGTGGTCTCGCCGACCTCCCGACCGGCGACCGGGCCGAGGACGGCCTGGTAGTGGTCGATCAGCGCGGTCTGGGCCGGGTCCTCGGCGACGTCCCGGGTGACCACCAGGTTCTCGGCGGTGGCCCGCAGCACGTCCCCGGTCCGCCGATCGATCTTCAGGTCGATGTCGGTGATCAGCCGGCCGTACGAGCTGGCGCTGGTCACCAGCTTGTTGTTGACCTCGCAGTTGTACGCCTGGTGGGTGTGCCCGCTGACGACGACGTCGATGGACCGGTCCATCCGGTTGACGATGTCGACCACCGGGCCGGTGAAGTCGACGCAGTCGTTGATGCCACCGGCGCCGGCCTGGTTACCGCCCTCGTGCAGCAGCACCACGATGGTCTCCACGCCCTTGCGGCGCAGTTCCCGCGCGTACCGGTTGGCGGTCTGCGCCTCGTCGGCGAAGGTCAGGCCGGCGACGCCGTCCGGGCTCACGATGTCCGGCGTGCCCTCGAGGGTCATTCCGATGAAGCCGATCTTGACGCCCTGCACCCGGTGGATCGCGTACGGGGGCAGTAGCGGCTCGCCGGTCTCGGTCACGAAGGAGTTCGCGGCGAGGTACTGGAAGTCAGCGCCCCGGTACGGGGTGCCGTCGGCACAGCCGTCGACCGGGTGGCAGCCGCCGTGCTGAATCCGCAGCAGTTCGTCGGAGCCCTCGTCGAACTCGTGGTTACCGACGCTCGCGTAGTCGAGCCCGGCCTGCGACAACGCCTCGATGGTCGGCTCGTCGTGGAAGGCCGCCGACAGCAGCGGCGAGGCGCCGATCAGGTCCCCGGCGGCGACCGTGATGGTGTTCTTCTTCTTGCTGGCCTTACGCAACTCGGCCAGGTGGGTCGCCAGGTACTCGACCCCGCCGGCCGGCTGGTCCTCGATCGTGCCGCTGGAACCACCGGGCGGCTCCAGATGGCCGTGGAAGTCGTTCAGCGCGAGCAGCGTGACGTCGACCGGCTTCGGACCGGCGTCCGCCGCTTCGGGGGTGGTCGCGACCGCGCCGAAGGCGGCCACAGCGAACGCGGTCAGGCCGATCGCGGCCCGACGCATCCCGGGGATGGACATGGAACTCCTCGTGGGAACGGCGCGGAAACATCCGGGCTGGGCACGCCCACCATTTCGCGCCATCGGCAGGATTCGGGCACCGGCGACGACGGGTACCGCCACCAGCACCGACAACAGCCTCTCATCGCTCCCGCCACCAGTCGACCGGGCGGCACACCACAGCTTCGACAACAGTGGGTGGCCCGCTGGTACGCCGTACCGCGCAGACCGGGGTGCCAGCGACCGGCTGGCTACCCTGGTACCCGGCACCGGCAGCGGCCGGTCACCTCCGACCCGGGACAACACGCGAGTGGATCACGATCAAATCATCTGTGCCGGCACGGCCCGCCTGCCGATGGCGTCGACCGTCACCCAGGCGTGCCAGTGGACCGTCGCCGCCCTGGCCCAGTCCACCCCGGCCGCCGTCTCGGTGCTGCTGGAGGTCCACGACCGGCTCCGCTGCGTTGCTGCCACCGGGTCGTGGCAGGTCTTCTCCACCGTCGGGCCGGCTACCGGCGTCGCCGGTCGGGTGCACACCACCGGTCGCCCCGCGGTCATCACCGACCTCGGGGCGGACCCGGATCGCCTCCCGGTCCGCCCCGACGCCACCGGTGAGGTCTGCGTACCGGTGCCGGGGCCGGCGGGCCGACCTGTCGGCGTCCTCGACCTGCTCTGGAGCCAACCGGCGGACCTGACGGCGTGGCGGGACACCGCCGAACGCCTCGCGGAACAGCTCGGCGCGCGGATCGTGGCACTCGGCGGACCGCCGGCGGAGACCCGGAGCGAGAAGCTGTTGCGGCACGCCGCCGCGCTGGCCGCCGCCGACACCGAGCGGGAACTGCGACACGCGGCGTGCATGGCGGCGCGGGATGTGTCGACGCTCTCCACCGCCGTTCTGGTGCTCGCCGGGCCGTCGGGTCCCCGGCTGTGCGCGCCGACCACCCGCCCCGACGAGTTGGAGGCCCGGGTCCGCTCTGCGCTCGCCACGGCCGGCCCGGCGGCGCTGGAGCGGATCATCCACCTGGCGCACCGCTACGGCGCCGGTTACACCCTCGGTGAGGCCGAACCGCCGGCGACCGACGACCACGCTCCGCTGACCCGGGCCGGGGTCCGCACACTGGTGGCGGTGCCGGTCGGCGCAGCCGACGACGCCGGGCTCCTGCTGGTCGCCGACGCGCGGCGGCTCCGCACCGACCCGACCACCGTCAACCTGCTGGAGTTGCTCGCCGGCCAGACCGGAAGCGCCCTGGACCGGCTCCGGACCGTGGCTCGGCTCCGCGAGCGGGCCAGCTCCGACCCGCTGACCGGGTTGCGGCACACCGGGCCGTTCGGGGAGCGGATCGCGGCGGCCACCCCCGGGCGTACCGCCCTGCTCGCGATCGACGTGGACGGCTTCAAGACCGTCAACGACACGTACGGCCACCAGGCCGGTGACCGGCTGCTGGTGGAGCTGGCACGGGCGTTGGAGGGCGCGTTGCGCCAGGGTGACGAGTTGTACCGAACCGGTGGCGACGAATTCGCGGCGGTGATCGAGGTGAACCGCCCCGAGGAGGCGGTCCGGGTCGCCGAGCGCCTCACCGCGGCGGCGCGCGGGATCGGCCGCACCATCAGCGTGGGCATCGCCCTCCCGTACCCGGATGAGCCCGCCGGCCACGCCCTCCACCGCGCCGACCAGGCGCTCTACCGGGTGAAACGGGAGGGCCGCGACGGCGTACGCCTAGCCGCAGCCTGAAACGTCAGCGCTGCGTCAGTTCGCCGGCCAGGAGTTCGGCGATCTGCGCCGCGTTCAGGGCGGCGCCCTTGCGGAGGTTGTCCCCGGTCACGAAGAAGTCGAGGGCGCGGGGGTCGTCCAGGGCCCGGCGGAGGCGGCCGACCCAGGACGGGTCGGTGCCGACGGCGTCGATCGGCATCGGGAACTCGCCGGCCGCCGGTTCGTCAACCAGGATCACGCCGGGTGCGTTGCGCAGCACCTCACCGGCTCCCTCGGCGTCCACCTCGGTGCCGAAGACGGCGTGCACCGCCACCGAGTGCCCGGTGACCACGGGCACCCGGACGCAGGTGGCGGTGACCTTCAGGTCGGGCAGGTCGAGGATCTTGCGCGAGTCATTACGCAGGGTCACCTCTTCGGAGGACCAGCCACCGTCGGCGGGCACCCCGGCCCAGGGCACCACGTTCAGCGCGAGGGGTGCGGGGAAGGGTCCGAGGTCGTCCCCGACCGCCTGCCGGACATCCCCGGGGCGGGAGCCGAGCCCCCGGTCTCCGACGATCTTGATGAGCTGGCGGTGCAGGGTGTCCACCCCGGCCTGCCCGACATCGGAGACCGCCTGGTAGGACGAGAGCACCAGTTCCCGCAGGCCGTACTCGCGGTGCAGTGGCGCCACCGCGACGATCATGGCGAGGGTCGTGCAGGTCGCGTTGGCGACGATGCCCCTCGGCCGGTTCCGGACCTGCTCCGGGTTGATCTCGGGGACGACCAACGGAACATCGCTTTCGGTACGGAACACGGCGGTGTTGTCCACCACGATGGCGCCCCGGTCGACCGCGGTCGGCACCCACTGGGCCGAGACCGCGTCCGGAACGTCGAAGATCGCCACGTCAACGCCGTCGAAGACCTCCGGGGTGAGCGCCTGGACGGTCAGCTCCTCGCCCCGGCAACCCACCCGCTGCCCGACCGACCGGGGGGAGGCGACGAGTCGGATCTCGCCCCAGACGTTCCGCCGGCCGGTGAGCAGCTCACACAGGATGGTGCCGACCGCGCCCGTCGCCCCGACCACAGCCAGGGTGGGCTGCGACGCCACGGGCTACCGCCCCGTCCCCGCGTACACGACCGCCTCGGTGTCACCACCGAGCTCGAAGGCGTCATGGATGGCGCGTACGGCGTTGTCCAGGTCGGTGTCCCGGCACACCACGGAGACCCGGATCTCCGACGTGGAGATCATCTCGATGTTCACGCCGGCCTGGCCGAGAGCGGCGAAGAAGCCGGCCGCCACGCCCGGGTGGGAACGCATCCCGGCACCGATCAGCGAGACCTTGCCAACGTGGTCGTCGTAGAGCAGCCCCTTGAACTTGACGCTGTCCTGAACCTTGCTGAGCGCGGCCATGGCGGTGGGGCCGTCGGTCTTGGGCAGGGTGAACGAGATGTCCGTCCGGCCGGTGCCCTCGGTGGAGACGTTCTGCACGATCATGTCTAGGTTGATCTCCGCACCGGCGACGGTGTCGAAGATCCACGCGGCCGCTCCCGGCTCGTCGGGCACTCCAACGATCGTGATCTTGGCTTCGCTGCGGTCGTGGGCGACTCCGGTGATCAACGCCTGTTCCACGGGAAGGTCCTCCATCGATCCGGTGACCATCGTGCCGGTGCTGGTCGAGTATGACGAACGGACGTGGACCGGCAACCCCGCCCGACGGGCGTACTCCACGGCGCGCAGCGCCAGAATCTTGGCGCCGCAGGCGGCCAGTTCCAGCATCTCCTCATAGGTGATCTGTCGGATGTGCCGGGCGTCCGGCACGATCCGTGGATCGGCGCTGAAGACGCCGTCAACGTCGCTGTAGATCTCGCACACATCGGCGTTGAGCGCGACGGCGAGGGCCACGGCGGTGGTGTCCGAACCACCCCGCCCCAGGGTGGTGACATCCTTGGTGTCCTGCGACACGCCCTGGAAGCCGGCGACGATGACCACCGCGCCCTCGTCGAGGGCACCCTTGAGCCGCCCCGGCGTGACGTCGATGATCCGCGCCCGGCCGTGCACCGAGGTGGTGATGACCCCGGCCTGCGAGCCGGTGAACGACCGCGCCTCGTACCCCAGGTTGTGGATCGCCATCGCGAGCAGCGCCATCGAGATGCGCTCCCCGGAGGTGAGCAGCATGTCCAGCTCCCGACCGGGCGGCAGCGGGCTGACCTGGTTGGCGAGATCGGTCAACTCGTCGGTGGTGTCGCCCATGGCGGAGACCACCACCACCACGTCGTCGCCGGCCTTCCGGGCGGCGACGATCCGCTCGGCCACCCGCTTGATCCGCTCGGCGTTGTCGACGGAGGATCCGCCGTACTTCTGCACCACGAGTGCCACGACGGCGCTCCCCTCCCACGTGACCCTGAGCGTGCCGACGCCGCCGACGGAGCCGGCGGCGTCATGTCAAGACGCCCTCAGGGTATCCGGCGGACCGCTCGGTCGCGTCGGGTGATCCCAGCATCCGGCTCCCAGCGCCGGGACGCTCCGGACAGCGGACCGTTACGGATGCCTTTTCCCAAATTTGCCCACTGCCAACCGCGCCGGCGCTACCAGCCAGTTCGGCCTTCCCACCGACCTACCGCTGGTCACCCCGGCTGCGACTCCCATCTCACAGTCCGGGCGATCCTTCCCAGATCCACCCCCGCCACGTAGGGTGACGTGGTCATGTGGCAGCCGTTACTTCTCCTTGGTCGCCGCGGCGAGGCCTGACGGCCGGCACCTCGCCGCGGGGTCGAATCGTGCCGTCCACTCCGACCCGTTCCTCGGCGCCTCGCCGACCTCGACCGCTGACGTCACATGACCACGGAGGCACTCCGCATGGCCCACCCTGCTGTCACCCCCGACGCTGAGACCGACCCCATCGCCCGGCAACGCCCCAGCCGGATGCCGCACCACCGCTACCAGCCCTACCAGCAGCAGTTCCGCACCGACCTCCCCGACCGCAGCTGGCCCACCCGGCAGGTCGAGGCCGCGCCGCGCTGGTGCGCGGTCGACCTGCGAGACGGCAACCAGGCCCTGATCGACCCGATGTCCCCCGAGCGCAAGCGCCGGATGTTCCAGCTCCTGGTGCAGCTCGGATACAAGGAGATCGAGGTCGGCTTCCCCTCGGCGAGCCAGTCCGACTACGACTTCGTCCGGCAGCTCATCGAGCAGGACCTGATCCCCGACGATGTCACCATCCAGGTGCTGACCCAGTGCCGGGAACATCTGATCGACCGCACCTTCGCGGCGCTGCGGGGCGCGAAGCGGGCAATCGTGCACTTCTACAACTCGACCTCAACGCTGCAACGCCAGGTCGTCTTCGGGCTGGACCGGGACGGCATCACCGACATCGCCACCACCGGCGCCCGGCTCTGCCAGAAATCCGCGGAGATCCACACCCCGGACACCGACATCCACTACGAGTACTCCCCCGAGTCGTACACCGGCACGGAGCTGGACTACGCCGTGGAGGTCTGCGCGAAGGTGATCGAGGTCCTCGACCCGACCCCCGACCACCGGCTGATCATCAACCTGCCGGCCACCGTCGAGATGGCGATGCCGAACGTCTACGCCGACTCGATCGAGTGGATGCACCGGCACCTGCCCCGACGGAACAGTCTGGTGCTCAGCCTGCACCCGCACAACGACCGCGGCACCGGAGTGGCCGCCGCCGAGCTGGGCCTGCTGGCCGGTGCGGACCGGATCGAAGGCTGCCTCTTCGGCAACGGGGAACGCACCGGCAACGTGGACCTGGTCACCCTGGGCCTGAACCTCTTCTCCCAGGGCATCGACCCGATGATCGACTTCTCGAACATCGACGAGATCAAACGCGCCGTCGAGTACTGCAACCAGCTACCCGTGCACGAGCGCCACCCGTACGCCGGCGACCTGGTCTACACCGCCTTCTCCGGCTCCCACCAGGACGCGATCAACAAGGGGTTCGACGCCCTCGCGGCCTCCGCCAGCACCGCCGGAATCCCGGTCGAGCAGCACCCGTGGGCGGTGCCGTACCTGCCGATCGACCCGAAAGACCTGGGTCGCACCTACGAGGCTGTCATCCGCGTCAACTCGCAGTCCGGCAAGGGCGGCGTCGCCTACATCATGAAGACCGAGCACCAGCTCGACCTGCCCCGCCGGCTCCAGATCGAGTTCTCCGGCGTGGTCCAGCAGGTCACCGACGACAACGGCGGCGAGGTCGACCCGCAGACCATGTGGGAGATCTTCGCCGGGCAGTACCTGCTCGACCACCAGGCGGACCCCACGGTCACCCTGACCAACTACACGCTCGGCACGGTGGACGGCAAGGTCGAGTTCGAGGCGCTGATCGGGCACGGCGGCGGGCAACGCGCCGTCACCGCCATCGGCAACGGCCCGGTGGACGCGTACGTCAACGCGCTGCAGTCCCTCGACGTCAACGTACGCGTCCTCGACTACCACGAACACGCCCTCTCCGCCGGCGGCGACGCCCAAGCGGCCGCTTACGTGGAGTGCGCGGTGGATGGCCGCACGGTCTGGGGCGTCGGGGTGGACGCCAACATCGTCACCGCCACCATCAGGGCGGTGACCAGCGCCGTCAACCGCGCCCACTGAGGCACCCGGGGCCCGTCCCGGGTTGGCCTCCCCACCCGAGGTCAACCCGGGCCCCGGCGTCGTCAGGAAGCCGTCCCCGTACCCTTTTCCGGCCCGGTGGCGGCCGGCAGGGACTGGCAGGGCTGCGACGGTGGCGGCGCCCGGCGCGGACGGCGGACGAAGACCACCGCCAGCGCCGCCCCGATCAGCAGCAGCCCGGCGCACCAGGCCAACGCGCCCCGGTAGGCGGCGGTCAACGCGTCCGGCCGTTCGTAGTCGGTGCCGGAGAGGCCGACCAGCAGCGGCAGGGCGGCCACCGCGAGCAGCCCCCCGGCGCGTGAGGCCGCATTGTTGAAGCCACTCGCCACTCCGGCGAAGCGATCCGCGACGGCGGCCAGCACCGAGGCCGTCAACGGCGCCACCACCACGGCCAGCCCGAGCCCGAAGAGAAACACCCCGGGCAGCACGTCCCGCCAGTAGGACGCCTCCGCCCCGACCTCGCGGAGCAGAACAAGCCCGATCGCGGACACCACCGGCCCCACGGTCAACGGCAGTCGGGGCCCGACCCGATTCGCCAGATCACCGGCGACCGGGGAACCGACCAGCAGCAGCACGGTCACCGGCAACAGCGCGACGCCGGTGGCCAGCGCCGACCAGCCGGCCACGTTCTGGAGAAAGACGGCAACGAAGAAGGTGAACCCACTGAGTGCCGCGTAGATCACCACGGTAAAGACGTTCAGCACGGAGAAGATCCGGCTGGTGAACAGCCCGGTCGGCAGCATTGCGGTCTCCCCCCGGCGTCGCTCGACCAGCACGAAGGCCACCGAGGCGAGGACCCCGGCCGCGACGGCGAGCAACACCGCAACCGACGTCGCACCCCGAGCCGGTGCGTCGATCAGCGCGAACGTGATCCCGGCCAGGGCGACCGCCCCCAGCACCGTGCCGAGCACGTCGAACCGCCGCCGGCCCGACCCCGCGGTCCTGGTACGCGAGACGCTCTCGTCCCGGCTCTCCGGCACCCAGCGCAGGGCCGCCAGCAGCACCAGCACGGCCAGCGGCACGTTCAGGAAGAAGATCCATCGCCAGGAGAACTGGTCGATCAACCAGCCGCCGATGAAGGGGCCGAGCGCGGTGGAGACGCCGGAGAAGCCGGCCCAGGCACCGATCGCCCGCCCCCGGTCGTCGGGGTGGAAACTGGCCTGCAGGACCGACAGGGAACCGGGGGTGAGCAGGGCCGCTCCGGCGCCCTGCAGGAGCCGGGCCGCGATGAGCTGCCCGGTGTCCTGGGCCAGCCCACACAGCACCGACGCCACGGTGAACCACACCACCCCGAGCAGGAAGACCCGCCGCCGGCCGAACCGGTCACCGAGCGCGCCACCGAGCAGTACGAACGCAGCGAGCATCAGCAGGTAGCCATTTACCGTCCACTGCAGATCTGAAACGGTGGCGTCGAGGTCTTCACCAAGGCGGGGAAGGGCGACGTTGACCACGGTCCCATCGAGGAAGACCATGCCGGAGGCGAGCACCGCGGCGAGTAGCGTGCCGGCCCCCGCAGGGGTACCCAGGCGAAGGGAGGGTGGCGTCATGGCCCCAAGGTTGCCCCGACACGATCTCGAAGCGGCTACGAAACGCCGAAACCCCCCGCCGCGGTACTGGGCGGAGCCGCCGGAAACCGCCAAGCTAAAGAGGTGTCATCTCTGCGTACCAGATCCGGACCGCTGCTCGCGACAGTGCTGGCGCTCGGCCTGGCCGGCTGCGTCCCGGCCAGCACGCCCGACCCGTCGCCCACCAGCGACGGCGGGAATGTCGTGGCGAAGCTGGCCGAGCTGACGGTGGCCAGCGCCGGATCGATGAAAGGCTACAGCCGCGACCGCTTCCCCCACTGGCGGGGCACCGGCAAGAACTGCGATGTCCGGGACACCGTGCTCGTGCGCGACGGGGAGAGCATCAAACTCTCCGGCTGCAACGTGGTCGGTGGGCGCTGGGAGAGCGTCTACGACGGCCAGGTCCTCACCGACCCCTCCGAGGTCGACGTTGACCACATGGTGCCGCTGGCGAACGCCTGGCGATCCGGGGCCGACCGGTGGACCGACGCGAAGCGGGGTGACTTCGCCAACGACACCCGGTCGCCGCACCTCTTCGCGGTTTCCCGCACCGCCAACCGGTCGAAGGGTGATCAGGATCCATCCCAGTGGCGACCGGCGAACCGGTCGTACTGGTGCCGCTACGCCGAAAGCTGGGTCACGGTGAAGCATCACTGGCAGTTGTCGGTGCACACCGACGAGAAGACCGCGCTGGCCGACATGTTGGCGGGTTGCACCGGGGGGAACCAATCATGACCAGCACCGGGACGGAACCGACACCGCACCGGCCGGCGGGAGCCGACAACGACGCGACGGCCACCGCTGGTGGTCCCGCCCCGGGCAGCGCCGGGATGACGGCCGACGGCGCGGCCGGTGCCGCGGTACCCGGCGCCGGGATGAGCGCGGACACCACCGGCGCCCCGGCGGGCGGCACTCCCGGCTCCGGGATGCGGGCCGACGGCGGGTCCCGAGTCTGCAGTGCGGACATCGTCCCCGGGCCGGGTGGGGTGATGACCGACGAGGTCGGCGTGATCACCGGCGAGCTGACGCTCCGCACCGAACACCTCGACGGCCAGGTCACCCTGCGGGTGCAGTACCGCGAGGCCGACGAGTGGTACGTCGTGACCGGCGGACGGGCGACGCTGCCCGACCCGGCCAGCCTCGATGCGGTACACGCGATCGCCGTCGCCCTGCTCCACCGCCCCGACGGCTAGGCCGGGGCCGCACCGCCGTCGGGCACCCCGGTGACTCCCGCCCCGCCGTGACTCGGACGGAGTTCCCCGCTGGCGATCCGCTCGGCCCAGTGGCAGGCCACCCGGCTGCCGCCGATGTCGCGCAGCACCGGCCGTTCGTCGGCGCAGCGCGTTGGCTGGGCCCACGGGCAGCGGGTGTGGAACCGGCAG
Source organism: Salinispora goodfellowii (assembly GCF_059570675.1). Taxonomy (NCBI): domain Bacteria; kingdom Bacillati; phylum Actinomycetota; class Actinomycetes; order Micromonosporales; family Micromonosporaceae; genus Salinispora; species Salinispora goodfellowii. Next base: position 19,903 of record NZ_JCANTD010000010.1, on the reverse strand, counting down.
CCGGCGGGCGGGTTGGCCGGCGACGGCAGGTCACCGGCGAGCAGGATCCGCTCCCGGCGGTCCTCCACATCCGGGTCCGGCACCGGCACCGCCGACATGAGCGCCCGGGTGTACGGGTGCAGCGGCTCGGTGTAGAGCCGGTCGCTCGGCGCCTCCTCCACCAGGGCGCCGAGGTACATGACGCCGACGATGTCGGAGATGTGTCGGACAACGGCCAGGTCGTGCGCGATCACCAGGTAGGTGAGGCCGAGGCTCTCCTGCAGTTCGTCGAGGAGGTTGACCACCTGCGCCTGGATCGACACGTCCAGGGCGGACACCGGTTCGTCGGCGACGATCAGTTCCGGGCCGAGGACCACCGCCCGGGCGATCCCGATCCGCTGCCGCTGCCCACCGGAGAACTCGTGCGGGTAACGGGACAGCGCCCACCGGGGCAGCCCCACCTTGTCGAGCGCCTCCCCGATGATCGCGCGTCGTTCGTCTCGGTTGCCGCCGATGCCGTGGGTCTGCAAACCCTCGGTGAGGATCGACTCGACGTTCTGCCGCGGATCCAGGCTGGACATGGGGTCCTGGAAAATCATCTGCATCCGACGGCGCATGGCGCGCAGCCGGGCCGGCGGCAGCGTGGTCAGCTCGACATCGTCGAAGCTGACCTCGCCACCGGTGGGCGGGGTCAGCTGGAGCAGTGCCCGGCCGAGCGTCGACTTCCCGCACCCGGACTCGCCCACCAGGCCGTAGGTCTTGCCACGAGGAATCCGCAGGTCGACCCCGTCGACCGCCTTCACGTGGCCGATCGTGCGATCGAAGAGCACCCCCCGCTTGATCGGAAAGTGCACCTTCAGGTCACGGACCTCGACGAGGATGTCGTTGTCAGTCACGGGTCTTCTCCTCGTTGGGCTCCGGGCTCGACGCCTCGGGCTGGTCGGCCGGACCGGCCTGGGCCGGGACGGCGCCGGGCAGCGGCACCGGGTCGACACAGCGGTAGCTACGGCCGTCGTGGGTACGCACCAGCGGCGGCGTCTCGTCGAGGCAGGCGTCCACCTGCCGGGAGCAGCGCGGAGCGAACGCACAGCCCTCCGACCAGGACAGCACGTCCCGTACCGAGCCGGGAATCGGGTTCAGTGGCTCGCCGCGCCCACTGTCCAGGCGGGGTACCGAACCGAGCAGACCCGCGGTGTACGGGTGCCGTGGTTCCCGGAAGAGGGGACGTCGACGGGCGGTCTCGACCACCCGACCCGCGTACAGCACGTTGATGCTGTCACACATGCCGGCGACCACCCCCAGATCGTGGGTGATCATGACAAGCGCGGTGCCGGAGTCGTGGACCAGCTCCTTGAGCAGTTCCAGGATCTGTGCCTGGATGGTGACGTCCAGCGCGGTGGTCGGCTCGTCGGCGATCAGCAGCCGGGGACGGCAGGCGACCGCCATCGCGATCAACGCCCGTTGCCGCATCCCACCGGAGAGCTGGTGCGGATACTCCTTGAGCCGCCGGGTCGGATCCGGGATGCCGACCCGGTCCAGCAACCCGGCCGCTTCCTTGCGCGCCGCGTCGCCCTTCATCCCCCGGTGGCGGGCCAGCACCTCGGTCACCTGCAACCCGATCGGGATCACCGGATTCAGCGAGGAGAGCGGATCCTGGAAGATCATCGCGACGTCGCGGCCGCGGATGTCCCGCCGGGAGCGGTCGTCGAGGCCGAGCAGGTCGGTCCCGTCGAAGACCGCCTTGCCGCCGATCCGGGTACCGGGGTGCCGGGGCAGCAGCCCCATGAGCGCCAGCGAGGTGACACTCTTGCCACAGCCGGACTCGCCGACCAGACCGACGACCTCACCGGCGTCGACCGAGAAGGAGACCCCGTCCACCGCGCGCACCGTACGCTGCCCGCGCCGGGCGAACGTCACGCTCAGGTCATCCACATCGAGCAGTGCCATTACCGGCCCTCCGTTCGCACCTGCGGGGCTCGCGCGCCCATCGTTCGGGCTACACACATGGCGGGACCTACTTCCGCAGCTTCGGGTCGAGGGCCTCACGCATCGCCTCACCGAGCAGGGTGAAGCCGAGCGCGGTGATGATGATCGCTACCGCCGGGAAGATCGCCAGTGCGGGTCGAATGCCGAGGTACGGCTGTGCGTCGGCGAGCATGACGCCCCACTCGGGCTGCGCCGTGTCCGGGTTGCCGAGGCCGAGGAAGGAGAGCGCGGCGGCCTCGATGATCGCGGTGGCAAGGGTCAGCGTGGCCTGCACGATGACCGGGGCCAACGAGTTCGGCACGATGTGCGTCAGCGCGATCTTCGGCTTCCGGACCCCGAGTGAGGTGGCCGCGAGCACGTAGTCGCTGTTGGCCTGCGCGATCATCGAGACCCGCAGCAGCCGGGCGAAGACCGGCACCGACACCATGCCGACCGCGATCATGACGGTTTGGAGACTCGCCCCGAGCAGGGCGGCGATACTGACGGCGAGCAGGAGGCTGGGCAGCGCCAGCATCATGTCGATGACGCGCATGAGCGCGTTGTCGAGCGCGCGCCCCCAGCGGCCCCCCAGACCGGCGGCCGCACCGGCGACGCCGCCGATCAGGGCGCCCACGGTCAGTCCGATCAGGGTGGCGACCACGCCGACCAGCAGCGTCTGCCGGGCCCCGACGATCATCCGGCTGAAGACGTCCCGGCCCTGGTGGTCGTAGCCGAACCAGTGCTCGGCGGAGGCGCCGGGGATGATGCCCTGCCCCGACTTCACCAGGCCCTCGCGAATCCCGATGGTGTCCTTCGGCTCGTAGGGGACGAAGAACGGGCCGACCAGCGCCACCAGGACGAAGGCCGTCAGAATGACCGCGCCGATGATGGCGGCGGGGTTCCGCCGCAGTCGCCGGAACGCCTCCTGCCAGAGGCTGACCCCCCGCTCGTCGTCCCGGTTCACCAACTCGGCGAGCCGGTCCAGCCGCTCCTTCTTACCTGTGATTGTCATCGAACCCTCACCCTCGGGTCGATCAGGCTGTAGGAGAGGTCAACCAGGAGGTTCACCAACACGTACACCACCGAAATGATCATGATGAAACCGAGCAGCACCGGGTAGTCACGCTGGCCGATCGCCTCGTAGATGAAGGCCCCGATGCCGGAGAAGGCGAAGACGGTCTCGGTCAGCACGGCACCGGAGAGCAGCCCCCCGGTGAGCAGGCCGATCGAGGTGACCACCGGCAGCAGCGAGTTGCGCAGCACATGCCGTCCCCGCACGGTCCGCTCGGTCAGCCCCTTCGCCTCGGCGGTCCGGACGAAGTCCTCGTTGAGCACCTCCAACACGCTCGCCCGGGTGATCCGGACGATGATCGCCAGCGGGATGCTGGCCAGCGCGAGCCCCGGCAGCACCAGATGCCAGAGCGCGTCCGCGACGGCATCCCACTCCCGGGTCATCAGTCCGTCGAGGACGAAGAAGTTCGTGATCCGGGTCGCGTCGAGGGTCGGATCCTGCCGGCCGCTGGACGGGAACCAACCCAGGTTCTCCGAGAAGATCGCCTTCAGGACGTAGGCCAGGAAGAAGATGGGGATGCAGATCCCGACCAGCGATCCGCCGACCGAGAGATGGTCGAGTAGCCGGCCCCGACGGCGGGCGGCCAGGTAGCCGAGGGGAATGCCGACGCCGATCGCGATCACCAGGGCGGTGATGGTCAACTCGACGGTGCCGGGGAAGCGCTCCAGGAACTCTTCGACCACCGGGCGCTTGGTCGACGACGAGGTGCCCAGGTCCAGGCGGAGGAGCCGCCGCACGAAGCGGCCGTACTGCACCAGGATCGGCTCGTCGAGACCCATACTGCGGCGAATCGCCGCGCGCATCTCGGGGGTGCCACGCTCGCCGAGGATGGCGTCCTCGGGGCCGCCCGGTAGGCGACGGACCCAGATGAAGAGCAGGAGCGAAAGCCCGAACAGCGTTGGTATCAGCTGGAGCAGGCGTCTGACGATAAACCGGAACACGAGGCCTCAGAAGGGTGCGGAGGGGCGCGGGCGGGCGCTGTGCTGCACAGCGCCCGCCCGGTTTCTTGCGTTAGATCAGGACTTGAACTCAGCCTTGGCGAACCGCTCGTCGGTGAGCGGGCTGGCCGTGACACCGGTCACGTCCTTGCCGAACACGATCGCCGGCGGTGAGTGCGAGACCGGCACCCCGGGCAGGAAGTCCATGATGGTCTTGTTCAGACCCTTGTACTTCTCCACCCGTTCCATCGAGTCGGCGGTGGAGTCGGCGTCCTGGAACTGCTCGAAGAGGGCCGGGTTGTCGAAGCCCCACTCGTCCTTCTGCCGGTCGAAGAAGGTACCGATGAAGTTGTAGGCGTCGCCGTAGTCGCCGGTCCAGCCGAGGAAGTGCAGGTCGTGCTCGCTACCGGAGGTGGTGGCGTTGATGTAGTCCGGGGTCCACTTCAGCGGGATCGGCTCGACCGTGATGCCAGCCGCCTGGAGGTCCGCCGAGACCAGCTCGAAGAGATCCTTCGGGTTCGGCATGTACGGACGGGTGACCTCGGTCGGGTAGTGGAACCGCAGCGTCAGGTCCGCCGCGTCGGCCTCGGCCAGCAACTGCTTGGCCTTGTCGACGTCGTAGTCGTAGGTGGTGACGTCGCCGTTCCAACCCTCGACCGTGTCCGGGAAGAAGTTCGTCGCGACCTTCGCGCCCGGGGGCAGTTTCGAGTCGACCAGGGCCTGCCGGTTGATCGCGTGGGCGATCGCCTGCCGGACCTTGAGGTCGGCCAGCTTCGGGTTCCCCTCCTGGTTCATGGCCAGGTAGAGGATGTTGAATGCCGGCCGGGTCAGGAGATTGAAGCCCTCGCTCTTCAACGGCTCGACATCAGCCGGCCCGACCAGGTCGTAGCCGTCGATGTCGCCGGAGCTCAGCGCCTGCTTGCGCGCGTTCTCATCCGGGATGGTCTTGAAGATGATGTTCTTCAGCTTGGCCTTCTCGCCCCAGTAGTCGTCGTTGCGCTCGATGGTGAGCGACTTGTTGGCGATGTCCCAGGACTTGAACTTGAAGGGTCCGGTGCCGGTCGGGTACTTGGTCGCGTACTCGGGGTACTGGACGTCCGTGGCGGTGCCGCCGACGTTACTCGCGTCGTACTTCTCCAGCGCCGTCGGGCTGTGGATGGAGAACGACGCCAGCATCAGGGCGGCCGGAACCTTGCTGGACACCCGGGTGAAGGTCAGGTCGACCGTGGTGTCGTCCTTGGCGGTGCAGGACTTGAAGAGGCTCTCCGAGAGCCCTTCGTCCTCGTTCTGGGCGAAGCCGCCCATCACGTCCTGCCAATAGGAGGTCACGTCCGGGCTCTGCATGAGGCCCGTGGCGTTGTACCAGCGATTGAAGTTGACGCAGACGGCCTCGGCATTGAAGTCGGTGCCATCGTGGAACTTCACGCCCGAGCGGAGCTTGAAGGTCCAGGTGGTGCCGGCCTCGTCCGGAGTCCAGGACTCAGCCAGGCCCGGGCTCACCTTGGTGCCGCCCTCCTCGGGGCGGACCAGGGTCTCGAAGACCTGACGGGCCACCCGCGCCGACTCACCGTCGCTGGCGAAGCTCGGGTCGAGCACCTTCGGGTCAAAGGCGACACCGAAGACAAGGGTGTCGTTGTTACTACCGCCGGAATCCTCGCGGTCACTCTCGGCGCAGCCGGCTACCGCGAGGGCCGCGACCGCGACGGCCGCGACAGCAGCCTTCGGCCTGGATGCACGCATGGGTGCTTCACCTCGTCCTTGTGGATACGGACAACGCGGTGACCGGGGTCACCGATGGCGGGAACCATAGCCGTCCGGCCAACGCCGCGGAAACTGCCAGGTGGACAGTCGATGTCGGATCGCGGCTTTTCGCCGCCCAGACCGAAGGATCGAAGGAAAAAAGACGATCTTGCCGAATGATCGGTAGCCGCGATGCGAAACTGTTACGTCATTCCGGCCCTGAAAGACCTCAGGTGTTAGATCAATACGATCCCCGTTGATGCCGCTCCAGCAGGGCCTAGACCGTTGGCCCGGGCGCCAGCGGGGCCCGGGCCGTTGGCCCCCGGGATGCCAGTGGCGCCCAGGCCGTTGGCCCCGGGTGCCCGCCGGAGCTCAGACCGTCCGGCGCCCCTCGAAGGCACGACCGAGAGTGATCTCGTCGGCGTACTCCAGGTCACCGCCGACCGGCAGGCCACTGGCCAGCCGGGTCACGGCGATGCCCATCGGCTTCACCATCAGCGCCAGGTAGGTGGCGGTCGCCTCACCCTCGGTGTTCGGGTCGGTGGCCAGGATCAGCTCCCGCACCGCGCCACCGCCCAGCCGGGTCAGCAACTCCCGGACGCGCAGATTGTCCGGCCCGACCCCCTCCAGCGGGTTGATCGCGCCACCGAGGACGTGGTAGCGGCCGCGGAACTCACCGGTCCGCTCGATCGCCACCACGTCCTTCGGCTCCTCCACCACGCAGAGCACCTCATCGGTACGGCGTGGATCGCGACAGATCCGGCACTGCTCGGACTCGGCCACGTTGTAGCAACTGGTGCAGAAGCGCACCAGCTCCTTGACCTTGCGCAACGCACCGGCCAGCCGGTTGATGTCGGCCGGATCCGCGGACAGGACGTGAAAGGCGATCCGCTGGGCGCTCTTCGGGCCAACGCCCGGCAGCCGGCCCAGCTCGTCAATCAGGTCCTGGATGGCGCCCTCGTACATCGTCGACTCAGAAACCGGGCAGGCCGAGGCCGCCCATGCCGCCGGCCACCGGCCCCATCTTCTGGTCGGTCAGCTCCCGGGCCGCCTCGGCGGCGTTCCGCACCGCCGCGACCACCAGATCCTCCAGGGTCTCGACATCCTCCGGATCGACCGCCTTGGGGTCGATCGTGACCGACTTGAGCTCGCCGGTGCCGGCGACGGTCGCGGTGACCAGGCCACCACCCGCGGCACCGGTCAGCTCCGCCTCGGCCAACTCGGCCTGCGCCTGGGCGATCTGCTGCTGCATCTTCTGCGCCTGCTTCAGCATCTGCTGCATGTTCGGCTGTCCACCTGGGCGCACGAACGGCTCCTTAATCACTCGACCTGCTGCTAACTCTGCATACTGCTTACTGGTGCTGCTAGCTGGCGTTACTCACGGGTGTTGCTCCCCGCCGGCTGCACGCCGGCCTAACGGGACTCGACCTCGTCGATCCGCTCCGCGCCGAACGCCTCACGGAGCAGCCGCACCGCCTGCTCCTCACTGGACTGACGGGCGGTCCGCTCATCAATCACCTCGTCCAGCGGCTCGTCCCCCGGATCGAACCCCTCATGCACCACCGCGGAAGCCGTACCACCGCGCGGCGCACCGTCGTAGTCCGGATCGTACGGCGGCTCGCCGGCCCAGTCCGGCTCCGCCATCCGCCGCGACGGGGCGGCGGAACGCTGCGCCCGCCCCCCACCGGCAGCCGCCGCCCGGGCAGCGGCGATCGCACTACTCGCCGGGGAACCGCTCGTCGTGGACGGCCGGGATGCAGCCGCAGCGGCAGGCGCCGCACCCGCGCCGGAGACCCGGCCAGCACCCGCGGCCGTCCCCGCCGCGCCCGGTGCTGACGGTGCCGCTCCCGGTGCTGATCCTGCCGACGCCGCTGCTGACGGAGCCGTGGCGGCCGCCCCCGGCCCACCCGGACGGGCTGTCGCGGGCCACTCCTCGGCCCCGCTGCCGGCCGGCTCGGGCGGGGCAGCAGCCCCACCGGGGCGCGCCGGCTCTGGCCACTCCTGCTCATCGGCGGACCCAGCGGAGCGCCGGGCCGCACCATCAGCCGCTCCACCGCCAGCCACCCCGCCGCCAGCCGCTCCACCGCCAGCCGACGAACGGGTCGGAGCGGCTGGAGCCGCCGCCGGCTCCGGCCGCGCCGGCGCGGCCGCAGGCCGAGCCGGGCCGCTGGAACGGGGCCCGGCAGCGGGTCCGCCGACCCGCTCACCAGCTACCTCGCACCTGATCTGCCAGCGCTCGCCCAACTCCTCGTGGAGGGACTCGATGAGCAGATCCGGCTCGTTGGCAAGCGCCTGGGCGTGAAACGGATAACGGAAGGCCAGCACGAGGGTCTGACCGTCGACCTCGTGGACCGTCGCCTCCCGTGCCCAGGCAGCGGCCTTCTTACTCTTGCGACCCACCAGGCCAACCACCTCCGACCAGCGCCGCCGTACCGCGGCCGCGTCGAGTGGGCCCGGGCCGGTCGTACCCGGCCGGGGCGGCTCGGGGGTGGCCGGGTCGGGCATGACCGCCGGCCGGGGGGAGGTGCGGCGAGCATCGTCGGACGCGGCCGGACCAGCCGGGCCCGGCGTACTCGCGGACGTCGCGGTAGCCGCCGGGCCGGACGGGGAGTCGGCCGCTGACGCGGGAGACGGGGCGGCGGCCGACGCGGAAGGCGTACCACCTGCCGGGGCAGGGGCAACCGGCACGGCGGACGGGCCAGCAGCCGGCGGGGCTGGGGCAGCCAGCGTGGCGGAAGTCGGCGCGGGGACAACGGCCGACGGGACACCGGCGCTGGCGCTGGCGCTGGCGCTGGCACCGGCACCGGCACCGGCACCGGCGAGCGTGAGCCGACGCTCCAGAGTTTCGAGGCGTTGCAGGAGGCCAACGGTCGAGTCGTCGGCGCCGGGCAGGAGCAGCCGGGCGCAGATCAACTCCAACAGCAGCCGGGGCGCGGTGGCACCCCGCATCTCGACCAGGCCGTCGTGCACGATGTCGGCGCACCGGGACAGGGTGCCCGGCCCAAGCCGCTGCGCCTGGGCGGTCATCCGCTCGATCTGGTCGTCCGGGCCGTCCACCAGACCCTTCGGCGCGGCGTCCGGCACCCGCTGGAGGATGATCAGGTCACGCAGGCGCTCCAGCAGGTCGGCGGCGAACCGACGCGGGTCGTGACCGGCACCGACGATCCGGTCAACGGTGGCGTACGCCGCCGCACCGTCCCCCGCGGCGAGCGCGTCGCACATCTCGTCGATCAGCGCCGAGTCGGTGACACCGAGCAGCGCGGCGGCCCGGGCGTAGGTGACGCCCTCCGGACCGGCCCCGGCGATGAGCTGGTCGAGCACCGAGAGACTGTCCCGGGCGCTGCCGCCGCCGGCCCGCACCACGAGGGGGAAGACCGCCGGCTCGACCTGGGCCCCCTCGGCCTGGCAGAGCTGTTCCAGGTAGGGCCGGAGCACCTTCGGCGGGATCAGCCGGAACGGGTAGTGGTGGGTCCGCGACTTGATCGTGCCGAGGACCTTCTCCGGCTCGGTGGTGGCGAAGATGAACTTGACGTACTCCGGGGGCTCCTCGACCAGCTTCAGCAGGGCGTTGAAGCCGGCCGACGAGACCATGTGCGCCTCGTCGATGACGTAGATCTTGAAGCGGCTCTGCGCCGGCGCGAAGAACGCCTTCTCCCGCAGCTCGCGCGCGTCGTCGACGCCGCCGTGACTGGCCGCGTCGATCTCGATGACATCGATCGAACCGGCACCATCGGTGGCCAGCGCCCGGCAGGAGGCACAGGTCCCGCAGGGCTCCGGGGTCGGGCCGTGCTCGCAGTTGAGTGACCGGGCCAGGATTCGGGCGCTGGAGGTCTTGCCACAGCCACGCGGCCCAGAGAAGAGGTACGCGTGATTGAGCCGCCCGCTGCGCAGCGCCTGCGACAACGGCTCGGTGACATGCTCCTGCCCGATTACCTCGGCGAAGGTACGTGGCCGGTACTTGCGGTAGAGCGCCAGCGCCACAGCGTCCCGCCTCCTCTCGACCGAGCCATTCTGCGCCGGTCCGGCCCGGGTGACCACCCGCCCCGCTGGCCCTGGGGCAAGGAAGGAACCGAATTGACGCCCGCGTTAACAGAAGGAGCCCTTGCTGGCAAGGCAGCTCAGCGGCAGGTGCCGACGGCGGCACCGAAAGGCCCCCCGTGCACCCGCCAGAGCCCGCTTATCCTTGCTGCCTTCCGGCCCTGGGGAGGTTCACGAGATGCACGCCGCACGGGGGGTGCAGACAGCCTACCCGACCTGATGTCGATCAACGGGGGGTGGTGGGGTGGGCGCCCTCGGCGGGACCTGTATCCTGTTCGGCGGAGGATTCGCCTAGAGGCCTAGGGCGCACGCTTGGAAAGCGTGTTGGGTTTACACCCTCACGAGTTCGAATCTCGTATCCTCCGCTCGCGGTTAGCGCGTAAAGGCGCAGGTCAGGCCCCGGTTCACGCCGGGGCCTGACGATCTTTAGGGGACAGGTAGGGGAGATCGCCCAGCGGGCTCGCCACTCCCCCGCGACAGTCGGTTCAACACCCCCGCCACATACCCCTTCGCGTAGCCCCCACGCCGCGCCTCCTCCAACTCGGCGGCGAGCTGTTCGCGAAGGTGCACCTCCAACCGGCGCCGCTGATCGACGACCACCGTGCGCCTGCGGGCGCCTGCCCGGGAGAGTTCGCCCACGACGAATTCCTGGCGCCGCGCCTCCATGTCGTGGCCCATCGTGTCAATGACATCGAAGCAGGCCCGGACCTCGCCCCGAAGCCACTGGCTCTCCTGTCGGAGCCGGTAGATTTCCTGGTGCAGGCGTTCGCGCTTATTGGTCATTGCGCGCTGGTAGGCGGCGGTGGCGGCGTGTGCCGCGCGGGTGGCCAGCGGCATGGCGGGGCGACGGTGGGGGGTGGGAGGGATAGTTCATGGCGCTGTCGAAGACCTCCATCGAGTGCCGACAGGAGCGTGCTCATCGAACACATGCACGAACGGTAGTACCTCTCTGGACGCTCCGCTCAACAGCCCATTCGAGGCGGCTCGCCTCACTGTCTCCGCGAGGAATCCCGAAGCTCAGGTTCATCACAGCCGGAAGCTCGGCGTTCCGGGTTATCCACTCGATCCCGATGATGCTGTCATTCCTGGCGCGCCCGATGCAGTTGAATGCCTTCACCGGACTGACAGTCACGCCCTTGGCCACACCACTGGTCGTCCCGGCGAGGGCCCCGGCGACCTGAGTCCCATGACCGTTGCAATCAGCCGTGTCAGTGGTCAGGTCGATGCTGTTGTGGCCAGCAGCGACCCGGCCACTGAACTACGGGTGTCCCGGCCACAGCCCACTGTCGACGATGTACGCACCCACGCCGGAACCTGTGCTGGGGTATCGGTACTTTTCATCGAGTAGGCTCTCGCGCGGGTCGATCCGATCTAAGTGCCAGGGCGGGCTGGACTGCTACCGCCTCCGTCGAGGGTAACCTCTACATTTTGCTCGACCGCGACGACGTCGGGGTGCGATGCCAGGTTGCGGGCTTCGGCCTCGCTCATATCTGCCGAGAATCCATGTAATGATACGGGATAGAGGCGAGATAGATTGCCGCCATACTGGGCCAACAGTTCTCGGGAAAACTGCTCCAAGTTTTCGTCGGTCACCGCTCCGGTCCGGAGACTGACGATATAGCTGCCAGCAATGGCTTCCTCGGATCCGGCAAACGTGATGACTTCCGTCACCGGTTTCGTACTTTGTGGCTTGGCAGTGACGATCGGGCTTAATGCACTCTCACCCGCGTCGTTCTCCGCAGTAACCCTGAACTCATAGAGATGCCCAGGGATAAGAAGACCAACGTTGTGAGAGGTTTCAGTCAACGCAGTGGAGTGCCGGACGAAATGAGTCTGACCGCCAGTCGAGTCGCGTTGGTAGACCCGGTAGGATTTAGCCCCTGTGACCGTCACCCAGGACAGTTCGGCGTTTTCATCAGCGGCTGAAACCGTAAGCCCGGAGGGTGCAAGCGGCACTCCCGGGGCCGTAGACAGCGGCCAGTCCACCTCGACGAAGCGGGGGCGATATATGCGGGCATCCGCCAGCAAGTCACTAAACTCCATGCTGTTTACGTTGTACGACAGCAAGAGTTTTCCGGTGCGGGCCAGCTCTGGGTGAAGGCGGACATCATAAATGACCTTTTTCGATCCTGCCTGCACCTCTGGCGCCGTATATACGTACCTTGGCCCGGAGAACGGGCCGGTCGGCGATGTGGCCGTGTATACGGCGATCTGTGAATCAAAGAGCAGGTTATTTTCGTGAGTGACCAGCGCATACTGCGCGCCTACCTTATTCATCGAGTATGCGGTGCCGACACCGCTGAGCATACGCCGAATCGCGTTCGGGTCGGCGGACCACGCCGAACCGGTCCAGAACTGCCACGGCCCGCCCAGCGCTCCGATTGGAGCGCGGGCGACATGAGCGAATTTCATTCGCCCCGGAGCTGACGACGTGCCGTAAATGTAGGTATGTTCACCTTCGGTGAACAACGCCGCTCCCCATGCTACGACGGAACCGAGCGAAAGGTCCTCCACGGAGGCGAGAGTCAGGGATGGCAGGTTGAAGGTCGCCAGCGCGTTGCCGGTCAACTCGAAGTCCAGCGGGCCGGAGCCATTACGCCGATGTCGATTGTACAGGACTTTGAGCATGCCATCTTCGACAATTCCGTCGGCCGACCAGAAGAACTCACCATTCTCCCCAGCGGGTACCACGAGTGCCCGTGGCTCATCCGAAGTACCGCCATGAAGGGTTGTTGTAAGCTGCTCTCCTTCTTGCACCACCATGGCGTTGTTCACCATCGGGCTGCACATAGGCCGAGTGTGATCAGCGTTGACAGTGCCGAGGAAGGCGTCGGAGAAGAGCCAGACGAGACGACCGTCGGGCAGGGCAACCGACGCGGTCCCATCAGCTCCCGTCCAGTGTCCACCGGCGTCACCATAGGCGTTGAAAAGGCTGTTTAGGCTAGTGGCAGTCATTTCCCCCACAGGAACAGCGACGGCCGCATTTTCGGGCATTCTCCCCCGATGCGAATGCAAACACTGTCGAAGCCTCGCATCCATCGGTGACCTTGTCCACCCTTAGCATTCCAGCCGGGGATTTGTGATTACGACCCTACCAGATCATCGAAGTAAACAATGTCAAACTGGCGACTTTGACGCCTATATGCGCATTTTTGTCGGAACTGAAGCCCTTGCCGACAATCTGCCCGGTGTGGTGGGGGTTAGGGACTCCAAGGACCCGACCGGCCCGGCGCTGGCCTTCGGGCCGGCGTCGTGGCGGGCGTTCGTCGCCCAGCTTCCAGGACGCGACTGACCTACCCTCCGAATGCGCCCGTCCCGACCTGGGGCGGGCGCATTCGTCGTTGCGACCGATCCCCGAAGAGTCTCCGGTAGCCGTCCGTGCTGGCGGCGGCTGCGGGACACCCGATTCGCGACAGTGCCACTACTATGAGCTACGCATCAATCTTGGGGGAGGACTGGTGACGGTGCTACGGGTGGTACCGGACGTGTTGGATAGGGCGGCCGGCGTCTGCGTGGACCTCCGCGAGGACCTGCGGCGCGAAGCGGCCGATATCGGGGACGAGACAGGAATGGCTGTCTCCGGATTGCAGCGGTGGCGGACCCGAGCAGCGCTAGAGCAGCCTCACGAGTCCTGGCTGGACGATCTGACCAGGCTGACCGGCTACCTCGACCAGCTCGGTGCCGCTTTCGGCGACTGCGCGCGGGAATACCGCTACAGCGACGAGGCCAACGCCGCTCACTTCGACATCCGCGGGCGGTGAACGCTCGGTGGTCACCTACGCCGATCTTCGCCAGGCCCGCCTCACCCCGCTTCGCTACGCCGCGCACCGCTGGACGGAGCTCTCCCTGGCCTGCGCGAAGCTGGAGCAGCGGAGCGGTGCTGACTTGACCGGTCCGCTGCGCTCGTCGGGCTGGGAGGGGCCGGCTGCCCACGCGGCGTTCTACCGGTGTGACCAGCTCGATGACGAGTTCGAGGTCGCGAGCTTGCGCATCCGAACGGCCGCCAGCGTGTTGCGGCAAGCAGCCGAGGAGTTCGAGGAGCTGCAGCGGAGGCTGCTGTCGGCCGTCGAGGCAGCCCGCTTCCTGGGCCTGGTCGTCAACGGCACCGGCCGGGTATCCCCACCACCCATACCGGCGGCGGGCAGGAATGACCCGGACGCGGAGCCCGTCTACCAGCGGGATGCGCAAAACGCGTCAATCTACAGTGACCTAATTGCGAAGCTCGTCGCGGAGGCCACCGAGGCCGATGCTCGTATCACCCGTGCGTTGGCTCGGCTTCCGAGCGACCTGCCGGGGCAGCATGCGTGGGAATACAACAAGACCAGTGACGGTGCCTCGGCCGCCGCTGAGGCCCTTGGGCTCTCCGCGAACGAGATCCCGGCCCCGGACAGTGACCCGGCAGGCGTGGTGGCGCGAGCTGTCCGACGATGATCGGCGCATCTACCTGACCGGCGACCCGGAACGCATCGGCGCTCTCGACGGACTGCCCGCCGCAGATCGGGATAGGGCCAACCAGTTGGTGTTGCGTAACTTCATCGGCGATAACGTCAACCACAGCGAGCAGGATAATCCGCAGCACGCGACCGCATTGATGCTACTGAACAAGCTTGAGGGCGCGGAGAGCAACCCGCAGCACAAGCGCCTGTACCTGCTGTCGGTTGACCCGGGCGGCGATGGGAAGGCGGCCGTCTCCATTGGTAACCCTGACGCGGCTGCCCACACCGCCGTCCTCGTCCCCGGCGTCGGCACCGAGCTCGACGACATTGGTGGATTGATCCGCCGAGCCGACCGCCTGCAGGAGGCCGCGTTTGAACTCGAACGCGATAAGTCTGACATCGCCGTTGTGGCGTGGCTCGGCTACGACACCCCGTCGCTCGACACCGACATACCTTCTGCGGTCTTTGGGGGCAAGTCGGAAGCTGGCGCCAAGGCGCTCGACGGCTTCGTCAACGGACTGCGTGCCGCCCATGATGGGACCGCCTCCCATGTCACTGCCATCGGGCACATCCTCGAGGCAAGTGGCGAGACCAAGACCCCCGGTTGGCGTTATGACGGCGTCAGGGCCTCAGGCTATAAGGTAGTTAGCAACCAGGGACGCGGCTGGGCGAAGCACCGTTTCATCCTCGGCGTTGGTGGCTGGGATGTGAACCATCCCGAGCACTGCCTGCGCGGTAAGGGTACAGCTTCTGGTACGGTCAGCGCCGATCGGGTATGCTCTGTCCTCTAAAGTTGCCAGCACCTGGTGAGCCAGAGCAGAGGGCCCGGTTACGATGGATTTGCCCGTCGAACGAAACGCAGGGTGGAGTTCGCGTGAGCTCCTCAATGTCGCATTAGTTCTCGCAGCTGCGGTAACGTTGGTGGTCAACTTTATAATCGCAGTGCCGGTATCGATAGTTGCGGCCATTGCAAGTGCCCGGGGGGCTAGGGCATCCAAAGACCATCGAGCCCTCCACCTCGTGATGCTATCGCTCAGCCTCGTGCTGTTCGCTGCGTCCGTGATCATGGTGTTTGTGCTACTCCCAGCCGGATCGTCGCCGCAAATCGACACCACAGTGGTGCCGGCGAGCTAAGCGATTGGTCGACCGGGAACGACAAAGGCATCACTAATGATCGTGAAAGGAGCCGCAGTCGACATCCGCAGCTCCTTTTACGATCATTAGATTTGATGCGGCCAGCACGGTGACGGTGTGTGGAGAGCCGTGGCGGTGGCCAAGGCGGGGCCGATCCGATTCTCCGACATGGCCAACCCGCATGATCAGCGTGGGCTTCGCCCTCGCCCGCTGCTTCGTCCCGAAGGAACCGGCGGCTGTCGTTGAGCTGCGTCAACAGCAGGGCTGAGCTGTCCGAACGGTCCACCGGAGTCCATGGACGTCCGGCGTTGCTGACGCCCGTCATAACCCAGTTGGCCACCCAGCCGGGCGTCAGACGTTGAAGCGGAACTCAGACCGTCTCGCCCGCGACCTGGGGCGGCCCGGTCGACGTGCTGCTTACGCTCGCTCCTGGGCTCACGTCGTTGGTGGCTGGTTGCCAAGGTTCGACGCTGTCTTTTGCCCCGTGTGCGCCCCGGCGGCTCCCACGGCCGTTTTAAGATCGATAGTTGCGGTGGGTGACGGGGCGGCGGGAGGCGTGTCGGATATGGACGAAACTCCGTTGAATCCAGGTCTTCTTCACGGAACTGGTGCAACGGAGCTTCGTCATGTCGCAGTCTGTCATCTTCGCCACCGATCTGGTGTCCACACCGCCGCCGACCGGGGATGTGTCGTCCACGCCGTCGTGTCACGGTCTGCTCGAGTTGTTCCTCGCCGTGTCCGACGGCCGTTCGGACCAGGGCCGTGATCATCCGGTCGCGGTCGTACTCGCGTTGGTTGCTGCGGCCACGGTAGCTGGGCTGAAGGGCTACACCGCTATCAGCGGCTGGGTCGCTGACGTACCGACCCAGATCCTCGACAGCCTGTACACACGGGTCGAGGCCCGGCCGGCCAGACGGCCGTCACGCTCGACGCTGTGGCGGGTCTGCACCGACACCGACGGCGACGTCCTAGACGCGGTGATCGCCAAGTGGACCACCGCCCAGCGCCCCACCATCGGCGAACAGACTCCCACCAGCAGCGACACACCGACACAGGTCCGTCTGGATGGTAAGACCATACGCGGTGCCGTCGACGCCGACGGCGAACAACCGCATCTGCTGTCCGCCCTAGCCGGCTCGCTGGGGCCGGACCCGGCCGCCGTCGTCATCGCCCAGACGCCGACCGACGGCGCCAAGACACAAGAACCAGCGGCCGCCCGAGCCCTGCTGGAAACCCTTGATCTGCGTGACGTGACCGTGACAGCCGACGCGCTGCACACCGTCAAGGCCACCGCCGACCTCATCCGCCAGCAGGGTGGCCACTTCGTGCTACCGGTCAAGGAGAACCGGGCCGCGCTGTTCGACGCCCTCGACGCGCTGCCCTGGGCCGACACCCCGACCGGTCACGAGAGCACCGAAACCGGGCACGGCCGTACCACCCGCCGCACCATCCGGGTCCTACCCGCCCCCTCCGGCCTGCCGTTTCCCCACGTCCGCCAGGTCTGGCTGATCGAACGCTACGCCACTGCCAACAACGGCGAACGGTCCGCCGTGGCGCAGCTGGGAGTCACCAGCCACCGCGCCGAGTCCGCCGGACCGGCCGAGATCGCCGCGTTCAACCACGGCCAGTGGGCCATCGAAACCCTGCACTTCATCAGAGACACCTGCTACCGCGAGGACCACTCCCGCGTCCGCACCCGCTCCGGACCCCGCGTCCTGGCCTCACTACGCAACCTCGCGATCAACGCCCTACGCCTGGCCGGCCGCACCGACATCACCGAAGCCACCCGATGGGCCAACCGCAACATGACCAGGCCATTCACGATTCTCGGCCTCGCCGAATGATGTTGAAACGGCCGTGGCCCCGCACCCCACAACGCGGAGTTCGGTGGCAATATCTTCGACATCGACACCTCCGGTCATAGCGGATATTGGGAAAAGGGTGGCCAGAGCCTGAGGTCTCAGGCAGCGGTAATTCTGGGCCACTACCCAGCAGCCGTTCTCGAGGACGGGAGTGCGCCATGACCTCCTTTCGCCAGAAAGCATGGCAGCGAACTGCCGTCTTTTCGGCCCTGCTGTTTCTCACCGCTTCCTGTTCCGGAGGCCCCGGCTCCCCGTTTGGAAAGGATGAACCGTTGCAGACCAAGCCTGTTGCCGAGGTGGCTGCTCAAGCTGAGGATCGCGCTCAGGCTGCAGCTACTGCCGCTGGGGCTTCATTGGAGAACTGGCGCGTCGGTGCCGCCCCCTGTTTGGGTCATTCCGGGGAAATTACCGATAATGGCAGCTGGGATTTGGCTGGCTTCGCCACGATCTGGGTCGATGCTGAAGAGCAGCTCTCTATCCTGGATCGGATCCGCGACATGCGGCGGAAGCAGGGCTACGAGATCACCGAGGATCACGTCTTCGATGATGACACTGGAGGTAGTGTCTCAATGCGTGACTCGGATACAGGCATCACTATGAGCCTCACCACCAACAAAAATAGAGACGGTCTCGCTCTAATTCTGGCCAGCGCTTGCTATCTACCGGTGGAGGGGGAGGATCCGGCCAACGATGGTGAAGTCTGGCCCCCTTTTCAGCCATCGGCAGCACCGGATAGCGTCCGCGGCTCCGATGGTGACGCCTGAATTGGCTCATTTAGTGCGTGCCGTGGATGGCGTCAAGGGCGGCTTGGAGGTCGTCGGGCAGCAACCACGAATGGGAACTACGCAACCGGCTGGCCCTCAGCGCCGCCAACATCCGCGCCGAGCACGTTGCCGACCTGCAAGCCGAACTGTCCGCGCTACCCGCACCCGCTGCGCCACCGCCCGACGAACCCGAGGACACCTCAACCCCACTAACTTCGTAGAGCCTGGAATGTGTGCGACGGATGGCCGGACCTGTGCGGCGCCAACCCCTACCACCTCAATGCGACCACTGGGCGACTAACGGTAATAGCAGCTCCATAATCGACGAGTAAAGAAAGTTAATGGCATTTGCGCCTTTTGCGACTAATGGAACGTCCGACACGGACAGGCTGAGACGAAACCAGTCAGCTTCAGAAGCGCGGGCGTACGGGAATTCGGTACGCCGCGACGCGCCAGGAACGACCACACGGACAGGTGACGGCGTGACGTGGCGGGCGGGAATACCGTCGACTGTGGCGGTCGACTACCGGCTCGTCGCTTGGCGATGTAGGTCCAACACAAGTAGCGCCATGGGGGTGCCCCATGGAAGGCTGGATGTCCCCACCTGTTGCCAACCTGCCCGCTCATATATGCGGCGTGCAGCTGACTCCGGGTTGGAGGCGAGGGTTGCCCACCGTTCGGCTCGATCAGCGAGAAGACTGTGCATCAGTCTCCGACCGACCCCGTGGCTCTGGTAACCAGGATGGACAATCCACTCCATGACCGCAACCTTGTCGACTTTGCGTAGCTCTGAGGGCGGTTCTTGGTCGGCGCGGGACCACCAGGTTCCGGCGGGCATAGTCCATCCGTAGGCTGCCCCTATAAGCGGCCCCTCAGCATGAGCTGTAACCAGAGCGAACCCAGGGAAGCTGGCCTCTACGGGGAGCTTTTCCCGGAATCGTGCGACCTGTTCGGGGCCTTCGTTGTATGGGGGGCCGGTGTACACGGCGGTGTACAAGCCGGCTAGGTCGTCGAAGTGGCGCTTGGCGGTTCTGCCGACACACTGGCCGTAGGTAACCATTCCCGGATGCTATGCGGTCACCCGGTCGGCCAGTTCTCGCATCTCCGGTCGACGCCGTTCCGTACCCGGCACCGCTGCGACAACCTGTCCTGCCACCGCCCGGAGGACCTTGTTATGGTGCTCGGCTGGAAGGTCATCGAGGACATCGGTGGCGAGGTTGAGCCCGTCGGGGACATCACCGCCGCGGATCAGCGCGGCAGCATGGTGTAGCTGTACCTGAGCGCGGAGCCGGGCTAGCGCCGGCGGATACAGGTGCAGGGCCCGGTCGCGGGCGAGGGTGGCCTCGTTGAGTCGGCCGGCGTGTGCGTACACCCACGCCTCTGTGTGCCGGAGTCGATGCTCGGGCCAACCCCACAGCCCATCCACATCATCGATCACCGACCCGGGTAGGTCCTCAGCTCGGTCGGAAAGCTGCCGTACGGTCGCGATCGCCTCCATGTGCCGGCCCGAGAGTGAGAGGGCTTGGGCGCGTCCGGCGAGCAGCCCGCATACCGCCGCCGATGAACTTCCAGCGGTGAGGTGCAGGACCTGGTTGGGTCCGGGTGATCCGGGTCCTCGATCGGCCGACCTACCCCGGGTGGGCGTGGGTGGAGGGCTACGAGTTGGACAGACCAGACGGCAAGGCGGTCCGGAAGCGGCAACTTTTCATCAAATGTGGAGGACGCGATGGGCGATAGTCAGAATCTGATCGATCACTACGTGCACAGCTACGACGAAGGCGGTCGCCTGGAGGCGACCATTCGGGGTCGGCTGGAGGCGGCCCGGTTGCGCGAGTTGCTGGACCGCTATTTGCCGCCAAAATCCAGGGTCGCTGACATCGGAGGTGGACCGGGCGCGCACGCAGCCTGGATGAGAGGGCGGGGACACTCGGTCGAGTTGTTGGATTCGGTGGCCCATCACGTCGAGCAGGCCCGC
>NZ_JCANTD010000009.1:105424-149762 GCF_059570675.1 Salinispora goodfellowii | reverse complement strand
CCTGGACCGGCGACGACCTGCGCGTGCTCGGCGACCTCGGCTACGAAGGCGAAGCGACCATGATCACGGTCGCGTTCAAGAAGCCCAAGAACGGTGCCTGCACCGACGTCCAGCAGCAGTTCAACCGCGCCCACAACGGCATCCGCGCCATCGCCGAACGTGGAAACTCCCTGCTCAAGACCACCTTCAAAGCGCTGCGCAACGTCAGCCTCTGCCCATGGAGCATCGGAAAGATCACCGCAGCCGCTCTGGTCCTCCTGCACATTGACCACGCCCGCACCACGTGATCACACACCGCCACGACCTGTTACGCGGAAAGGCTCACTGCTGCTCTTGAGGGCCGGGACCAAGCGCTTTCGCCGAATTCGGTGTTGGTGGGGCTGGCGCTCTACGACGACGACCGTTTCTTCGTCGAGCGATGGTGCTACCGGATCGCGCAGGATTGCGCTGACCTTTGGCTCGTCGCCACGGCGTCGCTTTGCCTGGGTCACCTCGCCCGACGCTTCGGGTATTTGGAGCCCGCGTCAGTCGTGCTCGTCCGTGAGCTTGCCGAGCGGACGGACCTCGACGGTCGGGTCTTCTCCGCACTGGAAGACGTGACGTTCTTCCTTGAGGAGTTGCCCAACCGGAGGAAGGCGGAACAGGGCAACTAGGCCGAACTTCAAGCATGTCCTGGGACCGAACCGTCAAGCATGTGGTGGGACCAGACTGGCGGCAATCCGGTTCGAGCGCCTTCGACGTGGGGTCACGGCGGGTTGACGTGTCGGTACCCGGTGCTACCCTGGCCCTCGTCGAGCACGTCAGCGCGGCCTTCCCGCCGGATCGCTGAACTCGACTCCGGAGTTGCCGAGCGGCCTATCTGCCGCTGACGCGGGTCACGTCCCGCCGGCTCTCGATCGCACCGGCCGTTGCATCGGCCCGAAATCCGCTGAGCGGCCCAGCACGGCCTTCCCTGCCGTCCACGATGGCCCTCGGATTCGCGCACCTCGACGGGTGGGGATCGCCTGCGGCAACCAGCCGGAAGCCGACCACCAGGCACCCCACCCGTCCCGGCATCACCCACGATCCAAGAACCCAGCTCAACGGCGGTCCAAGGCCGATGGCCTGCACCCGCCCTCCGGCGTGAGCCGCCCTCTCCGGCGGTGCCAGGAGACACCACGAACACCACCGACGGACACCGCTCCGGCGTCCGGTGGCAGTTCGTCGCCCGTCCCCTGCCACCCCTTGAGGAGAAAACCGTGTCCACCCTCACCGCCGGCCGTGACGCCCAGGCCCTGCGCCGCGCCGCCGCCCCGGACTACTTCGGCTGGCTGGAGCACACCCGCGCCGCCGGAGGCTGCACCCGCCCGATCCGTCTGATCGGCACCCTCACCGCCTTAGAACCCGGCACCGGCCGAGTCCTGGCCGAGCAGCACACCGACGAGCTGCCCGACCGGACGCTGTACAAGGCGTGCGGCAACCGCCGTGCCGCCCAGTGCCCCGACTGTGCCTGGGTCTACGCCGGTGACGCCTTCCAGGTCGTCCGCTGCGGTCTGACCGGCGGCAAGACCATCCCCGCCACCGTCAGCGCGCATCCGGTCGTCTTCGCCACCTTCACCGCGCCGTCCTTCGGCCCGGTGCACCACCGGCACATCCCCCGCCACACCTGCGCCCACCGGCGGCGCTGCGACTGCCGTCCCGCACCCTGCCGCGCCCGGAGCACCGCCGGCACCTGTCCACACGGGCAGCCCGCGGCCTGCTTCACCCGCCACGACGCCGACGATCCGCAGCTCGGTCGACCGCTCTGCCTGGACGGCTACGACCACGACCACCAGGCCGTCTGGAACTACTTCTCCGGCGAGCTGTGGCGGCGCACGAAACAGGCCATCGAACGCCACCTCACCGCAGTGTGCCGCCGACGCGGTATCCCACACGTCCAGGTCGTCACCGACTCCGGCCGGCTGCGCCGGGTGCCTCCGGTGCGGGTGTCCCACGGGAAGGTCGCCGAGATGCAACGCCGGGGTGCGGTGCACTTCCACGTCCTGCTGCGCCTCGACGGCGTCGACCCGCACGACCGGCACGCCCTGGTGCCGCCGCCGGCCGGCATCACCGTCGACGACCTCGACGCCGCCGTCCACGCCGCCACCCGACAGATCACCTTCACCACCCCACCGCACCCCGACCGCCCGCAGGGCTGGCCGATCGCCTGGGGCGAGCAGGTCGACGTACGCCGCATCGGCACCAGCGACGGCGACGTGACCGACGCCAAGGTGGCCGCCTACCTCGCCAAGTACGCCACCAAGTCCACCGAGGTCACCGGCCACCGCTCCACCCGACTCACCCCGGACGCCGTCGACGCCTACGCCGACCCGGAAGGCGACCACCTTGCCCGGCTCATCGACGCCTGCTGGCGACTCGGCCGCCCCATCCACCACCACACCACCCGGACAGCCGGGAAGACTGAAGACCGTCAAGGCGACCTTGACCCCACACCGAACGAGTACGCCGGGCTGCGCCGATGGGCGCACATGCTCGGCTACGGCGGCCACTTCCTCACCAAGGCCCGCCGCTACTCGGTCACCTTCGGCCTGCTCCGCGACACCCGCGCCGCCTACCGCCGCACCGAGCACACCGACACCGCCGACAGCGACGACACCGCCGGCACGGTCACCGTCGGCACGCTCACCTTCGTCGGCTCCGGCTGGCTGACCAACGGGGACGCCCTGCTCGCCAACAGCGCCGCCGCCCAACGCCGCGAACGCCAACGCATCGGCCGGGAGGAACTCGCCCACGAGGCGTGGTCGGGGGTGGCGGCGTGACCCAACACCTCACCCCTCGCTGGTATTCGCCCGCCGAGGTCGCCGTGCTGCTCGGCTTCGGCCTGTCCAAGGTCAAGATGAAGATCGCCACCGGGGAGCTGCGCTCCATCAAGGACGGCAAGTACCGCCGCGTCCTGCCCGAGTGGGTCGACGAGTACGTCCGCGAGCAGGTCCAGCGGCAGGAGGCCGCCTGATGCCCGCCCGCACCCGCGCCAACGGGGAAGGCTCGATCTTCCCCTACCGCAACGGCTTCGCCGCGTACGTCTGGGTCACCAAGCCCGACGGGCAGCGAACCCACAAGTACGTCTACGGCCAGACCCGGGAGGCCGTCCACGACAAGTGGATCAAGCTGCACCAGCAGGCCAAGGTCGGGCCGGTCGTCACCCGGGTGCCGACCCTCGGTGACTACCTGACCTACTGGCACCGGGAGGTCGTGCGCCCCAACCTCGCGCCGCTGACCTGCGCCACCTACGAGACGATCCTCCGGCTGTACGTGATCCCCGGCCTCGGCGGGAAGCGGCTCGACCGGCTCCAGGTGCGCGACGTGCAGACCTGGATCAACGAGGTGGCCCGCACCTGCCAGTGCTGCGCCCAGGGCAAGGACGCCCGCCGCCCGGAACTCAAGAAACGATGCTGCGCGCTCGGCCGGTGCTGCGGTGACACGCCGTCCGCCCGCACCGTCAAGGACGTCCGAGGTGTGCTGCGCTCCGCGCTCAACCACGCCGCCACCGAGGAACTGGTCACCCGCAACGCCGCCGCCCTGGTCAAGCTCCCACCGATCCGTCGCAGCAGGGGCCGGGCGTGGACCAGTGACGAGGCGCGTCGCTTCCTGGAGTCCGCGCGGGCCGACTGCGATCCGCTCTATGCCGCGTACGTGCTGATCCTGGTGCTCGGACTGCGCAAGGGTGAGGTGCTCGGCCTCACCGGGGACACCGTGGACCTGGCGGCGGGGGAGTTGTCGATCGGCTGGCAGTTGCAGCGGGTCGGCGGCCAACTGCTGCACCGGGAGACCAAGACGCAGACCTCGGACGCCACGCTCCCGCTGCCGGACATCTGCGCGGCGGCGCTCAACCTCCGCCAGCAGGCGAGGCAGGCCGACCGCGACCAGGCGGGCATCGCCTGGCAGGGCTCGCCGCTGCTGTTCACCACCCGCTACGGGACCCCCATCGAGCCGCGCAACTTCAACCGTTCCTGGGACGCCCGCTGCGCCCGCGCCGGGGTCCGGAGGACCACCGTGCATGACGCCCGGCGTACCTGCGCGACCCTGCTCGTCGACCTGGACGTGCACCCGCGCGTCATCATGCAGGTGCTCCGGCACGCGGAGGTGTCGGTGACGATGGAGATCTATTCGCAGGCGTCGTCGGACGCCACCCGCGACGCGCTCAAGCGTCTGGGCGAGAGCCTGCGTTGACTGCTGCTGTACTTCACTGCTGTACAGGCGCACAAGAGGGCACATCCGTCGATTGGATGTGCCCTCTTACCTGGTCGGGGTGGCCGGATTCGAACCGACGACCTCTTCGTCCCGAACGAAGCGCGCTACCAAGCTGCGCCACACCCCGAGGCGTGCCGACAAATAGTAGCCCACCCGATCCGCCGGTCAAATTCGGTATCCCCGTGCCGTCGCCGGCTCAGCGGGGGATCAGGGTCAGGATGCTCGCCTCGGGCGGGCAGGCGAAGCGGACCGGCGCGGTCGGATGGGTGCCAAGGCCGGCCGAGACGTGCAGCCAGGCGTCCGAGCCGGGCCAGCGGTGCAGGCCCTTGGCCATCGAGCGGTGCAGCCCGCAGTTCGTCACCAGGGCTCCGACCCCCGGTACGCAGACCTGACCGCCGTGGGTGTGGCCGGCGAGTAGCAGGCTGAACCCGTCGGCGGCCATCTGGTCCAGCACGGCCGGCTCCGGGGAGTGGCTGAGGGCGATCGAGAGGTTGGCCGTGGGGGAGACCGGGCCGGCGACGGACGCGTAGTCGTCCCGCTCGATGTGTGGGTCGTCCACCCCGACCAGCTCCACCAGCCGCCCGCCGGCCTTGAGCGTGGTACGGGCGTTGCTCAGGTCGGCCCAGCCGGCACCGGTGAAGATGTCCCGCAGTTCGTCGTAGGGCAGGGTCACGCCCTCGGTGTAGTCGCGGTCGGGCAGGAAGTAGGTGAACGGGTTCTTCCAGACCGGGCCGGTGTAGTCGTTGGAGCCGAAGACGAAGGCGCCCGGGTGGTTGAGGAGCGGCTGCAGCGCGCACAGGACCCCGGGGACCGCGTCGGGGTTGGCCATGTTGTCGCCGGTCACCAGGACCAGGTCCGGGTCCAGCCCGGCCAGCGACGCCACCCACTCCTGCTTGCGTCGCTGCCCGGGCATCATGTGCAGGTCGGACAGGTGCAGGATGCGCAGCGGCTCCGCGCCGGCCGGCAACACCGGCACCTCGTACCGCCGTAGGGTGAACATGTTGCGCTCGATCAGCGATGCGTACGCCAGGGTGGCCGCACCCACGACGGCGGTGCCGGCGGCGAAGCGGAATAGTGTGCGCTTTCCCATGGCTGACAGAGTAGTTTGACCGTCCATGGGTACCTTGAAGGACCGCCTGACCACGGACATGCGGGCCGCGCTGAAGGCACGTGACGAGATGACCACCTCCACGCTCCGGATGGCGCTGGCCGCCGTCGGTGCGGCCGAGGTCGCCGGTCAGGCCAAGCGGGAGCTCAGTGACGAGGAGGTGCTCGCCCTCCTGGGCAAGGAGGCGAAGAAGCGCCGGGAGGCGGCTGCCGCCTTCGCCGAGGCGGGCCGCGACGAGCAGGCCGCGAAGGAGACCGCCGAGGGTGTGGTGCTGGAGCGCTACCTGCCGAGTCAGCTCTCCGACGACGACCTGGCGGAGGCGGTCAGGACCGCCCTGACCACGGGTGGTTTCACCGGCATGGGGCAGATGGGCCCGGCGATGAAGGCCGCCCAGGCCGCTGGGGGGCGGGTCGCCGCCGAGGTACGCCGGCAGCTCGCCAGCTGACCTGGCGCCGGGTACGCGAAGGGGCGGCCAACCCGACCGGGGTGGCCGCCCCTTCGACGTCTCAGCGACCCACTAGTCGGCGGGGCGTTCCGTTGGTCTACCGCCGGTCGGCTCGGGCTGCGCGGTCGGTTCGGTCGGCTTGGTGGGCTTGGGGGCCGGGCCGGAGCTGACCTTGATGGTGACGACGCTGCCCTTGGCGGTACGGCCGGTTGGGCTGGTCCCGGCAACGGTGCCGGCCTGGCAGCTCGACTCGACCCGGTTCGTCGAGACGACCACCGCGAATCCGGCCCCGGTGATGCGGGACTTCGCCTTCTCCACGCTGACGCACTTGACGTTCGGGATCGACCGCTGGTCGCCGTAGCGGAGCTTGTTCTCCGGTGGGGTGAAGTCGACCCTGGGCTTGCCCTTCATCGCGTCGCGCAGCGTCTCGTACACCGGCGGGTTGATGCCCGTGGCCACGTTGTGACCCATCTGCTGGTTGGTCTGTGGCCAGTCCGGGTCGGCCATGATGCCGGCGACCGCGTACTGCTTGGTCATCGCGACCAGGGAGGCGGTCTTGTTCTTGTCGGTGGTGCCGGACTTGCCGGCGACCGGGGCGTCAACGATGCCCCGCACCTCGCCGGCGGTCGTGCCGGCGCACTTGGTTGTGGACGAGCGGTCCCCGACCGGGCAGCGGGCGGCGTCCACGGCGGCGCGGGCCACCTCGGTGCTGATCCGCTGTTCGCAGCGGGGGTTGGCGATGTCGAGCTTGTTGCCGGCCGGGTCGCGGATCTCCTGCACCGGGATCGGCTCGCAGTACAGCCCGTCGGCGCCGAGGGTGGCGTACGCGTTGGCCAGCTCCAGCGGCGTGGTCTGGGAGACGCCGAGGGTGAAGGCGCCCCACTGGCCGGCGTTCTTCTCCCGATCGAGGTCCTCCTGGGTGCGGAAGGTGATGCCGAGCTTCTTGGCGGCCTCGACCACCTTGTCCGCCCCCACCTGCTGCTGGAGGGGGACGAAGTAGGTGTTCACCGACCTTCCGAACGCGCTCCACATGTTGTGCACGCCGGCCATGTTGGGGTTTGCGTTCTTCGGGCAGTAGAAGTGGCCGTTGCAGGCGGCGGGGCTGTTCTCCTCGATGACGTAGTCGGACTGGAACTGACGCTCAGCGTTGATGGTGTGGCTGAGCGGGATGCCCTTCTCCAGCGCGGCCACCAGGGTGAAGATCTTGAAGGTGGAGCCGGCCTGGTAGCCGGTGATGCCGTCACCGCCGGTGAGGAGCGGGTTGACGGTGTTGGGATAGTTGCCGAGCGCCCCGGTTTCGCGCTTCGCCGGGTTGCTGTGGGGCTTGTTCTCCGGGTTGTCCGGGTCGTCGAGCTGGTAGTCGCGGTTGGCGGAGAGGGCGCGCACCCGGCCGGTGCCGGGCTCGACCGCGGCGAGCATCCGCGCGGCCTTACTGGTGGCGGGGAGGTTCTTCCGTACCGCCTCGTCGGCGGCCTTCTGGACCTGGGGCTCCAGGGTGGTGATGATTTCGAAGCCGCCGCTCTTGAGTAGCCGCTCCCGGTCGTACGAGGTGGAGCCGAACGCCTCCTGATCCATCCACCAGCGGTAGAAGTAGTCGCAGAAGAATCCCCACTCCTGCGTGTTGGTGTCAACGCAGCCGTTCGGCGCCCGCTTGCCGACGATCTTCGGCTTGCTGGCCTTGGCCTCCTCGGCCTCCTCCGCGCTGATGGCCTTGATTTTCACCATGTTGTCGAGGACGTAGTCGCGTCGGGCCAGTGCGCTCGGGTAGCCGCTGGGCGTGGTCGGGTCCAACGTGCTGGGCGCTTTGACCAGGCCGG
This sequence comes from Salinispora goodfellowii, assembly GCF_059570675.1. Lineage (NCBI taxonomy): Bacteria > Bacillati > Actinomycetota > Actinomycetes > Micromonosporales > Micromonosporaceae > Salinispora > Salinispora goodfellowii. The sequence continues at coordinate 142,162 of NZ_JCANTD010000009.1, read as the reverse complement.
CGAGGAGCGCCGCCTCGGCGATGGTGAGCTTGCTCGGCGGCTTGGCGAAGTAGACCTGACTGGCGGCGTGGATGCCGTAGGCGCCGTTGCCGAACGCGGCGATGTTGAGGTAGCGCCGCAGGATCTCGTCCTTGGAGAACTCCTTCTCGATCTGCACGGCGTAGCGCATCTCGCGCAGCTTGCGGGCGGTGGTGTCCTCGGTGGCCGCGACCACGTCGGCGGGGTGGGTCGCCGAGTACGCGATGGCGAGCCGGACGTACTGCATCGTCAGCGTGGAGGCGCCCTGCTGGTGGGCGCCCTCTTGGCTGTTGTTGATGAAGGCCCGGGCGACGCCGTTGAGGTCGACTCCGTTGTGTTCGTAGAAGTCGTGGTCCTCAGCGGCGAGGATCGCCTTCTGCATGGCCGGCGCGATGTCATCGATTTTGGCGATGTCGCGGCGGTTCTCGTCGTACATCGTGGCCACCGGTGTCTTGCCGTCGGCGGCGAGCAGGTGGCTTATCTGGGGCCCGGTGCCGACGGCCAGCTCGGTGGGGAGGGCGTCGAAGGTTTCGGCGCCGGCCTTCGCGGCCAGCCCGGACAGTGCCACCGCGGGGAAGGCCGCCGCGGCGACCACCACTCCGGCGAGTAGGCCACAGACGAGCAGCGATGCGGCGTTGGTCAGCACATTATGATCACGTTTCCGCATCCAGGTCACCTCGACAGGGTAGCGAACCAGCGGCGGGCGGCGCGGGGCGGCTTTTCCCCATTTCCTGCGCAGGCCCTCCTCGTTGTGTTAAACGCACGACCCCCGGTAGGCGGTTGCGGCCCAGGCGTCGCCGAGTCTCCTCATGGCGCGGGATGGGCGTCCAGCGTTTTGGTGGACCTCGGTGGGGTATGCGGGCGCCAGCCAGCCCGGTAAGCCGGGAGTGTCCGGAATAATGGATTTTGCCGACAACGTTGCGTAATCAGCCAACTACAGAGCATGATGGGAGCGGCGACAGCGCCACAGGTCGTCCGTGCCGCCTTGGGGGAGGTCGGTGGGCGATCGGGGGGAAAACAGCCGGCTGGTCCGCGATGGGGTCGGTAGTACTGCAAGGGGGGACGTGTACAGATGGGCATGATCACTGACTGGCCGTCGCTGGCGGCATGTCAGAACGGGGACCCGGACGCGTTGTTCGTACAGGGCGCCGAACAGAACGTGGCGAAGCGGATCTGCCGAAGCTGCCCAGTCCGGTACGAGTGCCTGGCCGACGCGCTGGACAACCGGATCGAGTTCGGCGTGTGGGGCGGCATGACCGAACGGGAACGGCGGGCGTTGCTGCGCCGCCATCCGCAGGTCGCCAGCTGGCGCAAGACGTTCGAGGCCGCGATGAAGAAGAACGCCAAGGAGAAGGCTGACCGGGACAAGGTCCTGGCAGCCACGGTCAGCTGACGAGTCTTTCTCGACCGCCCGCAGTCGGGCGGACGAGACCCCTGGCGCTGCGGCCGGCTACGGAGCACCCTGGCGCTGCGGCCGGCTACGGGGAGCACCCTGGCGCTGCGGCCGGCTACGGATCACCCTGGCCGGCCAGCGAACCGATCGTCCGCAGCCCGTCGATGTCGTGGACATCGGCGGGCTGCGCGGCTACCGAGGCCACCGGCACGGTCGGGAACGCCGCGGTGAACCGAGCAGCCACCCGCTGTTCGCGGATGGCCTGGTGGGCAAGGGTGGCATGGGCCCGGAGCGCGTCCACCGTGCCGTCGTGGCCGCCCAGCCTGGCCAGCCGGTCGGCGGCGGCCACGCTCTCGTCGGGGCCGAGCCCCGGGGCTGCCGGGCGGTGCACCCGGTTGAGCACCAACCCGGCGAGCGGCATCCGATCGGCCCGCAGCCGGCCCGCGAAGTACGCGGCCTCCCGGACCGCGTCCGGCTCCGGCGCGGCAACCAGGAGGAACGCCGTCTCCTGAGCCTGCAGGATGCGGTAGGTCTGCTCCGCTCGTTGGCGGAAACCGCCGAACATCGAATCGAGGGCGGCCACAAAGCCGGACAGATCACTCAACAACTGGGCGCCCAACAACTTCTGGACAACCTTCGAGAACATGCCGAACCCGGCGGTGACGAAGCTGAACATGCTCCGCCCGCCGGTGCGGGCCGGGGCAAGCAGCAGCCGCAGCATCCGGCCGTCCAGGAAGCGGGCGAGGCGAGCCGGTGCGTCGAGGAAATCCAACGCCGAGCGGGAGGGCGGAGTGTCCACCACGATCAGGTCCCACTCGCCCCGGGCGTGCAACTGCCCGAGCTTCTCCATCGCCATGTACTCCTGGGTGCCGGCGAAGGTGGAGCTCATGGCCGCGTAGAACGGGTTCGCGAAGATCTCGGCGGCCCGCGCCGGATCGGTGTGCTGGAGCACCACGTCGTCGAAGGTGCGTTTCATGTCGAGCATCATGGCGTGCAGCTCACCGCCGCTGGCCTCGACGTTGATCCCCTTGACCTGGCGCGGAGTGTTGTTCAGCTCGGTCAGCCCCAGCGACTGGGCCAGCCGGTGCGCCGGGTCGATGGTGAGCACCACCGTGCGGCGACCGTGCTCCTCCGCGGCCCGGAGCGCGAGCGCGGCGGCGGTGGTCGTCTTGCCCACCCCACCCGCCCCGCAGCAGACCACGATCCGTACGCCGGGATCGGCGAGGATCCGGTCAACATCCAGCGGCGGCGCCGCGTCGTCGGAAGGCACCAATCGAGCGTATCGGGCCCGGTTCAACAACGCTCCCGAGCCAACCGGAGGAGTGCCTCAAGCCGCTCGGACGAGCGCCGCGGCCAGCCGATCCAGACCCGCCCGGTCCACCCCGTCGGGCAGCAGCGGCAGCTCGACCAGCGGCAGGCCCAACTCGGCCAGATCGGTCCGGAGGGAGTCCTCCAGGTCGCGGCGGACCGACTGGTCGCGCGCCTCGGTCGCCAGGCCGGAGACGGTCATCTCGTCGGCGGGCAGCCCGGCGGCGAGCAACCCGGCGGTGAGCTCCGCCGGGGTGATCGCGGCGTTGACCGGTGCCGGCGGGCGGGCGGCGTTGACGATGATCCGCCCGACCGGGAAGCCCAGCGCGGCGAAGTCGGCGATGGCATCCGCGGTCTCCTGGACCGGCATCTCCTCAAGGAGTGTCACCACGTGCACGGCGGTCATCGGGGAGCGCAGCAGCGCGGCGACCCCCTCGCTCTGGGTTTTGATCGGCCCCACCCGGGCCAGCCGTGCGGTCTCGGCGGTGACATTGAGGAACCGCGCGATCCGCCCGGTCGGCGGGGCGTCCAGCACCACCGCGTCGTACACCCGCTGCTGGCCCAGCGTGCGGGTGGTGGCCTCCTTCACCTTGCCGGTCAGCAGCACGTCGCGCAGCCCCGGGGCGATGGTGGTGGCGAAGTCGATGGCGCCCAGCTTGCGCAGGGCCCGCCCGGCGCCGCCGAGCTTGTAGAACATGTCCAGGTACTCAAGCAGGGCCTCCTCCGCGTCCACAGCGAGAGCCCGCACCTCGCCGCCGCCCGCGGCGTCGGTCAGGTGCCGCTCGGCGTAGGGGAACGGGTCGGTGTCGAAGAGCTGGGCGATGCCCTGCCGTCCCTCGACCTCGACCAGCAGGGTGCGCCGGCCCCCGGTGGCGAGGGCGAGGGCGAGGGCGGCGGCGACGCTGGTCTTGCCGGTGCCGCCCTTGCCGGTCACCACATGGAGGCGGGCCGGCCACTCGGTGCCGGCCGGCTCGGCCGGTCGCTGTGCTGCTCCCACCCGTTGAGCCTAACCAGCGGTCACCCGCCGGCCACCTCGCAGACCCGCCAACCTTCCGTCCAGATCACGGTGAGGCGCAGGGGCAACTCGGCGGCCTGCTCGTCGGCGGTGGTCATGGTGACCGTGGTGGTCACGGTGGCCTGGTCCTTGCTCTGGTTGTCGACCTTCGGGGGGCTCCACCGGAAGTGCGGCTTCTCGTAGTCGGCCGCGTACTTCTCCAACTCGGCGATCTTTTCGGAGATCTTGTCCTGGTCCCGGGCGGACGAGCAGACCAGGCTCGATGCCTGGGCCGCGTCCCGGTCCTGGTAGACGGCGGTGAGGAACTCATCCACGGCGACCCGGGGCTCCTCGGCGCCCGGGCCCTCCTCCGCGGGACGCAGCAGCAGGAATGCAGCGACCCCGCCGCCGAGGCAGAGCACCAGGGTCACCGCAAGGGCGATCGACGCGATCAGGAATCCGCGTCGGCGGCGGGGCGCCGGACTCTGCTGGTTCGGGGGGTAGGGGGTGGCCGGTGCGGGGAATGCCGACGGGTTCGGTGCCGGTGCGTCGGGTGCGGGGAATGCCGACGGGTTCGGTGCCGGTGCGTCGGGTGCGGGGAATGCCGACGGGTGCTGATTGGTCGGGTCGTCGCTGGCTGGCTGGGACATCGCTCCCCCGGGGGTGGGACTGCGTCGGCTCGGCGAGGCGACGGGTGGCGGTGGGCCACCGCTTACGACCGGAAGGGTAGCGGTTGGCCCGGCCGTTGACAGGACACCGGTTCTGCCCGGGACCGTGGCCCCCCCCGGACGTTGTCCGTATTCCACCGGACCAGGTGTCGCATATGTGACTTGGCGGTCGGAATGCCGCGCGTCTTGTTGGCGGCCGTCGAACAGCAGCCTACGTTCCGATGGTGCCGGGATCGGGCCGTGGGCCGGGCCGAGCGGCGTGGGCACGATCAGGTACAAACCGCCGGAGGCAGGGCATGCACGACGTGGAGAACACCCCCCGTACCCAACTCCCGGCCGCGATCCGGCTGCCCGCCCCCGGCGGTGTCCCGGACCGGCCTGTCCTGCCGCCCCGGGACGAGGAGGAACCGGGCTACGTGGTGCATCTTCCGGTCCGGGTCGCGGACCACGCCGCTGCTGTCGCGCTGGCGGGCACGATCGCCACCTCGTTGAGCTTCCTCGGCGCGGTTGACGCCGGGGAGACCACCGTCTCCACGGCGGACGACCAGAACAACCGGCACCGGGTCTTCTGTGACCTGCCGCTGCTGGACCGGTCCCGCTGCCCACGGCCCTATGACCACGCCGGCGCATGCGGGGAGGCGGTGGCCGAGCAACGTCCCGCGCCCCAGCCCGCCGTCGGACCGTAGGCTGTGCCCTGGAAAGAACCGCCCTCCAGGAAAGAGAGCCTTCCAGCGATGCAGAAGTGGGAGTACGCCACGGTCCCGCTGCTGGTCCATGCGACCAAGCAGATCCTCGACAACTGGGGCGAGGACGGCTGGGAACTGGTGTCCGTGGTTCCCGGCCCGAACCCGGAGCAACTCGTCGCCTACCTGAAGCGGCCCAAGGCATGACCGGGCCGTACGCGAAACTCGTCGAGCTGGGGCACGAGTTGCCCGAGGTGGTGCCCCCGGTCGCCAGCTACCTGCCGGCGGTGCAGTCCGGGCAGCACGTCTACGTCTCCGGCCAGCTACCGATGGCCGAGGGCAAGCTGCTCGCCACCGGCAAGGTCGGCGCTGACGTCTCTCCCGACCAGGCCAGGGAGTTGGCCCAGCGGTGCGCGCTGAACGCGCTCGCGGCGATCAACTCGTTGGTCGGGCTGGAGCGGATCGTCAAGATCGTCAAGGTGACCGGCTTCGTGGCGAGTGCCCCGGGCTTCACCGGCCAGCCCGGCGTCATCAACGGCGCCTCCGATTTCTTCGGCACCGTCTTCGGCGAGGTCGGTCGGCACGCGAGGAGCGCGGTCGGGGTGGCGGAGCTTCCCCTGGACGCGCCCGTCGAGGTTGAGGTCATCGTCGAAGTCACGGCCTAGCGCCCGTCGCGATCTTGCACTTCCTGCCGGTCAAAACCCCTGAACGGGTACGAAGCGGCGGCTGGAGGTGCAAGATCGCGGGGGCCGGTGCGGGTGGTCGTACGATCGCAGCCATGAGCGGGCACTTCACGGCGTCGGCGACAGCTCTCGCCGGCGCGCTGCCGGGGTGGGTCACGCTGTTGCGGGCCCCCAACCCCGGGCCGATGACGTTGACGGGCACCAACACCTGGGTGCTCCGCGCCGCCCCTAAGAAACCGGCGGTGGTGATCGACCCCGGCCCGGCCGACGAGGCGCACCTGGCCGCGATCGTGGCCCAGGGGCCGATCGGGCAGGTGCTGATCACCCACAGTCACCCCGATCACACCGAAGGTTCGGTGCGCCTGCACGACCTGCTCGGCGGGGCGCCCGTACGCGCCGTGGATCCGGCCCACACCATCGGCGGTACGCCGCTGACCGAGGGCGCCGGCGACTTCGGCGGCGACCCGCTGGAGATCCGCCTGCTGGGCACCCCGGGGCACACCGCCGACTCGGTCTGCTTCCTCGCGACGTACGGCGACGAGCAGGTGCTCCTCACCGGTGACACCATCCTGGGCCGGGGCACCGCCGTGGTCGCCCACCCGGACGGGCACCTCGGGGACTACCTGGACAGTTTGGAGCTGCTCGCGACGTACGCCGGAATCCCGGCCCTGCCCGGTCACGGCCCGGCGCTGGCGGACTGTGGCGCCGCGGCGGAGTTCTACCTGGCCCATCGGCGGGCCCGCCTCGACCAGGTCCGGGCCGCGCTCGACGCCGGTGCCCGCACCGCCGCCGAGGTGGTGGCGGTCGTCTACGCCGACGTCGACCGGTCACTGTGGTGGGCCGCCCAATGGTCGGTCCGGGCACAGTTGGCGTACCTGGGCCGGGAATCCGGCGCCACCGATGCGGAGTTGGAGTAGACGTGACCTGCCCGGTGTGCGGAACCGTCGCGGTACCCGGTGCCCGGTTCTGCCACAACTGCGGCGCCGCGCTGCCGGCTGCGGCGACGCTCCCCGCCACCGAACGCCGCGTGGTCACCGTGCTCTTCGGTGACCTGTCCGACTTCACCTCCTGGTCGGAGGATCTCGACCCGGAACGGGTCGGTGCCGTCACCGACCGGGTGCTCGCGGCGCTGGCCGGTGCGGTCAAGACCTTCGGTGGGCACGTCGACAAGCTGACCGGGGACGGCATCATGGCGGTCTTCGGTGCGCCGGTGGCGCACGAGGACGACGCCGAGCGGGCCGTTCGGGCGGCGCTGTCGATGCAGCGGGCGGTGCGCCGGGTCCTCGACGACGAACGTGGTGGCGGCGGGCCACTGGGGCTGCGGGTCGGGCTCAACACGGGGGGCGTGATCGCCGGGATCCAGGCGGCCCTTGAGTACACGGTCATCGGAGACACGGTCAACACCGCCGCCCGACTCGCCGACGCGGCGGCGGTCGGCGCGGTGTATGCGGGGGACCGGACCGCCGCCGCCACCCGGCACATCGCCTCCTGGCGGGGGCTGCGCCCGCTGCGGCTGAAGGGCAAGCGCGAGCCGGTCGCGGCGTACGAGCTGCTGGGCCTGCTGGACGCCACGGGCACCCGGTCCGGGTTGGGGGACGAGGCGCCCTTCGTCGGCCGGGAGACCGAGATCGGGCGGGTGGCGGGCCGGCTCGCCGAGGTGGTTGACAGCGGTGAGCCCCGGGTACTGCTGATGACCGCCGAGGCCGGTATCGGCAAGTCCCGCTTCGCCGCGGAGGTGGAGCGGCTCGCCGCCGGCTACGACGTGGGCGCCGGCCGGTTCGCGGCGTACACCGGTGCGCGGGTGCTCTCCGTGCGCTGCGTCGCGTTCGGTGAACGGCGCCGGCTCGCTCCCCTGGCAGACCTGGTCCGTGTCGCGGTCGGCCTGCCCACCGACTCGGCCACCGCGCTCACCCGACCGGCGGTCGAGGAGCGACTGCGTCGACTCGGCCAGCGCCTCGGCCGTGCCGGTGGCGATTCCGCGCCGGTCGCCACCGAGCAGTTGCTGGCCCTGCTCGGGTACGCGGAACTGCCCAGCGGCCCCACCGACCAGGGCGAGTGGCGCTCGGCGAGTCAGTCCGCCGACGGCGACGCGGTGCCGAACGCCGTCGCCGACCTGCTCAGCGCCCTCGCCGCGGAGGCGCCGCTGGTGGTCATGGTCGACGATCTGCACGACGCGACCACCGAGAGCACCCAGGCGCTCGGCGAGACCCTGTCCCGGCTCGTCGGCCCGGTGCTGGTGCTGCTGTTGGGCCGGCCGGAGCTGGTCCGCACGGCGGGTGCCCTGACCCGGGTGGCCGACGCCGAGGTCCATGCGCTGCCGCCGCTGCGCGGTGCGGATGCCGCGCGGCTGCTCACCAGCTACCTCGATGGAGGCCGGTTGCCGCAGGTCGACGCCGATCGCCTGCTCGCCACCGCGCAGGGCAACCCGTTCTACCTGGCCGAGCTGGTCACCCTGCTGATGGAGCGGGGCGCGCTGACCGCTGGTACCGACGAGGACTGGCAGCTCACGCCGGGCTCGCTCGGCAGCCAACTGCTCTCCCGTGACCTCGCGGCGGTGCTCGCCGCGCGAATCGATGCACTGCCGGCGGACGCCCGTTCGGTGCTGCGGGACGCGGCGGTGGTCGGCGACACCGTACCGGCGGGGGCGCTGGAGGCGTTGCGGGAGCAGCGGAGCGGTCGGGACGGCTGGCCGGCGGCGGTGGCCGCCGTGGAGCTGGAACGCGCGGTCGAGGAGTTGCTGCAACGCCGGATGTTGCACCGCGCGTGGTCCGGCCACACGTTCGCCACCCCGCTGATGCGGGAGGCGGCCTACGCCGGCGTCAGCAAGGCCGAGCTGGCCGAACGGCACGCGGTCCTCGCCCGTTGGGCGGCGACCGACCCGCCGACCGGTACCCCCGCCTCCGGTGGTTTCACCGAGGCCGCCCGGGACGACTTCGTAGCCGGGCACGTGGAGCGGGCGACCGCGCTCGCCGACGCGGTCGGTCTGCGGCCGGACGCACCGGCGCGGGCCGTGGTCCCGGTCGGGGTCGCCGCGTTGGGCCACGCCGCCCGCCGGTCGATGTACGTCGGAGAGCCGCTGCTGGCGGTGGAGTACGCCGAACGCGCCAGCGAGCTGGCTCCGGATGGGGTCCCGGCAGCCGACCGGGTGGTGCACGCGCGGGCGCTGCTCCAGATCGGCAAGGCGGCCGACGCGCTCGCGAACGCGGAGAAGATCGCCGCCAACGCCGGGGACGAGGCGGCCACCCAGGCGAGTGCGCTGCTCCTGGCCGGGCAGGCGCAGCAGACGATGGGCGACCCGGACCGGGCGGTGAGCTCCTGGCAGGAGGCGTTGCAGGTCGCCTCCGCCCACGAGTTGCCGACGCTGCGGGCGGCGGCGATGCGGCAGCTCGGGATGGCCGACTTCATCGCCGGCCGGCTGGGGCAGGCGAGCAGCCGGCTCGCGGCGTCGTACCAGACCAGTCTCGCGGTGCAGGACCGCCGTGGGCAGGCGTGGTCGTTGCAGAACCTGGCTTGGGTGACCACCACCCGGGGCGACTTCGCCGGTACGGACGCGGTGCTCGGTCGAGCCGCGCGGTTGTTCGCCGAGCTGAAGGATCCGTACGGGCGGGCCTGGCTGCGGGGCACCACCGCCTTCGCCCGGCTGCTCGCTGGCCGGCTGCACGAGGCCGGCCGCCTCGCCCGGGCGTTCCTGCCGTTCGGCGAGCGGGTCGGCGAGCAGTGGGCGGTCGGCACCCTGCGGGCGGTGGAGGCGTTCGCCGCCGCCGAGCTGGGTGATCTGGCTGAGGCCGACCGGGCGGCCCGGCGGGCGTACCGGGACTTTGACGCCGCCGCCGACGAGTGGGGGCGGGGCTTTGCGCTGGTGGTGCGCGGGGTCATCGCGCGCGGCCTGGGCGAGCCGGAGCACGCTGCGGATCTGTTCACCGACGCGATGGGGTACGCCCGCCGTACCTCGCATCCACTGTTGACCGGCATGGCTGGCACGCTGCGGGGGTTCGTGGCGTTGGACTCGGGCGACCACGACCGGGCCGAGCGGGAGGCGCAGGCGGTGCTGGCCGCCGTCGAGCCGTACAACCCGTGGGCGCCGGCGCAGGTGGCGCCGCGGGTGCTGCTGGCCACCGCCCGGCTGGCGGCCGGCGATCCCGGCGCTGCGGTCGGCCTGCTCGCCCCGGTGGCGACCGCCGCGCAGACCACCCCGGCGTTGCTCTTCTCCCGTCGCCTGACGCTGGCCCAGTACGCCTCCGCCCTGCTCGCCCACGGGCAGGCCGAGCAGGCGCTGGACTGGGCGCGGCGGGCCCGTGCCGTCCCGGCGGAGGATGTGCGCAGTCAGGTGATCACCGCCGCCGTGTTGGCGAGGGCGTTCGCCGCCACCGGCGGGTCGGTGGCGGCGCGGGCCAGTGCCCAGGAGGCGGTACGTCTGGCGTACGCGACCGAGCAGCGGAGCGAGCGGCGGGCCGCGGACGACCTCCTCAGCCGGTTGACAGCGGCCGACTGATCCGGCCGTCGGCGGCAGCGCCGGTGGCAGCTTTTGGCAATTCCGGTGATGCGGGACAGGGTGGATGGTCGATAGCGTGGGGGCGCGCACGACCCGGGAATGTGGGCGTGCCGGACGGAAGGGGTCTGATGAAGCTGCCGCGTTCCGCCGCCGGCTGGACAGTCACGGTATTTGGCCTGCTCGCGTTGCTTGTGGGCGCGGTTGGGCTGATCTGGCCGGAGGTGATGCTGCGGCTGCTCGGCTTCGAGGTGCTGGAGTCCCGGGCGTCGGGTGACTATACCGTTACTTTTCTGACGGCGTCCTCGATGGCGTCGTTCAACATGGGGGTCTACTACCTGCTCGCCTCGGCGACTGAGTGGCGCGCCTTCTACCGGTTCACGGTCGGGTTCCGACTCCTGACGTTCACCGTTTTCACCGTCCTGGTGTTGGTGGACACCGCTCCGGGCCGGTTCTTCGGGGTGGCCGCCTGGGAGGGGCTGGGCGCGTTGGCGACCGCTGCGGGTCTGTGGTGGGATCGCCACGGCGCGGGTGCCGCGGCACCGGGCAGCGCCGTCGACCCGTCGGCTGAACCGGCGGGTCCGGCGTCCACCGCTGACGCGGTTCGCTGACCAGCCCGCCTGGTTCGGTATTTTCAAGCCGTGACCGAGACCTCGCCTGGCGCGCTACCAACGCCCCTTGTGCCCGGGCTAACCGATCTGCGGGTTTTTGCCCGGGGCGGTTACGCGACGATCTACAAAGCCACCCAGATCTCGGTGGACCGTGAGGTGGCGGTCAAGGTAGAGAACCGCACGCTGGACAGCGAGCGGGACCAGGCCCGGTTCCTCCGCGAGGCACGGGCGGCCGGCCGGATGTCGTCACACCCGCACGTGGTCGACCTCTTCGATGTCGGCGTCACCGTGGACCAGCACCCATACCTGATCATGGAGCTCTGCGACGGGTCGTTCGCCGAACGGATGCGTACCTCGCCGCTCGGCCCGGTGGAGGCCCGCGACCTCGGAGTCAAGATCGCCGACGCGATCGCCCACTCCCACGCGGCCGGGGTGCTGCACCGCGACATCAAGCCGGCCAATATCCTCCACTCCCACTTCAACCCGGCGGTGCTGGCCGACTTCGGGCTGGCCGTCGTCGCCGAGCTGCGCGACGCCACGGTCGCCCTGGAGGTACTCACCCCGGCGTACGCGCCGCCGGAGATGTTCAACCACAGCCCGCCGTCACCGGCCGTGGATGTCTACGCGCTCTGCGCCACCCTCTACGCGGTGATGCACGGTCGGCCGCCGCGTTGGCGTTCCGAGCGTGACCCCAGCCTGGTGACGGTGTTGGAGATGTTCCATCAGCCGGTCCCCGGCCTGCCCGGAGTGCCGGAGGCGTTGGTCAACATCCTTCGGGCCGGCATGTCGAACGACCCGGGGACACGACCGTCCGCCGCCGAGCTGCGGGACCTGCTGGCCGCGCTGCCGGTTGGTGGGACCGCCGCCAGCGCCCCGGCCGAGCTGGCCGCTGGCGGGCACCCCGGGACGGCCCCGGGCGGGCACTCCGGCGGGGCCGCGGGCGGCCGGCCGGCCGCCCCGGCACCCCGCGCGCCGGTCGAGGACGCACACCCGACCCTTCCCGCCGCGGCCCGGCGTCGGCGGCCCTGGTTCCTCGGCGGCGCGGGAGTGGCCGCCCTCCTCGCGGCCGGTGTCGGGCTGGCCGGTGTTGGGCCGGATTGGGTTGGGCCGGACTGGGTTGGGCTGGACGGTGGCCGGGATGTGCCGCGACCGACCTCGAGCGTGGGCCGGACCGCCGATCCCACCCTCCGGCCCGCCTGCGCCCAAGCCGTGGAGCTACCCTCCGGGGCCCGGTGCGGAGCCGAGCTGGAGTGTTTCGGTCCCATCTGGGGCAGCGGGTCGCGGACCCCTGCCGAGCAGGTGCCCTGCTCGGGTGAGCACACCTGGGAGAGCTACGCCGAGGGCGAGCTGTCCGAGCCGGCACCCGGGGTCCGCTACCCCGACATCAGCGTCGACCCGACGGTTCGTCGGGTGTGCAACGAGACCACCTTCAAGCTCGCCGCCGGCCTCACCCACACCGAGGGGTGGAAGCTGGAGGTGCTGCCCCCCGGGGAGGCGGAGCGGACGTACCGCTGTGTGGCCGGGCGCGGGCTGGACGCGCTCGCCGCCCCGACCCTCGTGCGCTGAGCACCGGGTTGCGACCCTGGTCGCAGGTCGCCGATGACGAACGTGAAGGCCAGGTGAACATGGATCGGTCGGTTCTTTTCGACATCGACGGCACCCTCGTGGATTCGACCGAGGCGGTCACCACCAGCTGGCGTACGGTCGCCGCCCGTTACGGCGTCGATGCGGACGCCATCCTGCGGGTCTGCCACGGCCGGCGCGACGAGGATGTGGTGCCGGAGTTCTTTCCGCCCGAGGCGGTCGCGTCGGTCCAGCGGGAACTGGCCGACCTCGAGCTCGCGAACGCCGAGTTGGTGCGCCCGATCCCGGGGGCCGTCGCCGCGCTGAACACGATCACCGACGGCAGTTGGGCGGTCGTCACCTCCGGGTCTCGCGCTCTCATGACCGCCCGGTTGCGCGGTGCTGGTCTGCGGATTCCGTCGGTCATCGTGGCGGCGGAGGATGTCCGCCACGGCAAGCCCGATCCCGAGGGGTATCTGCTGGCCGCCCGGCAACTCGATGTTGCCGCCGCATCCTGCGTTGTCGTGGAGGATTCCCCCGCCGGAGTCGCCGCCGGCAAAGCGGCCGGGGCCGTGGTCGTGGCGCTCGCCACCACCCACGCCCCAGCGGAACTGGCCCTCGCCGACGCCATCATCGACGACCTGCATGAGCTGGACCGGGCGATCAGCACATCCGTTCACCGCGCGCGACGGTGACGAGGCGGCGGGCCGCCCGGACGGATGCTTCATCCCTTTAGTGGGTATTACTCGCATTATGGGTTGTTTGGGGCCTAAGTCCGTTTTGCTCGTGGTGGTTGCTACCGCCTTCTGGTAGCCGAGGAGCGCCCGCCCGGTCTGCCCCAGGCGGCGAAGCTTCTCGCCGTTCACGGGGGAAGGACGCCAGGATTGCGATGAACCATCAGGACCACACACCCGGACCCAAACCGGTGCGCCCCGACCAGGGGCGTGCGGGGGTGCGGTGGCGATGGACTGTGGGGCTGGCCGGGGTGACCGGACTGGCTCTCACCACGGTCGGTCTCGCCGCCCCGGCCGCTGACGCGGTCGGACGTCCCCTCGCCTCCGTCAACGAGCAACCCTCCGTCGACCGTCACAGCGGGGACGAGCCCGACCAGGGCAGGTCCGGCAAGGGGCGGAAGGGGAAAAAGCCCGAGGGGATCCCGGTGCCCTGTGATGCGGACAAGCTGATCGCCGCGATCACCCTCGCCAACGCTCGCGGCGGAGCCGTGCTCGACCTCGCCGAGAAGTGCACCTACACCCTCACCGCCAACATCGACGGTGCCGGCCTGCCCGCGATTACCACCCCCATCACCCTGAACGGCGGCAAACACACCGTCATCACGCGTGCCGCCGCCGTTGACGACTTTCGGATCATCGCCGTCGATGTGGGCGGGGACCTCACCCTCAATCACCTGAAGATCACCGGCGGGCAGGCGGACGGCGACGGCGGGGGAGTGCTCGTCAATACTGGTGGAGCGTTGACCGTCAAGAACAGCGTCGTCACCCGCAATATCGCCAGCAGCAGGGGCGGTGGTATCGCCAACGACGGCATCACCACCACCAAGCACGCCACGATCAGTCGTAACATCGCGGAAAGCACGGGTGGAGGAATCGACAATGATGGTCTGCTCACCGTCGAAAAGTCCTCCGTCACCGCGAACACGGTCAACAACGCTGCCGGCTTCGGCGGAGGTATCGGCGGTTCAGCTGGTAGCACCAGCCTCGTGACCGGCAGCACCATCAGTGGTAACCGCACCGGTGACGCCGGCGGCGGAGTCGGTAGCTTCAACGCGACCGTCACCCTCACCGACTCCACAATCACCAACAACACCGGCAGCAACGGTGGTGGGGTCTTCGCCGAAGGGGGGATGCTGACCATGCGGCGGGTCACCGCCACCGACAACACCGCCGCCCTTCAGGGGGGCGGCCTCAGTGTCCAGGCTCTCACCGAGGCGGCTGTGGCCACCGTCGAAAAAAGCAAGATCGCGGATAACACCGCGCCGGGCGCGAACGGCGGCGGGATCGTGAACGCGGCCCTTGCCTTCGCCTCCACAGTAGTTGTCCGAGACACCCTCATCGCGGCCAACCAGACAGTATTCGGGGGTGGGATATTCAACACCGGAGTAGGCGGGGCCACGGTCACGTTGTTGAGCGCAAAGATTGTCAAGAATATCGCCACCGGTAACGGCGGGGGTATCCTCAACGCGCTCGGTACGGTGAACCTGAACCCGGCCACCGGTACGGTCGTCGTCAAGAATCGACCAAACAACTGCGTCAACGTGCCCGGCTGCGCCGGATAGCGGCCGGCGCGCGTTGGACCCGGAAGGGGGCTCGTTCCTGTCGTAACCCGGTGGGAGCCGGCCCCCTCGTGAGTCCGAGACGTCGGAGGGCACCCGAGCTGCGCCCCAATCAGCGACAGCTACGAGCTGGACCGGGCGATCAGCGCATCCGTTAACCGCGTGCGGCGGTGAGGAGGCGGCTCACCTCATCGCCGTCGGTCGCCTCGCGTCCGTCGCGCCGGACGGGCGCGCGTAGGTGCACCTCCCGTACCCCGGTTTCGGCCAGTACCTGCCGGACGTTGTGCGAGCGGATACCGCCGGCGGCGATCACCCGAAGCCGATCGCCGGCCCGCTGCCGCAGTGCGGCGATCCGGGCGGCACCGGTCAGCGCGGTGGTCGCCGCGCCCGAGGTGAGCACGGCGTCCGCCCCGAGCCCGATGACCTCGTCGATCGCCGCGAGCTGGTCGTCGACCTCGTCGAAAGCCTTGTGTACGGTCACCGGTAACGGCCCCGCCGCCTCGACCAGGTTCCGCAGCACGGCCAGGTCGAGGTTGTTGTCGGGGGTGAGCGCGCCGACCACCACCCCGACCGTGATCCCGTGTGGGTTGGGCAGGGCGCGGAGGGCCGCGATGTCGGCGAGCATCACCTGCTGCTCGATCTCGCTGACCCGGAAGTCGCCACCCCGGGGCCTGATCATGACGCGCAAGTCGGCCGTACGCAGCGTACGCAGGGCGACCTCAACCGTCCCCAGGCTCGGCGTGGTGCCGCCCTGGCCGAGGTCGGCGCAGAGCTCCAGCCGGTCGGCCCCGGCCGCCTCGGCCACCAGTGCGGTCGGCACATCACTGACGCAGATCTCTACCGTGGTCATCCGACGGCCTGGACCTGGGTGGGCGTGCCGGTCGGCTCCGGGCGTAGCGGCAGGTGGCAGGCCACCTGGTGCAGGCCGCCGGCCAGCGGGGGCTCCGTCGTGCAGATGTCCGCCGCGCGGGGGCAGCGCGTACGGAACCGGCACCCGGTGGGTGGGTCGAGGGCGCTGGGAAGCTCCCCCCGGATGGTCGTGCCGTCGCGAGTGGCTGCCCGATCCGGCGTGATGGACGGGACCGCGTCGACAAGTGCCTGCGTGTACGGGTGCCGGGCAGCCCGCACCACTTCCCGGGCGGGCCCGATCTCGACGAGCTTGCCGAGGTACATCACCCCGATCCGGTCCGCCATGTAGTCGACCACGGACAGATCATGGCTGATGAAGATGTACGCCAGACCGAGTTCGCGCTGCAGGTCCCGCATCAGGTTGAGCACCTGTGCCTGGATCGACACGTCCAGCGCGCTCACCGGCTCGTCGCCGACGATCAGCCGGGGGTGCAACGCCAGCGACCGGGCCAGTCCGATCCGCTGCAGCTGACCGCCGGAGAACTCGTGGGGGTAGCGTTCCAGCGCGCGCCGGGACAATCCCACCTGGTCGAGGAGAGTGGCGATCCGTGCCTGCCGTGCCGAACTGTCACCCACCTTCTGGATCTCGAGCGGTTCGGCGAGGATGGCGTCAACCCGCATCCGGGGGTTCATCGCGGCGTAGCTGTCCTGGAACATGAGTTGCACCTGTCGGTGCATCCGGCGTCGTTCCCGGCCGGTGAGGTCGGTGAGATCCATACCGTCCAACACGATCTGTCCGGCGGAGGGTCGTTCCAGGCCGACGGAGAGTCGCCCCACGGTGGACTTGCCGCAGCCGGACTCACCGACGAGCCCGAAGGTTTCCCCGGGCCTGACCTCGAAGGAGACGTCGGCCACCGCGCTGACCTGCCCGGCTGCCCGGCGCAGCAGCCCACGGCCGTGTACCGGGTAGTTCTTGACCAGGTTCCGCACCGACAGGACAGGCGGCTCCGCGAGTTCGGGCGGCGCCGCGGTGACCGGCTCGGCTGCCGGTTCGACCTGTGTCGGCTTGGCCGCCGGTTCGACCCGTGTCGGCTCCGCCGCCGGTTCGACCTGCGTCGGGACTGGCCCGGTGACCGCCCCGGCGGGCGTGGGTACCGGGTGCAGACACGCGTGCTGGTGCGCGCCCGGGGTCAGGGACGGGTCGGTGCTCCGGCATTCGTCGTTGACATGCGAACACCGTGCCGCGAACCGGCATCCGGTCAGGGGACCGGACAGGTCCGGCGGCAGTCCCGGGATGCTGATCAGCCGGTCGTGTCCGCCGCTGTCCCGGATGGCCGACTCGGGTAGCGCCCGCATCAGGGCCTCGGTGTAGCGGTGTCGGGGTGCGTGGAACAGCTGCTCAGTAGCCGCGGTCTCGACGACCCGTCCGGCGTACATGACGGCTACCCGGTCCGCCCGACCGGCGATCACTCCGAGATCGTGGGTGACCAGGATGACGGCCATCCCGAACTCTTCCCGGAGGTCGTCGATGAGTTCGAGGATCTGCCGTTGGGTGGTGACGTCGAGTGCGGTGGTCGGTTCGTCGGCGATGAGCAGGCTCGGCGAGCAGACCAGGGCCATGGCGATGGCGACTCGTTGCCGCATGCCGCCGGACAGTTCGTGCGGATAGTTGTCGACGATCCGTTCCGGGCGGGGCATCCCGACCCGGCGCAGGATCTCGATGGCCCGGTCCCTGGCCTCCGCCCTGCCGACCCGCTTGTGCACGCGCAGCGGTTCGGCCACTTGGGCGCCGATGCGGATGGTGGGGTTGAGCGAGGTGAGCGGGTCCTGGAAGACCATGCCCATCCGGACGCCTCGGATCCGGCGTACCTCATCGGTTGGCAACGATCGCAGATCCCGGCCCTCGAACAGAATCTGCCCACCGGTGACGCGACCGCCGGACGGAAGTAGCCCCATGATCGACAGTGCGGTCATCGTCTTGCCGCTGCCGGACTCACCCACAACGCCGAGGGTCTGCCCGCGCGCGACGTCGAGACTGATGCCGTCGAGGGCGTGTACCGCGCCCCGGCGCAGCGCGATATCGGTGTCGAGGTCACGTAGTTCCAGCAGGGGCCGGCCGGCTGCCGCGTGCCCAGCCGGCGCGGGGTGCCGGGCGGTTAGACCGATCGATTCGCTCATTCTCTGCTCCTGCTAGCGTCGCCGGAGGCGAACCTCGAAGGCGTCCCGGAGTCCGTCGCCGATGAAGTTGAAGGCGAGGACGATGAGGATGATGGCGATTCCGGGCGGGTACAACAGCCACCAGTGGCCGCTGTAGGTGTCCGCGAGACCATCGGAGAGCATGCCGCCCCAGTTCGCCGCCGGTGGGGGGACGCCGAGGCCGAGGAAGGACAGGTAGGCGACGTAGAGGATGGCGTCGGCGACCTGGAAGGTGGCGTTGACGATTACCGTGCCGATGGCGTTGGGGATGATGTGCCGGCGGACCGCCCGGCCGCCCGTGCCGCCCATCCCGCGCATCGCCTGGACGTACTCCCGGGAGCGCAGCGTCAGTGCCTCGCCCCGCACGAGCCGGGCCGGGCCCAGCCAGGCGAAGGCGCCGATGATGAGGATGAGCATCGGCGCGCTCGGCGTGACGATGGCGGCGAGCAGCATGAACAGGAACAACGAGGGGATCGACATCATCGCGTCAACAACGCGCATCACCGCGGCGTCCACCCAACCGCCGAAGAAGCCGGCGATGGCACCGAGGAGCGTGCCGACGATGGTGGCGAGGAGCCCGGCGGCCAGTCCGACGATGATGGAGGTCTGGCCGCCGAGCATCAGCCGCCCCAACTGGTCGTAGCCGACCCCGTCGGTGCCGAGTAGATGTCCCTGCTCTCCCGGGGCCCGGTATACGGCGGTGAGGTCCGTGTGCACCTGGTCGGTCTGGTAGACCAGCGGCCCGAGAAAGCAAACCCCGGCCAGCAGGACGAACAGGCCCAGTCCCACCAGGGCAAGCCGGTTCTCGCAGAAGACGATCAGCCCTTGCCGCCAGAGGCCACGCGGTGGCGCATCGTTCGGCTCGGCCGGGCCGACCGCTTCGGACAGCGTGCTCATGTGGCGCTCCCACGGAGTCGGACTCGGGGGTCAACGGCGGCGTAGAGCAGGTCGGCGACCAGCGCGCCGACGACGGTGGCGAGCGAGATGATGACGGTGACCCCGAGCAGGATCGGGAAGTCACGCTTCAGCGCCGCCTGCCAGAACAACTGGCCCATCCCGGGGAAGTTGAACAGCGACTCGACGACCAGCGCCCCGCTGAACAGCGCGGGCAGGTACATCCCGAGCAGCGTGATGACCGGGAACAGCCCGTTGCGCAGGGTGTGCCGCAGCACGACCCGTCGCTCGGAGAGCCCTTTGCTGCGGGCGGTGCGTACGTAGTTCTCGTTCAGGTTGTCGATCATCGATGACCGTACGTACCGCGCGTAGACCGCGATGGTGACGATGGCGAGGGTGGCCGTGGGCAGCACCAGCCCGGCCGGATCGGCGAGCAACTCGGCCACCGTGAACCCCTGCGGCGCCTCCGGGGGCAGGATCGGCCAGACCTGCGAGAAGACGATGATCATCATGAGGCCGAGAAAGAAGATGGGCGTGGCGTACGCCAGCAGCGACAGCGCGGTGATGGCGTAGTCGGGCCAGCGGTTGCGGCGGATCGCCTGGAGCACGCCGAGCGGGATCGCCAACACGACGGCGAGCAGGGTCGACAGCAGCGACAGCACCATCGTCTTGGGTAGCCGCTGTTCGATCGCCTCGAGGACAGACTGGTTGAGCTGGTAGGAGTAGCCGAGATCGCCCTGCAGCAGGCGTTGCACGTACCTGCCGTACTGCTGGATCAACGGCCGGTCGTAGCCCATCTCGTGGTTGAACGCCGCCAACTGCTCCAGCGTTGCCTCCTTGCCGAGGGTGGCACGTGCGGCGCCCCCGGGCAGCAGGTGCAAGATGAGGAACGCGATCACCGTGACGAGCACGATGACGATGAGCGCCTGTCCCAGCCGTGCGATGAGGTACCGGGCCACTGTGCGGCTTCCTCTCCCTGGTCGGGGCCCCGACGACGCACGGCGCGTCGCCGGAGCCGGGACGATCAGCGGGTTACTTCCAGGACCAGTCCTGGAAGTACATGAGGTTCATCGGGTCCTGCGGCTCGACGCCCTGCAGACCGGAGCGGTACGCCGACACCTGGTACACCGGGTTGGGCATCCACAGCACGGGCAGGTCCTTGGCCAGGAAGTCGTTGTACGCCGTGAGTGCGCTCTCGTCGCCGGCGAACTGGGTGGCCTCGATGAGCTGGTCCGCCTCCGGGTTGCTGTAGCTGCCCAGGTTCACCGGGGCGTCGGTGGCGAAGAGCCGCTCGCCGCTGGCGAAGGCCGGGTAGTACCAGCTGCCCTGCGAGCCGAAGAAGGACATGTCCCAGGAGCAGCTCGCCTCGGTCGGCTCACAGGTTGGCGTTACCGCGACCGAGTCGGGCACCTCCTTGATCGTCAGCTGGATGCCGAGCTTGGCCATCTGTGACTTGATCTCGGCGAACATCTTGGTCGTGGCGGCGAACCCGGTCTGGCTGGTCACCGTGAACTCGAGCGGGGCGCCGGCGGCGATTCCCTCGCCGCACTGGTTCGGGCCGGTGCCCGGCGACTGGCAGGTGGTCTGCCCGTCCGGGGTTACCTTCCAGCCGTGGCTCTCCAGCAGTTCCTTGGCCTTGGCCGGATCGAAGGAGTACGCGCACCCGGCGGCGTCGGTGTTGGTGCCGGGTTTGGCGGGTACCGGGCCGCAGGTCGGCGCGGCGGTGTCCGACCAGATGACCTTGCTGATCGTCGGCTGGTCGATGAGCATCTGCAGCGACTGCCGAAGGTAGGGCTGCTGGAACAGCGCGCCGGACTTCGGGTTGTTGTAGTTCAGCTGGAGGTAGGTGATCGACCAGCCGTACCACGGTGAGACCGTGTATCCCTTGGACTCGAGGTAGCTCGTCTGGGACATGTTGGCCGCCGGCACGTACCCGTAGTCGATGTCACCGGCGCGGAGCACGTTGAACTCGGCGTCGTCGCTGGTGAACGGCCGCAACACGACCTTGGACAGCTTCGGCTTGTCCGTACCGGAGTAGTTCGGTTGGGCGGCGAGGGTGACCTCACCGTTGGGCACGTACTTCTCCAGTGTCCACGCGCCGCTGGTGACCTGCCACAGCTCGTTGGAGTCGTACGTCTTGGGGTCCTTCGCGGCGGCGGTGAGGAAGTCGAAGACCTTCTTGGCGCCCTCCGGGCTGCTGGCGAGGTCACTCACGTCGGCGGTCGCGGAGTCCTTGTTCCAGGCGTGCTGGGGCAGGGGCGTGATGCGGTTGAGCTGGTTGTCGACG
The DNA here is from genome assembly GCF_059570675.1 of Salinispora goodfellowii. NCBI lineage: Bacteria > Bacillati > Actinomycetota > Actinomycetes > Micromonosporales > Micromonosporaceae > Salinispora > Salinispora goodfellowii. The sequence continues at coordinate 121,233 of NZ_JCANTD010000009.1, read as the reverse complement.
AACCACGCGGTGTTGTAGACCTCCGTGGTGGTGATCGAGAAGGTTTTCTCGTCCTTGATCGACCACTTGTCGACGTTGTCGGGGAAGCCGCCGGCCCGGTAGGACGCCCACTTGTCCTTGTTCGCCGTGACCAGGTCGTACCAGAACTGGATGTCCGTGGTGGTGATGGGGGCGCCATCGGACCAGGAGTTGTCCTTCAACGTGATCGTCAACGTCCGGCCGTCGTCGCTCACCTGTGGTGGCTCGGCCATCGAACGCTCTGGGTCGATGTTGTACTGCGCCGTGCCGTCCAGCCGGTACTGGTAGAGGGGGCGGTAGAGCGCCTGGCCGAAGATGGCGTTCTCCCCCTGGGTGAAGCCGGGCGCTGAGATCGGCAGGATCCAGTTGGGGGTACGGAAGGCGACGGTCACGGTGTCCTTGCCCTGACTGCCGCCGTCCTTGGACGATCCACTGTTGTCGCCGCAGCCGACCAGACCTGCCCCGAGGGCGATCGTGGCGGCTGCCGCCACCGCGCCACGCAGGGCGCGGCCGGGAAATCTGCTCGTCATGAGTCTCCTCGTGTGATGTGCGCGTGCCCCTACGTCACCGGGTGTCGGCGCCTTGGCCGGGTACCCCCGCCGGGCGCTGCCTCGGCGATCAACGCGAAGAATGTATCCAGGTGTAAGTGGCTCGTCAACGAAAATTAACCACTTCATTCACTAAGTTCGGCCGGTGTACGATCGAAGTCGCCCCGAAGCATTGACCGCTACTCCTCGCCTGGGCGGCCGGAGTCCACCCCCGACTTTGAGCTGCGACACGACTGGGGCGGGCGCTCGAGAACCACCCGACCAAGGGAGAGGCAACTTTGGAGCCACCAATCTCCGCCACGCTGCGCGATCAGACCCTCGACCTGCTCTCCAGCGGTGCGGCCACGTCCCGCGCCGACCTCGTCGAGGCATTGCAGGTCGCCCCGTCAACCGTCACCGCCGTGGTGCGCCGGCTGTTGGCGGAGGGTGTCCTCGCCGAGGAGGGCATGGGCCGCTCCACCGGTGGTCGACCTCCCCGGATCCTGCGCCTGCGAGAGACCGAGGGAGTCCTGGCCGTCGCGGAACTCGGCGGCCGGCACGCCCGGGTGGGCTTGTGCACGCCCGGCGGCGAACTGCGCACCACCGAGGAGGTGGCGATCGACATCGCCGTCGGGCCCGAGGAGGTCTTCGCCGTCGTAGGAGCCACCTTCACCCGCCTCCTGGCGGCGACCACTCCCGGTCAGGCGCTGCTCGGAGTCGGTGTCGCCCTCCCGGGCCCGGTGGGTTTCCCGGGCGGGCGGTTGGTAGGCCCGGCCCGGATGCCCGGTTGGAGCGGCGTCGACGCCAGCACCCACCTCACCGACCGCTTCCAGGTGCCGGTGGTCGTCGAGAACGACGCCAAGGCGGCGGCGATGGGTGAGTACGTCACCCGGCGTCGCGAAATCGGCGACATGATCTACGTAAAGGCCGGCACCGGCATTGGTGCCTGCCTGGTCAGCGGCGGACAGATCCACCGTGGCGGGCGCGGACTCAGCGGCGACGTCACCCACGTACGGGTGGCCGACAGCGGCGAGCGGCACTGCTCCTGCGGCAGCCAGGGCTGCCTGGAGACCGTCGCCAGCGGTGCCGCCCTGGCCCGTCAGTTGGCCGAGCAGGGCTCCCCGGCAACCACCGTCCCCGAGATCATTACGTCGGTCGGCGACGCCGACCCGACTGTCGTGACCATGGTGCGCCACGCCGGTGGACTGTTGGGCGTGGCGCTCTCCGGGCTGGTCAACTTCCTCAACCCCGACGCCATCGTCATCGGCGGCGTGCTGTCCAGCCTCGACGTCTACGTGGCGGCGACCCGCGGAATGCTCTACGAACGCTGCCTACCGTCCATGACCCAGTCCCTGACCATCGAGGCCAGCGTCGCCGGTTCGGATGCGGCCCTCATCGGCCTCGGGCACCTGCTGCGCACAACCGCTGCCGTACGACCCTGAGGAGCCAACACCCGTGCCTCGTCCCCTTCGTGTCGCCATCGGCGGCATCCACATCGAGTCCAGCACATTCTCCCCGCACCTGAGCACCGCCGACGACTTCGAGGTGACCCGGGAGACGGCGCTGCTGTCACGGTACGGCTGGCTCTCGCCGCCGCAGCCGTGGGCCGCCGACGTCGAGTGGATCCCACTCGTGCACGCCCGGGCCCTGCCCGGCGGCGTGGTGGACGCCGCAGCGTATGAGGAATGGGCAGCGGAGATCATGGAGAAGCTCGCCGCGGCCGGGCCCGTGGACGGCCTGCTGCTGGACATCCACGGTGCGATGAGCGTCGTCGGCCGTACCGACGCGGAGGGCGACCTGGTCACCGCCGTCCGGTCGGTGATCGGGCCCGAGCCGTTCATCTCGGCGGCGATGGACCTGCACGGCAACGTCTCACCGGTGCTCTTCGACGCCTGTGACCTGCTCACCTGCTACCGCACCGCGCCGCACGTCGACGTGTGGGAGACCCGGGAGCGGGCCGCGCGCAACCTCGTCGCGGCGCTGCGTCGCCAGCAGCGTCCGCGCAAGGCACTGGTCCACGTGCCGATCCTGCTACCCGGCGAGATGACCAGCACCCGGGAGGAACCGGCCCGCGGGCTCTACGCGCGGATCCCCGAGATCGAGGCCCGGGTCGGCGTGATCGACGCGGCGATCTGGGTCGGTTTCGCCTGGGCCGACCAGCCACGCTGTCAGGGCGCGGTCGTCGTCACCGGTACCGACGCCACCGTCGCCGCCACGGCGGCCCGGGAACTCGGTGAACACTTCTGGGCGGCCCGGGACGAGTTCACCTTCGTCGCTCCCACCGGCTCAATGGGCGAATGTCTCGACACCGCCCTGACCGCCGTCGCCGATCGGGCGAAGCGGCCGTTCTTCATCAGCGACTCCGGGGACAACCCGGGTGCCGGCGGCGCCGACGATGTCACCTTCGCTCTCGACCGGATGCTGGCCCGACCCGAGATCCGCGACGGCTCGTGTCGTGCCGTCTTCGCCTCGCTGGTTGACCCACAGGCGGTGGCGCTGGTCGCCGACCAACCGGTCGGCTCTCCGGTCCGGGTGAGAGTTGGCGGGCGGATCGATTCCCGGCCGCCCGGTCCGCTGGAACTCGACGGGATCCTGGAGGCGGTGGCCGACGACCCCGACGGCGGGCGATGCGTCAGCGTACGGGTCGGCGGGCTCAGCGTCTTCGTCACGTCCCGGCGGATGCAGTACCGGCTGTTGGCGTCGTACGCCCGGCTGGGGGTCCGGGTCGACGAGGTGGACGTGGTCGTGGTGAAGATCGGCTACCTGGAGCCGGAACTCTTCTCCGCCGCCGGGGACTGGCTGCTCGCCCTGACCCCGGGCGGCGTCGACCAGGACCTCGCGCGGCTGCCGTACCAGAACGTGGAGCGGCCCATGTTTCCCCTGGACCGCGACTTCGGCACGGACCTCGCCGTGGTGCTCGGGTGAGCGGCGTGACCCAGCCCGCGGGCCACTGCGTCCTCGCCGTCGATGTCGGCGGGACGACCATCAAGGCGGCCGTGGTCGGCGAGGACGGCCGCTTCCTGAGCGCACTGACCGCGCCGTCGCAGGCGGACGACGACCCCGTCCTGGCGATCCGGTCCCTGTGCCGCCAACTGCGCGAGCACGCGCTCTCCCTCGGTGGTGAACCCGCCGCGATCGGCGTGGTGACGCCCGGCCTCGTGGACGAGCGGGACGGAGTGGTGCGGTACGCCGCCAACCTTCGCCTCCGTGACGTGCCACTGCGCGACCTCGTCAGCGGCGACCTCGGACTGCCCGTGGCGATCGGGCACGACGCCCGGGCAGCCGGTGTCGCGGAGGCCACGGCGGGCGTGGCCGTCGGGCTGGACAACTTCCTGCTGCTGCCCCTGGGTACCGGTATCGCCGCGGCGGTGGTGGTGGATGGCGTACCGCTGCCTGGCGCGACCCGGGCGTCCGGCGAGGTGGGCCACATGCCGGTCTACCCGGGCGGGGAGCCGTGCAGTTGCGGGCAGCGGGGATGCCTGGAGGTGTACGCCTCGGCCGGTGGGATGGCCCGCCGCTATGCCCGGCGCGTCGGCACCTCGGGGGCGGACAGCCAGCTCATCGCCGACGCGGTGGGCACCGATCCGGACGCCCGCGCCGTCTGGGACGACGCGACCCGGGCGTTGGGGATCGCCCTGGCCACCCTCACCCTGGCCCTCGACCCGGCCCGCGTCGTGTTGGGAGGCGGGCTGGCCGAGGCGGGCGCGTTCTTCCTCGACCCGGTGCGCGAGGCGATGCGGGACGCCCTGGCCTGGCGGACCCCGCCCCCGGTGCTGCGCTCCGCCTTCGGTGCTCAGGCGGCACAGGTCGGCGCCGCCATCATGGCGCGGCGGAAGGCCGGGCTGTCCGTTCCCGACGGCTGGGGCGCACCCGATCTCGTACCGCCTGCCGCAGCAGAACTGCATCACTAGCCGGGCATGCGTTAAGAAACTCATGTCACGTTTGGCGGCTTAAGTCAGGTTAGGGCCCTTGTGAGGCTTACTTCGGGTTTGCTCGGGATGGTTGCTACCGCCTTCCGGTAGCCGAGGAACACCACCCGGTCCGCCCTCGGGGCGGTGGAGTTCCTAGCCGTTCACGGGGAAGGACACCAAGATCGCGATGAACCATCAGGACCAGACCCGGGGGTGCGAACCGGTCCGCCCCGACGAGGGCCGGCCGGGATCACGGTGGCGGTGGTGGGCTGTGGGGCTGGCCGGGGTGACCGGCCTGGCTCTCACCACCACGGGTGTCGCCGTCCCGGCCGCGGCCGCGGCCGGACGCCCGCTCACCTCCGCCGACGAGCGGCCTTCTGCCGACGAGCGCCGTAGCGGGGGCGAGTCCGGCAAGGGCAAGGGAAAGAAGGAGCCGAAGCCGAAGGGCATGCCGGTCCCCTGTGACGCGGACAAACTCATCGCCGCGATCACCCTGGCCAACGCCCGCGGCGGTGCCGTGCTCGACCTCGCCAAGAAGTGCACCTATCTCCTCACCGCCAACATCGACGACGGCGCCGGCCTACCCGCCATCACCGCCCCCATCACCCTTAACGGCGGTAAACACACCACCATCGAGCGCGCTGCCGCCGTCGAGCAGTTCCGCATCATCGCCGTCGACACCGGCGGTCACCTCACCCTCAACCACCTGACACTCACCGGCGGGCAGACCGACGACGACGGCGGAGGAATCCTGGTCAACACCGGGGGGGAATTGACCACCAACAACAGCACTGTCACCCGCAACATCGCTGGTAATGACGGCAGCGGAAGCAGCGGCGGTATCGCCAACAACGGCATCGCCACCATCAAACACTCCACCGTCAGCCGTAACACTGCGGCAACCGCCGCTGGAGGCATCGGCAACACCGGTCAACTCGTCATCAAGAAGTCCAACGTCACCACGAACGCGGCCAACGCCATCGTGGGCGGGTTCGGGGGAGGTGTCGGTAGCTTCCCCGGTGGCACCACGGTCGTGACTGGCAGCACCATCAGCGGTAACCGTGCCGGCGAGGCTGGTGGAGGTGCCGGCGGCTTCGACGCGAACGTCACCGTCACCAACACCGCCATCACCGGTAACCGAGCCAGCAACGGCGGCGGGGTCTTCGCGGAGGGGGGCGTGCTGGCCCTGCGCCACGTCACGGCCACCAACAACACCGGCACGTTCCAGGGCGGCGGCCTCGCCCTCCGATCCTTCGACGCTGCGACCGTGGCCACCGTCGAGGACAGCACAATCGCGCACAATGTCGGTACTCAGAACGGTGGAGGAATCGTCAACGTCGAGATCTCCTTGGCCTCCTCCACAGTCGACGTGCGGAACACCCGCATCACGGCCAATCAGGCACCATTTGGTGGCGGAATCTACAATATCGGCGCCGACGCCACGGCCACGCTCACCAACACGAAAGTCATCAAGAACATCGCCACCAGCAACGGCGGGGGCATCCTCAACTCGGGAACGGTGAACCTGAACCCGGCCACCGGTACCGTCGTGGTCAAGAATCAGCCGAACAACTGCGTCAACGTGCCCGGCTGCGTCGGATAGCGGCCTGATCGCGTTGGGCTTGGAGGGCCCGTTCCTGCCGGCAGGTGGTGGGAACGGGCCCGCCGGCATCACGTGCTGCCAGCCACGTGCGGATCACCGTAGGAGATCGCGCGACATCCGTTGGACGCCGCCGACGGTGAGGCTCGGCCGTGGCGGTCGCGAATCCGTAACACCCGAGCTGCGTCCTAATCAGCGACGAATACGCCTACGCCGGGCAATGTCTCGGTCTTCCCCTTGATTCGCAGTACCTGCATGGCGCGGTCTATCACTGGCTCGGTGACCCCGTAGCGCTCGATCAGCTCTCGCCGGCTGGGTAGCTTGGAGCCGGGCGGAAACTCGCCGGACTCGATGCGTTCGGTGAGGTCGTCAGCGATCTGCTCATAGCGGTAACGCGGTGGCACGGTGTTTCCCCTCGGTTGGCAACACGAGTAGACCACCTACGTCAGCCCTTGACTACCCAACGGTACCTGTGGGAGCTTGCTGAAGAGGTCGATTCCCTTGGTTGGCGCCTGTGAACCGTCCTCGCTGGTGTGGATGTCTGACGCTTCCAGGGTGGCCGGGCATCCACCCTCCTAGAGCTGCGGAGAGAGGAGGTGGCTGTGCGCCTTTCATCTTGGCTGGCACGGCAGTCCATGGCTCAGAGACGAGCGATGCGCCGATGAGGCGAGTCACCTACGACGAGTACGTCTTGGCGGTCGCGTTGACTCTCGCGCGCCGGCATCGGCCGGTCTGGTGTTGGCGGCGCTGGCGGCGGGTCTGCCGGTGCGGCGGAGAACTTCCGTGCCGTGCCCGACACCGAATTCCGATCAATCGCGGACACTGGCCAGCGGAGGGGGCGTAGTGGGCGACGGGCCGGAGCGGACGATTCTCACGGCGCACCTTCGGGGGCGCGACGGCATGTGTGTTGGTTGTCGGGCGTGGTGGTCGCGGATGGTGCCGTACCCGTGTTGGCAGGTGGAGTGGGCGACCCGCCGGTTGGCGCGCGCGAGTGTCGCCCGGTTCCTGGGCGTGGTGCGGTGACCGCCCACGGGCCGGTGCCGCGCATCTGGAGCTGCGGCGGCTGCGGCCTGCCCTGGCCCTGCCCCACCCGCGAACGGGAGCTCCGGGCGGAGTACGCGAACGCGCCGGTGTCGCTGGCGCTCTAACTCGCCGTACGGCTTCACCACCACTCGTTGCCGCCGTCGGCTGTCGGCGAGACGACTCAACAGATTCGTGATGACCGTTAGTGTCCGGTGTGACTTCCCTCCGGGCGCACAGCCCAGCCCCTGCCGGCAGTCGATGGCACTCCCTGGCTGACCACCTTCGTAGCACGGCGGAGTTGGCGCGGGATTTCAGCGCTCCGTTCGGCGGGGGTGAGGTGGCGTACTGGCTGGGAGCGTTGCATGACGTGGGTAAGGCGTCCTGCGCCTGGCAGGACAGGCTCGCTGTCGCCGCCTCTACCGGTGGTCCGGTAGGTATCGATCACAAGTCACTCGGTACCGGGATTGCGTACGAGCGTGGACTCGCTGGGTTCGCCGGTGCGATCTTCGGCCACCACGGGGGCCTGATCGACACGCCCAACCTACGCGAGCGGTATCGGAGTCGACTCGCTGAGGCACCCGGCAACGCGGCTTCCGCTGAGCGGGAGTTGCCGGGACTGCTGCCGGACCTGCCCGAGCGGTTCGATCATCTGGTGCCGGCTCAGTGGCGGGATCCGCTGGCCGGGGAGATGGCGCTGCGATTGTGCTACAGCGCGCTGGTCGACGCGGACAGCCTGGACACCAGTGCGCACTTTCAAGGAATGTCCGGCCCGTGGGTGCGTCCGGATGCCGACTTCGGGCACCTCTACAAGGTGTTCGAGCAACGGCGGCGCGACGAACTCGCGGGCCGTGGGGGTACTCCGATCGGGAGTCTGCGGGAGCAGGTCTACGCGGACTGCCTGGCGGCAGCGGAGCAGGGGCGTGGTGTGTTCCGTCTCGGTGCTCCGACCGGGGCCGGGAAGACACTGGCGAGCGGTGCGTTCGCCCTACGGCATGCGGAGAAGCACGGCCTGCGTCGGGTGATCGTCGCGGTTCCGTTCCTCACCATCACCGAGCAGAACGCGGCCGTCTACCGCCGGCTGCTCGACCAGGACGGCACCGATCAGGTCGTTCTCGAGCATCACAGCCAGGTCGACTTCGACGACCCGGGAGCCGGCCGGTGGGCGCGACTGGCGGCCGAGAACTGGGATGCGCCGTTCGTCGTCACGACCTTCGTCCGGCTCTTCGAGTCGTTGTACGCCCGCAAGCCCTCAGCGATGCGCCGGGTGCACCGGCTGGCCAACTCGGTGATCGTGCTGGACGAGGTGCAGGCGCTACCGCACGCGATGCTCGTCCCGATCCTCGACGGAATTCGCCTGCTCGTGCGGCACTTCGGCGTGACCGTGCTGCTCTCCTCGGCAACCCAGCCGAGCTTCTGGGCGCTGAACGCATTCAAGGAGATGCCCTGCACGGACCTGATCCACGACACGCCGAAGCTGGTCAGCGATCTGCGGAGAGTGCGGTACGAGTGGCAGCTCGACCCGGAGCCCACCCTGGCCGACATCAGCGACCAGGCCGCGGCTGAGCAGGCCGCACTGGTCGTGGTCAACACGACCGCGGACGCGAAGACGGTGTACGACCGGTGGCGTGAGACCGGTGCGGGCGGTGTGGCGTGGCACCTGTCCACCCGGATGTGCCCGGACCACCGGCGGCGGGTACTGGAAACCGTACGGGCGCGCCTGCGCCGGGGCGAGCACGTGCTGCTTGTGGCCACCCAACTGATCGAGGCCGGGGTGGACGTGGACTTCCCCGTGGTGTTCCGGGCGATGGCACCGGCCGACTCGCTGCTTCAAGCAGCCGGGCGGGCCAACCGTGAGGGGTGGATGACCGACGGCGGGCGGGTGGTCGTGTTCGCTCCGGAGGACGGCGGGCAGCCGCCCACGTACAAGACGCTGGTCGGCTGTACCGGACGCCAGTTCGGGCCGGACAAGGCCGACCCGGACGACGTAGCGGCGCTGGGACGCTACTACCGCGACGTGTACAAATTGCTCAACCTTCACGACGTCCAGCACGTCGGGCAGCGCATCCAGCAGGCCCGGCTGCGGTGGGAGTTCGAGACCGTGACCGACGGGCCGATCGACGCGAGCACCAAGCGACGGGATCGGACGCTGGCCTTCCGGATGATCAGCGACGACGGGATCAGCGTGGTGACGCCACAAGGGGCCGAAACACCTGAACTGCGGAGTGAGCTGCAGCAACTGGTCGAGGAACTGCGCCAGGCGCCGGTTCCGGACCTGACGAAGCTTCGCCGGTTGCAGGCGTACACGACGAACCTGCACCCCAGCGTGCTGCGTCAGCCCGGCGTGACGGCACTACTGCGGCCGATCCTGGGTGGAAGCGAGGTGCGGCAGGGCGTTCTCGTCGAATGGGTCGGCGAGTATGACCACGCTACCGGCATCACTCTCGACCCGAATCTTGAGCAGTTCGTTCTCTGACGCGAGGCCGAGAGACCAGGTGGACAAAGGCGTAGTGCGTCCACCTGGTGACCCGACCTCAGCTCATGATCTTGTGCATTCCGCCGGCCGTGATCAGGCAGGCGAGCACGCCCGTGGGAAGACTCTCGGCCGTGCCGACCATGATGCCGACGGCCGCGCTGATCCCCATGATGACTGCCCAGCGGAGAGGCAGAAGAGCAGGCTTTTCGGGATCCGGGTCTTGGGCAGGTGGCCTGCGGCCGCGGCTTTGCTTTACCGTCATGTGGTTCCCTTCGGCCTGGTCATATGGCGGGGAGCTGGGCGGTTCGCTGTTCGCGCAGCGGACCGTCCGTCTTTCGGAACGGCGCCCATCGGGTTCGGAGCCAGGCTTGCGCCCCAGCCCGCTTGTTCCTACCCACCCCCTGACGGGGTCCCCGACGCATCACGATGCAGCAGGTGGATGGTCCCTGTCAATACGACCATGCTGATCCGGACTACGTCCGGCTCAGCATCTAAGGAAGTGGGGTAGACTTTGTCAGCGCCATGTGGATTCGGGCGCCTGCAGTGCCCTGTGGTGCTGGGGATCGCAAGCTTAGGTGCTGACCGGAGATCGTTCGCCGCTGCCGGCATGGACTGTATGACATACGGTCCATGCCGGATGGTCTCTGACCGACGACGATTGTCTCAGGGCGATCAATCGGCGGGCTTTGTCGTACCGATCGTGGATCCTCGTACCTGTTGTGCGAGGGATCCGCTGACCCGCTGTTTCAGTGAGTCCTCGATCGAATGTTCGGCTAGTTCTGATCTTGGGAGGGATTTGTGCTGTGACGAGGGATGTGGTCAACGGGTTGACGCTGCGGCGGAGCGCGGAGGGCGATCTTCCGGTGGTGGTGCAGGTCAGTGGTGACGCGGCGCTGTTTTCGCGGCCGGAGTTGAAGGTGGAGCGGGTCAGCTATCCGGTGATGACTCCGTCGGCTGCGGTGGGGGTACTCGAATCGATCTTCTGGAAGCCGGAGATGCGGTACCAGATTGTGGCGATCGAGGTGCTCAAGCCGGTGAAGCAGTTTTCGGTCCGGCGGAACGAGACGTCCGATGTCGCGCCGCTGTCCGAGGCGATCAAGGGCACCCGTCGGGTGGACACAGCCGCACATCGCGATCAGCGCAACGCCGTCTGCCTGCGTGATGTGGCGTATCGGATTCACGCTCACGTCGAGGTGGCCGGGCATGCGGACAAGCCGGTAGCCGCATATCGGGACCAGCTTCGTCGTCGGGTCCGTAAGGGAGCATGTTTCCAGCAGCCGTACCTCGGAACTCGGGAGTTCAGCGCCGAGTTCGGTTGGCCGGATGACACCCCGCGGGCGGACGTCAACGAGGAGATCGGCATCATGCTGCACTCCATTCACCGTGACGGCAAGCCGGGTCAGCCTCGGATGGAATGGTTCGCCGCCCGGGTCGTCGCCGGTGTGCTCTACGTGCCCGAGCGTGGCATCGAGTTGGCGTTGCCGGTGGAAGGCCAGGTGACGTAGTGCTCCTGCAACGGCTGGTGGAGTACGCCGACACCAGCAAAGATGCCATCCCGGCGTTCTATGCCCGCAAGCCCGTCCGGTGGAGCCTGGCGATCGACGGCAGCGGCGTCCCCCGTGGGGGCCTTGTCAGCACGGCGGACAAGGACGATCCGCACCGGCGGTTCGGCGTGCCCCGGTTGGTGCCGGCGGTGACCCGAACCGTCGGGATCTCGCCCGCGCTCGCGGTCGACAACGGCGAGTACGTCTTCGGCTGGCTGGCGGAGGGGGCCAAGCCGGAGCGGGTAGTGAAGCAGCACGACGCCTTCCGCGCTCTGATCACCGAGTGGGCCGCCGCTGAACCTGACGGACCGGGGCCGGCCATCGTCGCCTTCTACCGGAACGGGCATGCCGGCAGGTTTCAGCCGCCGGCGGACTGGAGCAGGGGTGACCTGATCGGCTTCGAGGTCGGCGGAGTCTATGCGGCCGACACCGACCCGGCGAAGCGGTTCTGGGCCGGGGTGGCCGGTGACCGGAAGGGGTCGGGGCGGTCCGGCCTGTGTCTGGTCTGCGGGCAGGTGCAGCCGTTGCTCAAGACGGTGCCGCAGCAGATCCCTCGGCGGTGGGTGCCCGGCGCTACCCAGAGTGCGTCGCTGGTCAGCATGAACGAGGCCGTGCACGGCTACGAGCTGCAGAAGTTCCTCACCAACACCCCGATCTGCGCCGACTGCGGGCTCAAGTTCATGACCGCGCTGACCGGTCTGCTCTCCGATCCGCTGCACAGCACCGCCGTGTCCGGGCAGAACGCCCGTCTCGCCTGGTGGGTGCTGGGCGGGTCGACCTTTGATCCGTGGGTAACCGTTGAACAGTTGGACCCGACCCAGATTCGGAACCTGATCGCGGCTCCCGCCGACGGCAGGGAGGCGACGGTCGAGGACGTGTCCCGGTACTGCTCGGTGACGGTCGGTGGCAACGTCGCCCGGGTGGTCGTCCGGGACTGGGTCGAGCAGCCGGTCCGCCAGGTGAAGAGCAACGTCCGGGCCTGGTTCGACGACCACCGGATCGTCGATGCCTGGACCGGTGAGGTGGTGACGGTCAAGGTCTCGCAGTTGGCGCGAGTGGCCGGGCGGTTCGAGGCCGGGCGGAACGGCGGCCCCGGGACCTGGACGAAGTTCGGTGCGTCCGGCGAGCATCGGCCGCCTGACCTGCTCCACCGGCTGCTCGGTGCCGCGCTGCTCAAGCGGCCGTTGCCGCCGAAACTGCTCAACCATGTCATCCACCGGATCCGGATCGACGGCCGGCTCGACGCGTCCCGAGCCGCACTGATCCGGCTCGCACTGCGCCGCCATCCGAATTTGCCCGAGCACGACCGAGAGAGGCTGACCCCAACGTTGAATGTGGATAAAAAGCAGCCGGCCTACGTGTCCGGTCGCATCTTCGCTGTCATGGACGACCTGCAACGGACCGTGTTCCGGGTCGCGGACCAGAAGCTGAACACCACCTTCGCCGAGCGCTACTTCGGCCGGGCCATCGACAACCCGCAGGTCGTCATCGTCACCGGCCGCCGCAACGTGCAGGCGTGGCTCAAGCGGCTCCGTGGGCCACTGCACCGGCCGAACTGGTCCGAGGCGTACGAACGTCGACTTGACGACCTGTTCGTCCAGCTCGACGCGATCCCCAACGGTGCGGTGCTGACCGACAAGGCCCAGTTCATTCTCGGCTACCACCAGCAGCGGGCCGAGATGCGGACGGAACGGCTCGCGGCGGCCGCGAACAAGAAGAAGACCGACCTGCCCCCGGGCGGCAACGACGCGGCGCCGACCGCCAACGACGATGAAGGAGACGACGCATGACCGCCGCACACCTCGACCCGACCCGCCGCCACGACGCCGTCCTGCTGTTCGACGTCAGCGACGGAAACCCTAACGGCGACCCAGATGCAGGCAACCAGCCGCGCACCGACGACGAAAGCGGACAGGGCCTGGTTACCGATGTTGCGATCAAACGCAAGATCCGCGACACGGTGTCGCTGATGCGGGGCGACGACCCGCGCTACGGCATCTTCGTCGAGGCGGGCTTCGCCCTGAACACCCGGATCGAGGCGGCGTTGACGGCCAACCCGGGCAAGGCCGATGAGGCGCAGCGGTGGATGTGTGAGCACTACTACGACATCCGGATGTTCGGCGGTGTGCTCAGCACCGGCAAGAGCGGCGGTGCCGGCCAGGTCCGTGGCCCGCTCCAGCTCACCTTCGCCCGCAGCATCGACCCGATCCTGCCCACCGACCACACCATCACCCGGGTTACCCAGACCCGTCAGGAAGACATCGACAAGGGGGAGCGCGCGGAGATCGGCTCCAAGTGGACCGTCCCTTACGGGCTGTACCGGGCGCACGTGTTCTACTCCGCGCCCCGCGCCGCGAAGACCGGTGTGACCAGTGATGACCTGGCCGCGTTGTGGCAGGCCATCACGGTCATGTTCGATCATGATCGGGCCGCGACCCGAGGCGAGATGAAGCTGTGCGGGCTCTACGTGTTCAGCCACCCGGATGCGCTGGGGGTAGCCCCCGCGGCGGCGCTCACCCAGAGCATCACGCTTGAGCGCCACAACGTTGACAAGGCGCCGCGCGCCCACACCGACTACACCCGCGCCATCGACGAGTCGGGCCGACCGGACGGTGTCGAGCTGACCAAGCTGGTCGACCTCTGGCCGTGACCGGCGATCATCCGGCGGACAGCGACATTGACCTGCGGGAGGTGCCGCTGTCCGCGCTGGAACACTACGCCTACTGCCACCGGCAGACCGCGCTGATCCACGTCGAGGGCGTCTGGTCCGAGAGCGCCGAGACGGTACGCGGCGACCACAGCCACACCATTGTCGACCTTCCCGGCATCCAACGGCGGCGAGGCCGCACCGTGATCCGGTCACTACCGGTGTGGAGCTACAGCTGCGGCCTGCGTGGCATCTGCGACATCGTCGAGTTCGAGAAGGGCACGGCCGCCCCCGTCGAATACAAGGTCGGACGCTACAAAGCTGGCGGGCCCGCCGAACTGCAGCTCGGCGGACAAGCCCTCTGCCTCCTCGAAGCCGGCTTCGACGTGCCCACCGGCTACATCTACTCAGTCGCCGAACGGCGCCGACACGCCGTACCCATCGACGCTGACCTGCTTGATCGGGTCGTGGCCGCGGCCGAGGCGGTACGCCGGCTGCTGGACACCCCGACGTTGCCGACGGCGCGCAACGACGCCCGCTGCCGACGATGCTCGCTCCGGGAGGACTGTCTGCCTGAGCTGACCGACGGACGGCAGCAAACCACACCCGACTTGTTGACCCCACAACCATTGGGACAGTGGCGTGACTGAGCTGCTCAACACCCTCTACGTGCAGACCCCCGGCACCAGCCTGCACCTCGACGGCGACACCGTCCGGGTGTACCACCCCGACCAGACCGGACGCCGGCTGCTACCACTCGTTCGACTCGACCACCTGGTCCTGTTCACCGGCGTCACACCCAGCGACGACCTGCTGCTGCGATGCGCCGACGACGGCCGTCCCGTCAGCTGGCTCACCGGAAGCGGACGGTTCCGGGCCAGCCTCGTCGGCCCCACCCACGGCAACCCGCTACTCCGCCAAGCCCAACACCGGGCCGCCGACTCACCGGAACAACAACTGCCAATCGCGATCGCCACCATCGCCGGCAAAATACACAACGCGCGACAAGTGTTGCTCCGCGCCGCCCGGGACGCCAGCGGCCACCGCCAGGCCGCGCTGCGGGCAAGCGCCGAACTGCTGGCCGGACGACTCGAGCTGCTCGCCACTGCAGCCAGCACCAACGAGGTACTCGGCGTTGAAGGCATCGCCGCCCGCGACTACTTCGCCGCCATGCCCTACCTACTCGTCGAAAGCAAGGACTGGAAAGCCTCCGGGCGAAACAAACGACCACCCACCGACCCGCTGAACTGCCTGCTCTCCTTCCTCTACGGCATGCTTCGCGTCGCCGTGCAGGGCGCACTCGACCAAGTCGGACTTGACCCCTACATCGGCTTCCTACACGCCGTCCGGCCAGGCAAACCAGCTCTCGCCCTCGACCTGATGGAGGAGTTCCGGCCCCTCCTGGCCGACCGGCTCGCACTCACCATGCTCAACCGGCGAGAGCTGACCCCCGCAGACTTCGAAGAACTACCAAACAAGGCCTACCGTCTCACCGACAGCGGACGAAAGACCGTACTGACCGCGTGGCAGCAGAGCAGACAGCGCAACTGGCCCCACGCGCAAATCGGCCGGGAGGTGCCCGCCGCGCTGCTGCCACTCGTGCAGGCCCGGCTGCTCGCACGCCACCTCCGCGGAGACCTGCCTTCGTACCATCCATGGACGGTGAACTGACCTATGGACCTCCTCGTCACCTACGACGTCGAAACAGCCACCACCGAAGGGCAACGCCGACTGCGCAAGGTCGCCAAAATCTGCGAAGCGTACGGCCACCGCGTACAGAAATCCGTATTCGAGGTCGTATGCCGCGAAACCGACAAAGCGCGCCTCGTCAGAGCTCTCCAAGAAGCCATCAACCCGACCCAGGACAGCATCCGCATCTACCGACTGCCAACCCACGCCCTCGACGACATCGAACACCTCGGCAAGCCACGGCAGGTCGACCCACGAGGAGCGTTGGTGATCTAGGAGCCCCAAGTAAACACGGAAGCCCAGAAGATTCCGAGGCGATAAATGCCTATCAAATGCGTAAAACGGACCGCGGGCAAGGATGCAAGAGTTGACGCATC
>NZ_JCANTD010000009.1:0-102864 GCF_059570675.1 Salinispora goodfellowii | reverse complement strand
GCTGCGCCCGGCCACCGCGTCGGGCGAGGATCGCAACACGGTCCCGCACGCCGACCTGCGTCTGCTGGGCCGTAGCTGCGCCCGGCTACCGCGTCGGGCGAGGATCGCAACGGCGAGACGCCAACCGAGGCCGCCGTGTGATCCGTGGCGCTGCGCCCGGCCGCACCGCGTCGGGCAAGGATCGCAACTCCCTGTGACGTGAGGCCATCGATGACATGCGTGGCGCTGCGCCCGGCCACCGCGTCGGGCGAGGATCGCAATCGTGCTGTGAAGCGATATGCGTCAGTGCTTCGGCACGCAGCCTTGAACGGGCAATCCGGGTGGCGGATCTTGGAGCCGGTGGCGAATGAAGCTTTCGGTTTCCCGCGTCGGGCCGCGCCAGCGGATGTAGGCGTCGGTCGCGGCTTCCTGCTCGGTGGGCGTGGTGGCCGGTGCGGGGAGGGCGAAGTGCCGATGGCGGCGAACTGGGTCTCGAAGTCAGGTACGCCTTCTGCGCGAGGCCGGGTGGGGTTGTTCACTGACCTCCTTCGAAAGTTTCGAGGTGTCAGGATCCATCCCGTGGTGACCCCGGCGCGCTCTCGGGAGGTCCGTTCGGTTCTCGACCTGGTCGTCGGATGGGCGGCTGAGCGTGAAGATGTACGCGGTGTGGTGGTGGTCGGCTCGTGGGCGCGTGGGGCCGCCCGGGTGGACTCCGATGTCGACATTGTGGTCCTGACGGACCAGGTCCGTTATTCCGTGGCGGGAGTGTGGACGGGTCTGCTCGGCGGTGAGGTGCTCCGATTGGCCGAGTGGGGCCCGCTCCGGGAGGTTCGCGTACGACGTCCATCGGGGTTGGTGGTGGAGATCGGTGTCGCGCCGGTGAGCTGGGCGGACACCGGCCCGGTTGACGCGGGCACCCGCCGGGTCGTCGGTGCGGGGCACTGCATTGTGCACGATCCGGCCGGTGTGCTGGCCCGGCTGTCGGTCGCGTGCGGGAGCTGAGCGGCGGCCACGATGCTCGGCTCTCTGCTAGCTCTCCTCCGGCGGTGGTGGCGAATTCAGGCAGGTAGACCGCTATCAGTCGAGATGGGGCTTGATGAATATTCATGTATGCGCAAGGATGAGATGACCTATCGCTCTTGCCCACTTTCAGGAGGTTTGGTCAGTGAAACCCTCAAGCTCCTCGCGTAAGCGGGCTGCTGCTGCCGTCGCCGCGGCCGGAACCCTGGTCGCCGGCGTGCTGCTCGGCGTGCCCAGTCAGGCCGCCCCCGCGCCCCCGTCTCCCGACGCCTCCGCACTCGCCGCGCCCTCGTCTCCGGAGGCCGCCGAGCGTCTGGTTGATCTCCTCGGGGACCGGGCCCCCGGCATGTACCTCGACGACGACGGCGAGTTTGTCGTCACGGTCACCGACGACGCGGCGGCCCAGCAGGTCAATGCGCAGGGGGTGCAGGCGAAGCGGGTGAACCGGGATGGGAGACAGCTCCGTGACATCCGGGCCACGCTGAAGGAGGTGGGGATCCCGGGCACCTCCTGGTGGGTCGACCCGGTCGCCAACCAGGTCGCGCTCGGTTACGACACGACTGTCACCGACGACGAGCTCGAGACGCTCCAGGGCGTGGCCGACGATGCCGATGGCGCGCTCCGCCTAGAGGCAATGAACGGTGACCTGAGCGCCCTGGCGCTGGGCGGGGAGGCGATTTACAGCTCCGACTTCAGGTGCAGTTTAGGGTTCAACGTCACCAATTCTGACCGGTCTGCTTTCTTCTCCCTCACTGCCGGCCACTGCACCAACGGAAACTTGGCCGGGTGGTACACCGACGTCCCGGACCCCTACAATCCCGTCAAGAATCTGCTGGGTATCGACCTCGACAGCAGCTTCCCAGGAAACGACTACGGCCTCATCTGGACCGGGAGGAAAGCGCAGGACTGGAGTATGGTCACCCTCGGTGACGGTGATGTTCGGCCCATCCACGACCACGGTGAAGCGTACGTTGGCCAGTCGGTTGAGCAGTTCGGCAGCACCTCGGGGCTGCTCAGCGGCGAGGTGACCCAGGTGGACGCCACCGCCGTCTACCGAGGTGCAGACGGCGAGGAAGATGTGGTGGAAGGTCTGATCGGCACGGACATCTGCAGCCAGAAGGGCGACAGCGGTGGCCCGCTCTTCGCCGGCAACACCGCACTCGGCATGACTTCCGGTGGCGTCCTGCTGTGCCTGTTCCCGACCGCCAGTTGGTCCTACTACCAGCCGATCGGAGAGGTGCTGGACGAGTACGGCGTGGAGTTCTACTGATCGGTGGAGCGGGCCGCCAGGACACCTGGCGGCCCGCTCCTCGCGCCGGCTACGGTCGCGAGATGGACCTGGTCGCCGTAGCGTGACCCCAGGTCAGTACGACTTCTCCTGGCCGAGGACGTGCTGGGCCACGAAGTTCAGGATCATCTCCCGGGTGACCGGGGCGATCCGCCCGGCCCGGGAAGCCCCGAGCAGCGTCGCCACCCCGTACTCGGTGGTCATGCCGGCCCCGCCGTGGGCCTGGATCGCCGTGTCCACGGCCAGCGCCGCCGCGTCCCCCGAGGCGTACTTGGCCATGTTGCCGGCGACCCCCGCCTCCAGGTCCCGCCCGGCGTCGTAGAGCACCGCCGCCTTCTGGACCATCAGCCGGGCCAACTCCACCTGCACCGCCGCGTGCGCCAGAGGATGCGACACCCCCTGGTGGGAGCCGATCGACCGCCCACCCCACACCTTCCGGGTCGCCGTGTACTCCGAGGCACGTTCGAGCGCGTACCGGCCGGAGCCGACACTCATCGCGCCGATCGTGATCCGCTCCGGGTTCAGCCCGGCGAAGAGCGCCGGCAGGCCGGCGTCCAGGGACTCGCCGACCAACGCCTCCGCCGGCACCCGTACGTCGTCGAGGTAGAGCAGGAACTGGTCCTCCGGGGAGAGGATCTCCATGTCCAGCTTGGAGTAGGTCAACCCCGCCGCGTCCCTCGGTACGAGGAACAGCGCTGGCTTCAGTTTGCCGGTCGTGGCGTCCTCGGACCGGGCCACCACAAGTACGTGCCCCGCCTGGTCGACGCCGGAGATGTAGCACTTGCGGCCGGAGATCAACCAGTCGTCGCCGTCCCGGCGGGCCACCGTGCCGAGCCGGTGGAAGTTCGACCCGGCCTCCGGCTCGGTGATCGCGAAGGCGATCCGCTGGGAGCCGTCGGCGATGCCGGGGAGGTGGCGTTTGCGCTGCTCCTCGGTGCCGTGCCGGTTGATGATCGTCGCGACGATAGCGGGGGAGACCACCAGCAGCAGCAGCGGGCAACCGGAGGCGGCGAACTCCTCGCAGACGATGGCGAGTTCGGTGATGCCGCCGCCCCCGCCGCCGTACTCGGTCGGGATGTTCACGCCGAGGTAGCCCAACCCGCCGGCTTCGTTCCACAGTTCGGTGGTGCGTTCGCCGGCCTTGGCCTTCTCGACGAAGTACCGGTGGCCGTACTGCTTGCCCAGCGCCCGTACGGCGTCGCGGAGCTGCTCCTGCTCGGGGGTGGGGTCGAAGTTCATGACTGTGTCTCCTCGTCGGGGTTGACCACGGCCAGTACGGCGCCGGTCTCGACCTGGCCGCCGGTGGACACCGGTAGCTCGGCGACGACGCCGTCGGTGGGGGCGAGCACGGGGTGTTCCAGCTTCATCGCTTCCAGGGTCAGCAGCAGGTCACCGGCGGCGACCCGCTGGCCGAGCTCGACCTGCACCCGGGTCACCGTGCCGGGCAGCGGCGCGAGCAGCGACCCGGCCGCCAACTCCGCGCCGGGTAGCGGGAAGCGGGGCAACTCGGTGAGGCTCACCGCCCCGTCCGGGCCGTCCACGAAGACCTCCGCGCCAACCCGGTGTACGCGGTAGGTCCGGCGTACCCCGGCGACCTCCAGCAGCACCCGGTCCGGGTGCGCCTCGACCAGGGTGAGGGCCGGCGTGACATCCGGCCCGGGCGGTGGTGCGTCCGGCCCGGCCGGGGCGGCGGCGCCGACGGTGGCCGGACAGCCATCCACCGTCCATTCGACGAGCGCCCCGCGGCGGTCCAGGCGGTAGCGCACCTCGATCTCGGCGCCGTCCGCGCTGGCGTAGCGGGTGACCTGCGCGAAGGCGGGCACGTTGCGCCAACCCGAGGGGAGCCCGGCCAGCACCGGGGCGGCGGCCCGGCGGTCAGCGGCCGAGGCGAGCGCCGCCGCCACCGCGACCACCGGCAGCTCCCCGGCGGAGACCAGCGGCGCGAGCACCTCGGGGTGCCGGTCCAGGAAGCCGGTGTCGAGCTCGATGGCGGCGAAGTCCGGGCTGCGCAGGATGCGGACCAGCTGATCCCGGTTGGTGGCGACCCCGTGCAGCTCGGCCCGGGCCAGCGCGCCGGCCAGCGCGCGCGCCGCCTCGCCCCGGGTGGGTGCCCAGGCCATCACCTTCGCGAGCATCGAGTCGTAGTGGACGCCCACCACCGAGCCATCCGTGACGCCGGAGTCCAGCCGCAGGCCGGCCCCGGTCAGCGGCCCGAACTCGGCCGACACCCCGGGGACCGTGAACCGGTGCAGGGTGCCTGTCGCCGGCCGGTACCCGTGGGCGGGCTCCTCGGCGCAGAGGCGTACCTCGATCGCGTGCCCGGTAGCCGGTGGGGTCGTGTCGATCGGCAGCGGGTTGCCCTCGGCGACGAGTAGTTGCAGGCGGACCAGGTCCAGGCCGGTGGTCAGCTCGGTCACCGGATGTTCCACCTGCAGGCGGGTGTTCATCTCCAGGAAGTAGATCTCCCCGTCCGAGGCGAGCAGGAATTCGACGGTGCCCGCACCGAGGTAGTCGACCGCCCGGCCGGCAGCCACCGCCGCCGCGTGGAGCCGCTGGCGTACCTCGGGCGCGAGTACGCCCGGCGCCTCCTCGACGATCTTCTGATGCCGGCGTTGGATCGAGCAGTCCCGCGCCCCCAGGGCCACCACCGTCCCGAACTGGTCGCCCAGGATCTGTACCTCGACGTGCCGGCCGCGTTCGACGTACCGCTCGATGAAGACGGTGCCGTCGCCGAACGCGGAGGCCGCCTCGCGGCGGGCGCTGGCGATCGCGTCGGCGAGACCGTCGGCGGCGCGGACCACCCGCATGCCCCGCCCGCCGCCTCCGGCGGCCGCCTTCACCAGTACCGGGAAGCCGTTGACCTGGTCGGCGTCGGTCCAGCTGGGCAGCATGGGGACGCCGGCCTCGGCGAGCAGCGTCTTCGCCGCCAGCTTGTCCCCCATCGCGGCGATAGCCTTGGCCGGTGGCCCGACCCAGGCCAGCCCGGCGTCGGTGACCGCCGTGGCGAACTCGGCGTTCTCGGCGAGGAAGCCGTAACCCGGATGGACGGCGTCGGCGCCGGCCCGCCGGGCCGCGGCCAGGACGAGGTCGATCCGCAGGTACGTCTCGGCGGGTGTGTTCCCGGGCAGCCGGACGGCGTGGTCGGCCTCGGCGACGAAGGGCGCCTCGGCGTCCGCGTCGGAGTGCACGGCGACCGTCTCGATCCCGAGTGCCCGGCAGGTGGTGAAGATCCGGCGGGCGATCTCGCCCCGGTTGGCGACCAGAAGTCTGCTGATCATCCGCGCTGCGTCTCCTTCGTTCGCGACTACGGACCGGCCTGACTGTGCTGTGTGGCTGTCACATTCGGAAGACACCGAAGCCGTCGGCGCCCCGCACCGGTGCGGTGTGGATCGCCGACAGGCAGAGCCCGAGGACGGTACGGGTGTCCCGCGGGTCGATGACGCCGTCGTCGTAGAGCCGGCCGGAGAGGAAGAGTGCCCCGGACTGGGACTCGATCTGCTGCTCGACCATCGTCCGCATGGCGGCGTCGGAATCCTCGTCGTACTCCCGGCCCCTCGCGGCGGCGGCCTGCCGGGCGACGATGGAGAGCACCCCGGCGAGCTGGGTTGGGCCCATCACCGCCGACTTCGCGTTCGGCCAGGTGAACAGGAACCTCGGCTCGTACGCCCGGCCGCACATGCCGTAGTTGCCGGCGCCGTAGGAGGCGCCGAGGTTCACCGTCAGGTGCGGCACCGTCGAGTTCGACACCGCGTTGATCATGAGGGCGCCGTGTTTGATGATGCCGCGCTGCTCGTACTCGGTGCCGACCATGTAGCCGGTGGTGTTCTGGAGAAAGATCAACGGGGTGTCGGCGGCGTTGGCGAGCTGGATGAACTGGGCCGCCTTCTGCGCCTCCGCGTTGAACAGCACCCCCCGGGCGTTGGCGAGTATCCCGACCGGGTAGCCGTGCAGCTCGCCCCAGCCGGTGACCAGCGCGGTGCCGTAGGTCGGCTTGAACTCGTCGAACTCGCTGCCGTCCAGTACCCGGGCGATGATCTCGCGTGGGTCGAACGGCACCTTCAGGTCGGCGCTGGCGATGCCGAGCAGCTCCTCCGGGTCGTACCGGGGTGGCCGGGGGTCGGCCGTACGGGGTGCGGGTCCCGCCTTGCGCCAGTTGAGCCGACGTACGCACTGCCGGGCCAGCCGGATGGCGTCGCGCTCGTCCTCGGCCAGGTAGTCGGCGAGCCCGGAGGTGGTGGCGTGCATGGCCGCGCCGCCCAGCGACTCGTCGTCGGCGTCCTCGCCGGTGGCCATCTTCACCAGCGGCGGACCGGCCAGGTAGACCTGCGACCGGTCCCGAATCATGATCACGTGATCGGACATTCCCGGCACGTACGCGCCGCCGGCCGTGGCGTTACCGAAGACCACAGCGACCGTGGGGATCCGCTCCGCCGAGAGCCGGGTCAGGTCGCGGAACACCCGCCCACCCGGGATGAAGATCTCCGCCTGGGTGGGGAGGTCCGCCCCGGCCGACTCGACCAGGTTGATCATCGGCAGTCGGTTGGCCAGGGCGATCTCCCCGGCCCGCCGGCTCTTCGCCAGCGACCACGGGTTGACCGCGCCGCCGCGTACCGTCGGATCGCTGGCAATGATCATGCACTCGACGCCCTCGACCGGGCCGATGCCGGTGACCACGCTGGCGCCGACCGGGAAGTCCGTGCCGTACGCGGCGACCGGTGACAGCTCCAGGAACGGGGCGTCCGCGTCGAGCAGCAGTTCGACGCGCTCGCGGGCGAGCAACTTGCCGCGCTTGTGCTGCCGGGCGCGATACTTCTCGCCGCCACCGTCGCGCGCCTGGTCCAGCGCGGAGTCCAGTTCGGTCAGTCGGGCCAGCAGCGCCTCCCGGTTCTCCCGGAACGTCGTCGCAGCGGGATCGATCACGCTGTCGAGTGTGGTCACAGCCCCATGCCCTTCGCGATGATCTCGTTCATGATCTCGGTGGCACCGCCGCCGATGCCGAGGATTCGTTGATCGCGGTAGTGCCGCTCCACCTCGGAGTCGCGCAGGTAGCCGAAGCCGCCGTGCAGCTGCAACGCGGCGTCGACCACCTCGGCGCAGGCGGCGACGGCGGTGTTCTTGGCCATCGCCACCTCGGTCATCACCATCTCCCCGGCGGCGACCCGGGCCGCCACGTCGAGCACGTGGGCGCGGGCCGACTCGGCGCGGGTGTGCATCTCGGCGAGCCGGTGCCGGACGAGCTGCCGGCTCGCCAGCGGGCGGCCGAAAGTCTCCCGGTCCCGGCACCAGCCCAGCGTCAGCTCCACGCAGCGCTGTGCCGTCGCGTACGCCTGGGTGGCCAGGGAGACCCGCTCGGCGGCGAAGTTCTGCATGATGGCGAGGAAGCCGGTGTTCTCCGCGCCGACCAGATTCGTCACCGGCACCCGGACATCGGCGAAGGAGAGCTCGGCGGTGTCCGAGCAGTGCCAGCCGAGCTTCTCCATCCGGCGGCCGACGGTGAACCCCGGTGTGCCCTTCTCGATCACCAGCAGGGAGACGCCCTCCGCGCCCGGCCCGCCGGTCCGCACCGCGGTGGTCACGAAGTCGGCCCGGTGCCCGCTGGTGATGTACGCCTTGGCCCCGTTCACCAGGTAGTGGTCACCGTCCCGGCGGGCCGTCGTGCGTAGCCCGGCCACGTCCGAGCCGCCCTCCGGTTCGGTGACCGCCAGTGCGCCGATCGCCGCCCCGGCGAGGGTCGGTCGAACGAAGCGCGCGATCAGGTCGGCGTCGTCGTCCGACGCGGTTGCCGCCCCGGAAGGGTCGCTGGCGGCCACCAGGTGCGGCAGGGCGATCCCGTGCGTGAAGAGCGCCGCCACCAGCCCGGAGGAGCCGCCGGAACGGATGATCTCCTCGGTGACGACGACCGAGTCCAGCAGGTCGCCGCCGCTGCCGCCGACCTCCTCGGTGAAGCCGATGCCGAGCAGACCGACCTTGGCGGCGGTGGCGTGTAGCTCGCGGGGGACCTCGCCGGCCCGCTCCCAGTCATCGAAGTGTGGTAGTACCTCTTTGTCCATGAACGCCCGGGTCAGCTCGCGGAGCTGCCGACGTTCCGGGGTGTCGAGGATGGTCATGATGCCTCCTCCGGGATCAACTCGGCCGGAATCTGAACCATGCGGGAGCGGAGTAACTCCCCCAGCGCCTTCGCCTGCGGATCGAAGCGGGTCGTGGCCGCCACCCCCAGCCCGAGCAACCCTCGGATCATGAAGTTGACCGCCCGCAGGTTCGGTAGCTCGTGCCGTTCGACGGTCAGCGGGGCGGTCTCCGGCAGCAACTCGGCGAGGCGCTCCACGGTCAGCCATCCCCGCAGCCACTCCCAGCTCGCGTCGGTTCGCGCCCAGACCCCCAGGTTGGCGTCGCCCCCCTTGTCCCCGGACCGCGCCCCCACCAGCTCCCCGAGGGGCCGGCGTCGGGTTGGGTACGCGGCGGGGCCCGCGCCCGACACCGCCGTCCCCGAGGAGGGCGGGGCCGGCCGGGTCCGCGGCGGCGGGGGGATCGGTACGCGGGTGCCGTCGGGCAGGACCGCCACGTGCTCGACGTCGTCCTGCGCGACCGTGTCGGCGGTGAAAACCCCGTACGGGGACGCGTCGCCGGGCAGCGTGGTCAGGGTGCATCCCGGGTACGAGGCCAGGGCCAGCTCCACCGCCGCGGCGGAGAAGGCCCGCCCGGCCCGCGCCTTGTCCCCGTCCCGCAGGTGGACGTGGAGCAGGGCGCTCGCCGCCTCGGTGTCCGCGGTGTCGGGGTGGTCGGTGCGGGCGAGGACGAACTCCAGCCCCTCCTTGCCGACCGTCTCCTCCAGCTGCCCGCGGACCAGGGCCGCCTTCGCCGGGATGTCCAGCCCACAGAGGACGAAGGTCATCGAGTTGCGGAAACCGCCGAGGTTGTTGACGCCGACCTTGAGCGTCTCCGGTGGTGGCGTCCCCCGGACCCCGGACACCCGGACCCGGTCCGGCCCGTCCGGGGTGAGGTGCACCGAGTCCAGGTGGGTGACCACATCCGGCCCGAGGTAGGCCGGCGCGCCCACCTCGTACAGGAGCTGGGCGGTGACCGTCTCGACGGTGACCGCACCCCCGGTGCCCGGGTGCTTCGTGAGCACCGACGAGCCGTCGGCGTGCAGCTCGGCGAGGGGGAAGCCGGGCCGGTGCCCGCCGTCCGGCAGCTCGGTGAAGAAGCTGAAGTTGCCCCCGGTCACCTGCGCGCCGCACTCGAGGAGATGCCCGGCGACGGTCGCACCGGCGAGGGCGTCCAGGTCGTCGCGGTCCCAGCCGAACCGGGCGATCGCCGGCCCGACCACCAGGGAGGCGTCGGTGACCCGCCCGGTGACCACCACGTCGGCGCCGGCGTCGAGTACGGCGGCGATCCCGAACGCCCCGAGGTACGCGTTCGCGGTCAGCGCGTCCGGCCGGGAAAGGGAGTCGCCCTCGACGTACCCGACCTTGAGGTCGAGCCCGAGCCGTTGGGCGAGGGAGCGGACGGCGGCGGCCAGCCCGGCGGGGTTCAGCCCCCCGGCGTTGGTGACGATCCGGACGCCGCGTTCCCGTGCGGTGCCGAGGGTTCCTTCGAGTTGACGCAGGAAGGTCCGCGCGTAGCCGAGGTCGGGGTCGCGCATCCGGTCCCGACCCAGGATGAGCAGGGTCAGTTCGGCGAGGTAGTCCCCGGTGAGTACGTCCAGCTCGCCACCGTCGAGCATCTCCTGCCAGGCGGAGAAGCGGTCGCCGTAGAAGCCGGAGGCGTTGCCGACCCGCAGCCGGGTGCGCGTGCGGTCGCCGGTGCCGGTGCTCGGGCTGTCGCCTGCGCTCACGCCGTCGCTGGTGCTCACGCCGTCGCTGGTGCTCACGCCGTCGCCGGTGCTCACGCCGTCGCCTGCGCTTGGGGCGTCCGGCCAGCACCGGGCGGGCCGGCGAAAGCCTGGGCCACGTCCAGCCAGGCGTCGGCAACCGGCCCGGTCGCGGTGAGGGTGAGATCGGCGCGGTGCCGGCGTTGGGTCACCAGCAGGCAGAAGTCCAGTGCCGGTCCGGTGACCCGGTCGGCGGCGTCCGCGGGACCGTAGGCCCAGGTCGCGCCGGCGGTGTCGGTGCTGGTCGGTGGTGCGGTCAGTTCTATTCGGACCGGTGCGGTCGGCAGTGGGCGACCGTGCGCGGCGAAGGAGTGCGGCAGTGTCCGGAAGCCGAGGTGCGCGATGTGCCGCAGCCGTGCCGTGGCCGGTCGGGTGGCCCCGAGCGCGTCTGCCACGTCCGCGCCGTGTGCCCAGGTTTCCATGATCCGCGCGGTAGCCATCGACGCGGGGGACATCCTGGTGCCGTACCAGGGGAGCTTCTCGCCGGCCGGGGTGGCCGTGAGGGCGGCGGCGAGCGCCGCCCGGCCGGAGCGCCAGCGGGGCAGCAGCTCGGCCGGTGGGGCGAGGAACTCCTCCGCGCCCGCGTCCACCAGCCGGGTCGGGTCGGGCGCGGTGGCGACGGAGGCATAGAACGCGTCGGCGTCCGTCGCGGCGAGCTGCGCGACGTGATCGGTCCAGGCCAGGTGCGCGATCTGGTGGCCGATCGTCCAACCGGGTGCGGGCGTGGCGCGGGCCCACTCGGCGGTCGACAGCGGTGCCACGAGCGCGTCCAGGTCGGCTGACTCGGCGGCCAGATCGGTCAGCAGGTCCGTCAGGTTGACCATGGTGCCTCCGGGGGAGTCGGCGGTGGTGCGGGACGGGTCAGGGGGCGAGGAGCTCGGTGAGTTGGCGTTTCCAGGCGGTGAGCAGTGTGGTGCGCCGGGCGGAGTCGTCGTTGAGCAGGTTCGCCACGCCGAGGCCGCGGAGCAGGTCGAGGGTGGCCTGCACCGCCTCCCGCACGCCGGGTTGGCGCTCGTCAACCTCGAGCAGGGCGACGGTCAGCCGGTGCATCTCCCGACCCAGGCGGGCCTCCAGCGGCACCAGCGCCGTCCGTAGTTCGTGGTCGGTGCGGGCGGCGACCCACAGCTCCAGGGCGGCGATGAAGAGCGGCCCGGTGAAGGCCGCGGCGAGCAGGTCCACCACCCGGTCCAACCGCTGTGGGCCGGCGGGCAGGGCCTTCGCCTCGATGCGCAGCTCCTCCGCGCGTCGTTCGGCGAGGTGCGCGACCGCGGCGGTGACCAGGGCTGCCTTGGTGGGGTAGTGGTGTAGCTGGGCGCCCCGGGACACCCCGGCCCGGTTCGCTATGACGGTCGTCGTGGTGCCGGACCAGCCATGCTCGACCAGGCACGCCACGGTGGCCTCGAGCAGTCGGGCCTGAGTGGCGCGGCTGCGTTCCTGTTGGGGGACGCGGGTCGATGTTCCGGACACGGCCTCAGCGTGCCGTCCCAAAAACAAACAGTCAAGCCTGACTTTTTTGGGCGAGCAAAACGGCGGCCGGCTCGCCGGCCGCCGTTGCAGCGGTAACACCATCCCCCGTGGATTCCGGATCGACGGGTGGGTGGGCGATCAGACGCGGGCGCGGCGAGCCAGGCGCTCCGGGTCGAGGATGATGATGCTCTTGCCGTCCAGGCGCAGCCAGCCCCGCGAGGCGAAGTCGGCGAGGGCCTTGTTGACCGTCTCCCGGGAGGCGCCGACGAGCTGGGCGATCTCCTCCTGGGTCAGGTCGTGGGTCACCCGCAGTACCCCGCCGTCCCGGGTGCCGAAGCGTCCCGCCAACTGGAGCAGGTTCTTTGCAACCCGACCGGGCACGTCGGTGAAGATCAGGTCGGCCAGCGAGTCGTTGGTCCGGCGCAGCCGGCGGGCGAGCACCCGCAGCAACTGCTCCGCGATCTCCGGCCGGTTGGTCAGCCAGGGGCGCAGCGCCTGCTTACGGAGCCGCACCAGGCGGGTGTCGGTCACCGCCGTCGCCGTCGCCGTCCGGGGCCCCGGGTCGAAGAGCGACAGCTCGCCGACCATGTCCGACGGGCCCATGACCGCGATCAGGTTCTGTCGCCCGTCGGCCGCCCGACGCCCGACCTTGATTTTGCCGGAGAGGAGGATGTACAGACTGTCACCGGGCTCGCCCTCGTTGAAGACGACATCGCCCTTGCGGACCTCGATCGTCTCCATCTCCTTGGCCAACGCCTCGGCAGCCTCCGGGTCGACCCCCTGGAAGATCCCACTCCGGGCCAGTACCTCGTCCATCGCGCACCTCCGCCTGCGCGTGCCGTCCGTCGGCGGGTCCGCCGTCCGCTTCTCCCTCGCGCTCGGTCAGTCTAGGCGCACGTGCGCAGATATTCCGAGGTGCACCCCGGGAAACGTGAGCGTTGGGCGTAACCCGCCGGCCGTCCTTGCCGTTACGTTACCGCGCCGCAGCAGGTGAGATGTGCCGGGCGCCAGATCGCGCCGTAGGGTCGCCCAGTGCTGAACGAACCGTCACTGTGTACCCGTCGCGAGGACGGGCGGAACCTCCCGGTGTTGGTCTGGTGGGCTGAGCGGCCGTTACTCAGCGCGAGTTCGGCGGCGCTCGGCGGCGGGCTGGGCGTCCGGAACTGGGTGATCAACGCGACCGTCCCGATGTCGTACGACCGGGACGACCCCGTCGAACACCTGGCCGAACTGGCCGCTGGGTTCGGCCTCGACAGCCCTGGAGTGGGGCTGCTGACCGGGGTGGACGTCGCGGAGGTGGTGGCCCGAACCGACACCGGGGTACGGGTCTGGGCGACCGTCGGGCTCGGCGTTCCGATCTGGGCCGCCGCTGCACCCGAGTGCGCCCCGGCCGTGCTCGCCCCGGCCGTGCCCGCCCCGGCCGGGCCCGCCCCGGCCGGTCATCCGGTCGGCACCGTCAACATCGTGGTGTACGTGCCGGCCCGGCTCGGTCCCGCCGCACTGATCAACGCGGTGGCGACCGCCACCGAGGCGAAGGCGCAGGCCATCGCCGAACTGGGCGTGCCCGGCACCGGCACCCCGACCGACGCGGTCACCGTCTGCTGCCCGACCGAGGGCCCCGAGGCGCCGTACGGTGGTCCCCGCTCCACCTGGGGCGCACCGCTGGCCCGGGCGGTGCACCGGGCGGTCCTGGCCGGTGGCGCCCGCCCGGTGCGGCCGTGGTCGCAGCAGTCAGTCGGCTGAGCGACCCCACCCGGAGCCGGCCAGGTGTTGACGCTGAGCGGTTGCCCAATCGGCCTCGTCGGCAGGACGCGGGCCCGGTAGGGTCTCGGGCGATGCGCGCCCACCCAAAGACATTCACGTTCGCGACCCGTGCGCGTCGGCTCCGGTCAGCCGGCGCGTTGCTCGCCGTGCTGGTTGTCGCCGCTTGCGGCGCGGTCGACTCCGATGCGGTCAGGTCCGGCGGGGCCTGGCAGCCCGGCCCCGACGACAGCGCACCCTCCGCCTCCCCGACCGAGGCTGCGGTGGTCTCTCTCAGCGCCACCGGCGACATCCTCCTGGGCAACGCCCCGGACCGGCTGCCCCCCAACGACGGCGAGGGTTTCTTCGACGAGGTGCGCCCGGAGCTCGATGCCGACCTGGTGATGGGCAACCTGGAGGAGCCGCTCACCGTCGACACCGGGACCGGCAAGTGCGGCGACTCCACCAACTGCTACCAGTTCCGGGCCCCACCGGAGTACGCGGCGCACCTGCGCGATGGCGGGTTCGACCTGCTCAACCTGGCCAACAACCACGGGAACGACTTCGGCGCGAAGGGCCTGGAGAACACCCGGCAGGCACTTGAACAGTACGAACTGGCGCACACCGGGGCGCCGGATCAGATCACCCTCATCGACGTACGTGGCGTCCAGGTGGCGGTGGCGGGCTTCTCGTCGTACGCGTGGTCGAACCCGCTGACCGACATCCCGGCGGCGGAACAGGTCATCACCAAGGCCGCGGAGCAGGCGGATCTGGTGGTGGTGCAGGTGCACATGGGCGCGGAGGGCGCCGACAAGACCCAGGTCAAACCGGGCACCGAGCAGTACCTGGGGGAGAACCGGGGCGACCCGGTCCGGTTCTCCCGGGCCATGATCGACGCCGGCGCGGATCTGGTCGTCGGGCACGGACCGCACGTCCTGCGCGGCATGGAGTTCTACCAGGGCCGGCTGATCGCCTACAGCCTGGGCAACTTCGCCGGTGGCGGCAACACGTTCAACCGCAGCGGCAAGCTCGGCTGGGGCGGCGTGCTCAAGGTTTCGCTGCAGCCCGACGGCACCTGGGCCGGTGGGTCGTTCGCCTCGACCTACCTGAACGAGTCGGGGCTGCCGGCAACGGACCCGGATGACCGGGGGCTGGGGCTGGTGCGGGAGCTCAGTGCCGCGGACTTCCCGGAGACCGGTGCGGTCTTCGACCACCTGGGACAGATCAGCCCGCCGTAGCCGGGTTGAGGGTCGGCTCCATCGCGCGGGCACGAATGGGGACCGCCGGCCGGCGACGTAGGCTGGCCAGCGTGACCATCAGCCTCAGGGAGACCGACCTCGGTCGGACGCGCCGCGCCCGGCGGATCGGGCGGGTGCTGGCCGACACCCACCCGGACGCGCACTGCGAACTCGACCACTCCAACCCGCTGGAGCTGGCGGTCGCGACGATCCTCTCCGCCCAGTGCACGGACAAGCGGGTCAACGAGGTCACCCCGAAGCTGTTCGCCCGCTACCCGCAGGCGGCCAGCTACGCCGGCGCCGACCGAGCCGAGTTGGAGGAGCTGATCCGCTCCACCGGCTTCTACCGCAACAAGGCCGATTCCCTGATCCGGTTGGGCCAAGGGCTGGTCGAACGACACGACGGTCAGGTTCCAGGGAAACTGACCGACCTGGTGTCCCTGCCCGGAATCGGCCGCAAGACGGCGAACGTCATCCTCGGCAACGCGTTTGACGTACCGGGAATCACCGTCGATACGCACTTCAGCCGGCTCGTACGGCGGTGGGGGCTGACCGTCGAGACCGACCCGGTCAAGATCGAGCACGCGATCGGGGCGCTCTATCCGAAGCGCGACTGGACGATGCTGTCGCACCGGATCATCTTCCACGGGCGCCGGGTCTGCGCGGCCCGAAAGCCGGCGTGCGGCGCCTGCACCCTGACGAAGCTCTGCCCGTCGTACGGGACCGGGCCGACCGATCCGGCGGTGGCCGCGCGGCTGCTCAAGGGCCCCCGGACCCGGGAACTCGCGGTGGCCGCCGGCGTCGATCCGGAGCTGGTGCCAGCCCAGGACGGGGCGGGGGAGGCGCCGTGAGGAAGCGGCTCGTCGCCCTACTCGTCCCGGCGTTGCTGGCGGTGGCCGGCTGCACCGACGCCGGGCCGGAGAACGCCTCCCGCACCCGGGACGAGGCGGCCCAGCGCCGGCCGTCCCCGTTCGCGGACTGCTCCGGTCTGACCACCGACCGGCCCAGTGCCCCGCCCGCTCCCCCGGCCGCCGCCGGCACGGCCTCCGCTCCCCCGGCCCCCGCCGGCACGCCCCTGCCGGAGCTGACGTTGGCCTGCTTCACCGGTGGCGCCCCGGTCGATCTGCACCAGATCCGGGGCCCAGCCGTGCTCAACCTATGGGCCTCGTGGTGTGCCCCCTGCCGGGCCGAGCTGCCCGCGTTCCAGCGGCTCAGCGAGCGGGCCGAAGGGCAGCTGACGGTCGTCGGGGTGAACATGCGGGACACCCGCAGCGGCGCCCAGTCGATCGGCGAGGACTTCGGGGTCCGCTTCCCCAGCCTGATCGACCAGGGCGAGGCGCTGCAACGGTCGTTGGGACGCAAGGCCATTCCGATGACCGTCCTCGTTGATGCGAACAGCCAGATCCGGCACGTCGATGTCTCCGGGGCGCTCGACGACGCCCGCCTCGCCGAGTTGGTCCGGGTACACCTGGGCGTGGCGGTGCCGGAATGATCCGCCCGCATCTCGGCCGCTGCCCGGGCGCGGCGGTGGTGGGATGAGTCGGCAGCCGCCATCCTGGCTCGACCCGCTGCGGACCCGGCTGGGCACCGCCCGGACGGAGGACTTCACCCGGCTGGCCACCCCGAGCAGCGGTGGGCGGGAGAGCGCCGTGCTGGTGCTGCTCGGCGAGGACCCCGGCACCGGTCCGGACGTGCTGATCCTTCAGCGAGCCGCCACCCTGCGTAACCATGCGGGGCAGCCGGCCTTTCCCGGTGGTGCCGCCGACCCAGAGGACGCGGACGCCCCCGCGACCGCGCTCCGCGAGGCGAACGAGGAGGTCGATCTCGATCCGAGAACCGTCACCGTCCTCGCCGAACTGCCGAAGTTGTGGATTCCGGTCAGCGACTTCGTGGTGACCCCGGTGCTGGGCTGGTGGCACGCCCCCCACCCGGTGCACCCCCGGGAGCCGGCCGAGGTGGCGCACGTGGCCCGGATGCCGATCACCGAACTGGTTGACCCGGAGAATCGGCTGCGGGTACGCCACCCGAGTGGCTGGATCGCCCCGGCCTTCTCCGTCCGCGGCATGTTGGTGTGGGGCTTCACCGCGGCGGTGCTCTCCACCCTGCTCGACATGGGGGGCTGGGCCCGCCCGTGGCGCCCGGGACGGGTGCTGGACCTTCCCGCGGTGGCCGCCGACCCGGCGCCCTCCGCCGGGACTGACGAGGCAGACGAGAGCGCCCTGCGCTGACTCCCGTGACCTTGCGTAGCGGCAGCAGCGGTCCGGTGGGACCGAGCCCCGTAGGCTGGACCCGTGTCCGCCGTGGATCTCGTACTGCTCCTGCTCATGCTCGTGTTCGCGATCAGTGGATACCGCCAGGGCTTCGTCACCGGCGTGCTGTCGTTCTCCGGGTTCTTTCTCGGAGCGC
The DNA here is from genome assembly GCF_059570675.1 of Salinispora goodfellowii. Classification (NCBI taxonomy): domain Bacteria; kingdom Bacillati; phylum Actinomycetota; class Actinomycetes; order Micromonosporales; family Micromonosporaceae; genus Salinispora; species Salinispora goodfellowii. The sequence continues at coordinate 85,856 of NZ_JCANTD010000009.1, read as the reverse complement.
TGGCCGGCCTGCAACTCGGCCCCCGGCTCGCACAGCAGTTCCTGGACAGCGGCACCCGGGTGCTGGTCTCCCTGGTGGCGATCTTTGGGCTGGCGGTGGTGGGGCAGGCGCTCGCCGGCTGGCTCGGTACGCATCTGCGCCGCACGATCAGCAGTGACCTCGGGCGGCGGGCGGACGACATCGGCGGCGCCTTCGTCTCGCTCTTCGCCGTGCTCCTGGTCGCCTGGCTGGTCGCGGTCCCACTGGGCTCGTCGTCACTGCCCTGGCTGGCCTCCGCGGTACGCAACAGCGCGCTGCTCACCGTGGTGGACCGGGTTCTGCCCGACCAGGCGCAGGAGCTCTCCACCGCGCTGCGGGAGACCGTCGACACCAACGGCTTCCCGGACGTCTTCGGCGGTCTGGCACCCACCCGCGCCCGGCAGGTCGCCCCGCCCGACCCGGCCCTCGCCGGTTCGCAGGTGGTCGCCAACAGTGAGAAATCCGTGGTCAAGGTGCTCGGCTCCGCCCCGAGCTGCTCCCGCCGCCTGGAGGGCTCCGGCTTCGTCTACGCCGACGACCGGGTGATGACCAACGCGCACGTGGTGGCCGGAACCCGCTCCACCGTCGTCGAGCTCAACGGCGAGCGGTACGACGCCCAGGTGGTGGTGTACGACCCGGACCGGGACCTGGCAGTCCTGCACGTCCCGGGCCTGCCCGGCCCGTCGATGCGCTTCGCCGCCGGCAACGAGGACAGCGGCGCGGACGCGATCGTGCTGGGCTTCCCGCTCGACGGCCCGTACAACGCGCAGTCGGCCCGGGTCCGGGAGGTGGACGAGATCACCGGCCCGGACATCTACTCCAGCGGGAACGTGACCCGGGAGGTCTACACGATCCGGGCCCTGGTGCAGAGCGGGAACTCCGGCGGCCCGTTGGTTTCCACGAACGGCCTGGTGCTCGGGGTGATCTTCGCGGCGGCGGTCGACGACCCGAACACCGGCTTCGCGGTGACCGCGGCCGAGGCCCGCTCGGTCGCCCTGGCCGGGGCCGAACGCGTGCGCGGCGTCAGCACCGGTGAGTGCACCTGAGCGCCTCAACGACGGTGCGGTGGGGCAGCCCGCCAGATCGTGAAGACCGCGGCGGTCGCGGCCACCACGGCGGTACCCAGCAGCCACCCGGCAACCACGTCGCTGCTCCAGTGCACGCCCAGCGCCACCCGACTGAACCCGGTCACCACGGCGAGGAGAAACGCGGCTGCCCAGACCGCGTACCGTTTCGCGGCGCGGCCCGGTCGGGGTCGGCAGACCACCAGCAGCACGCCGGCGGCGAGCGCCGCGTTCAGCGCGTGCCCGGACGGAAAGGCGAGCCCGACCGCCTGGGCCAGCGGCTTCGGGAACTCCGGCCGGGGCCGCCCGACGAGCAACTTGAGCAGGGGGCTCAGCAGCCCGCCGACAGCCATGGTGACGGCGACCCAGAGTGCCAACTGCCGGGCCTGGCGTCGGGCCAGCCAGCCAACCACCACCAGCGCGGCCAACCGTAGCGGCATCGGCGCGAAGACCTCGGTCCACACGTTCAGCGCCCTGGCCCATTCCGGATGCCGTAGGCCGTAGTCGACGAGCGCCGCGGTCACCGCCCGATCCAGCCGGCGCAACGGCGACCAGGACGTCAACACCAGCAGCGCGAGCAGGAACGGCACCAACACCAGGAACGCGGAGACAACGGCGAGGGTCAGCCGCAACCCCAGCCCGTGGTCGCGGTGCAGGCGGCGGTGGCGCCACGATGGCCGGGCGGCCGTGCCGGGGCCGAGCGCGCACATGGCCTCCGGCTACCCGGATCGCGAGCGGGCATTCCGGTGCGGCGGACCGGCCCGGTGCGGCGTCCCTACCGGCGGAACCGGCGGTGGCGGGGAAGAGCGAGCGCACCGCTCACCCCTGGCGAACAGCGCGACGGGAAACGCCAGCCCGGACCGGGGCCGTTCCGACGTGGCGCCGCCCCCACCAGCTCCCGTCGACCACGGCTCCCACGGTGCCGACGGGACGGGGGCGGCCGGGAGGAATTCGAGCCCGGCACCCTCGGTAGGCGCGCCGGGGGTGGTCGGTGCCGGACCGAAGCCGACCACCCCCGGCGAGGACTGGTCGTCCAGCGGGTTGAGCCCGACCGGCTGCACCTCGGCGGTCAGCGCCGCGACCGGGTCGACCAGCCCGTATCCGAAGCTGTCGTCCCGGCCGGCGGGACCGATGTCCGAAGCGGTGCGCAGCATACGATTGATCACATCGCCGGCGGGCATCTCGGGATACCGGGCGCGAATCAGCGCGGCAGTGGCCGAGACCAGTGGCGCGCCGAAGCTGGTGCCCTGAACCCGCCAGTACCCGTCCGGCGGCCGTGCGCCCACCAGGCCGGTCGCGGGCGCGGTGAGCACCGTCTCCTGGCCGGTGATCGCGCCGGACCAGAGCTTCCTACCCTCCTGGTCCAGCCCGGAGACGGCGACCACCCCCGGCTCCCGGGCCGGGTACCAGACCGTGCTGGAGTTCGAGGCGGTCTGGTTGCCGGTGCAGGCGACGACCACCACGTCCCGGGCGAACGCGTAGTCCAACGCGGCGGCCAGCGCCGGGCTGGCGCTGCTGCCGCCGAGCGACAGGTTGATCACCCGGGCGCCATTGTCAACGGCCCACCGTACGCCGTTCGCCACGATCAACGCGTCGTCGTAACGGTTCTCCGCGTCCAGGACCCGGACCGGCAGGATCCGGGCGTCGGGCGCGAGGCCCACCACTCCGCTGCTGTCGTCGTGGCGACCCGCGATCAACCCGGCCACCGCCGTACCGTGGCCCACCGGATCCGGGCCGGCGGTGGGCAAGGGCTCGACCAGGTCGAGACCGGGTAGCACCCGTCCAGCCAGGTCCGGATGCGCGCCATCCACACCGGAGTCGATGACCGCCACCACCACCCCGGCCCCGGTCGAGTGGCGCCACGCCGTATCGGCGCGCAACACGTCCAGCTGCCACTGGTCATCGCGAACCTGGTCGGCGGAGCTCTCGGTCAGCTTCACCAGGGCCCTGCTGGCCGAGTGGCCGGGGCCCACGGCGGCGACCTGCCCCGGGCCGGGGAGGGCGGTGCTGACCGGCACGATGGCGGCGACCGGCACGACGAGGGCGACCGACGTCAGCGAGCGCAACACCCGCCCAGCAGGCCCCCGCCGGGCGGCGGACCTGCTATCACGCCGTACCCCGGTCACGTCCTTGATCCCTCGCGTTCGACCCACCTAGTCATAACGTTCGGAGATTACCGGTTCCGGCGGCCCCGATGGTGTATCCGGCACTTCTCGGACACCGCGGCGGCAGCTGGCGAGCTGAGGTGGTCAGATGATGCTGCCGGAGACGACGAGTACCACCGGCGACGACGGGCCGGAGCGCGCCGAGCTGGCCATTGCCGCCGCGGTGGTCTCGGTCGCCGGGTGGGTTCAACCGGTACGAACAGGACCGAGGGCTGCTCGGATGAGCGCCCCCGGCCCGCCGGGTGTGGGTCAGTGCGCGGAGTCGCCGTGTTCCGCGGCCTCCCGGCCGCGCCGGATCGACGCGACGATCTCCTCCTCCGCCTCCTGCCGGCCCACCCAGGTGGCGCCCTCGACGGACTTACCGGGCTCGAGGTCCTTGTACACCTCGAAGAAGTGCTGGATCTCCAGGCGGTCGAACTCGCCGAGGTGGTGGATGTCGCGGAGGTGTTCCTGACGCGGGTCCTCGTACGGGACGCAGAGAACCTTGTCGTCGCCACCCTTCTCGTCGGTCATCCGGAACATGCCGATGGTGCGGCACCGGATCAGGCAGCCCGGGAAGGTCGGCTCCGGGACCAGCACCAAGGCGTCCAGCGGGTCGCCGTCCTCGCCCAGGGTGCCCTCGATGAAGCCGTAGTCGGCGGGGTACTGCGTGGAGGTGAAGAGGGTACGGTCCAGCCGGATCCGACCGGTCACGTGGTCAACCTCGTACTTGTTGCGGTGACCCTTCGGGATCTCAACCGTGACGTCGAAATCCATCTGCACGCTCCTCGTCTGCCCACGCTGGCATTGACCGGCGGTATCCGTCGCCGGACAGGCGGAACTCCCGCCTGGCGGTCCGGTGGCCGCATAGTCTTCGGACCGAAGTAGTGTCACCCAAGCAGGTTCCGCGGGGCGAGGAGGGGGCCGTGGGGAGGGAAGATTCACACTACCGTCCGGAGCAGAGTACTGGACGGGAGACCGGCAGATCTGCTCGCGGCGGCGCGGTCGGGCGGGTGCCGGTACCGGACGCCCACCCTGATCATCGGCCTCCCGCCGGGCCGGCGCCGGGAACGCCGCCGGATCGACCCAGCCCGACCGGACAGCCATCGGTGGCTGCCGACAACGGCGGCACTCGCGCCCCCGTACCGGCCGGGTCGACCTCGCCCGGACGGCCCCGGCGTTGGCTGTTGCCGGCCGTACTGGCCGCGGTGCTGCTCCTCGCGCTGGCCGCGGTCGGGGTCGCCGTGACGCGGTCGGGCCCGGCGGCCGAGTGGCGCGCCGGTGACACCGCCGCGGAGCCGCCGCCGGCGGTGTTGGCCACAGCTGACGGGAACGCGCTCGAACCCGCCGCCGCCGGGGTGCGCGCCGCGCTCGACCCGCTGGTCAGCTCCGCCGCGTTGGGTGAGGTGGTCAACGTCTCGGTCTCGGATGTCGCGACCGGGTCGGTCCTGTATGACCGGGGTGCTGCCGACGGCACCGTGCCCGCCTCCGTGACCAAGCTGGTCACCGCCGCGACCGTGCTGGCGGCACGCGGCTCGGGGCACCGGATCCCCACCCGGGCTGTCGCCGGTGCGGCTCCCGGTGAGGTCGTGCTCATCGGCGGGGGCGACCCGACGCTTGCGGTGGACGGCACCGGTTTCTATCCGGGCGCGGCGCGCCTTGATGAGCTGGCCGCGCAGGTGAAGGCCGCGCTCGGCGACGTCGCGCCGGCGCGGGTCGTGGTCGACTCGTCGCTGTACTCCGGGCCGGTGCACGCGCCCGGCTGGGACGACGACATTCCCACCGGCGGGTACGGCTCAGCGATTACCGCGCTGATGACCGACGGCGCCCGCGGTGACCTGGAGCAGGCGAAGCGGGACCACGACGACGGCACCCACGCCGCCGAACGGGTGGCGGAGCCGGACCTGCACGCCGGCGAGGCGTTCGCCCGGCTGCTGGGGGTACCGGCGGACGCGGTCGAGCGGGGCCGGGCACCCGAGGCCGGAGCGGGTGCGACGGCGGGTACGCCAGGCGCCGAGCTGGGCGTGGTGCAGTCGCTGCCGATGGTGCGACTGGTCGACATCATGATCGCTGACAGCGACAACGTGGTGGCCGAGGCCCTGGCCCGGCAGGTAGCCCTGGCCCGGGGGCAGCCGGCGTCATTCTCCGGTGCGGGGGAGTCGCTGGAGGCGGTCGCGGGGGAGCTGGGGTTGCCGGTCGACGCGCTCACGCTCACCGACGGCAGCGGCCTGTCCCGTGCCAACCGGATCAGTCCGGCGCTGCTCACCGACCTGATTCGGCTCGCCGCCGACGGGAGCCGTCCGGAGCTGGCGACGCTCTTCGGCGGCCTGCCGGTCGCCGCCTGGTCGGGCACCCTCGCCGACCGCTACACCGATGTCGCGGCGCAGGCCGGTGCCGGAATGGTCCGTGCCAAGACCGGCACGCTGACCGGAGTGCACGCGATCGCCGGCTTGGTGACCACCGCCGACGGGCGCCTGCTCACCTTCGCGGTGCTCACCGACCAGGCGCCCGGCGACGGGCTGACGGCGGCCCGGATGACGTTGGATCGGATCGCCGCGGCCCTCGCCGCCTGTGGCTGCCGCTGAGCCCAGCTGGTGCGCTTCGAGGTGGAGGGCGGAGGGGCGCGGTGGGGATCGGGGCCCGGCCGGGACGTCGTGGCCCCGGCCGGCGGGCGACCGCGCGGGTACGGTGGGCCCATGGCGCAGTTCGTGGACTGGGATCTGGCCGCGGCGACCGCGGGGACGCTCGGCAAGACGGGCCCGCGCGTCTCCTATGTCGAGGCCACGGAGGTGGTCGGTGAGCTGCGACGGCTGACCGACGAGGCAGCCGAGCACGTCGGCGACTTCACCGGGCTCCGCTCGCAGGTGTCGCACCCGCCGGTGCAGGTGGTGGACCGGCGGGACTGGGCGGCGACCAACATCGCCGGTCTGCGCGAGGTCATTGGCCCCCTCGTCGGTCGCCTGGCAGGAGACAAACAGCCCGGTGTGTTGACCGAGGCGATCGGTTCGCGGATCACCGGCGTGCAGGCCGGCACGGTGTTGGCGTACCTCTCCGGCCGGGTCCTCGGCCAGTACGAGGTCTTCTCCGGCGAACCGGGCCAGCTACTGCTGATCGCGCCGAACATCGTCGAGGTGGAGCGGAAGCTGGCGGCCGATCCCCGCGACTTTCGGCTCTGGGTCTGTCTGCACGAGGTCACCCACCGCACCCAGTTCACCGCGGTGCCGTGGCTACGGGCGTACTTTCTCGGCGAGGTGCAGGCGTTCGTGGATGCCGCCAGCAGCGGCGCCGCCCCCCTGGTCGAGCGGCTGCGTCGCGGTGTCTCCCTCCTCGCCGACGCGGTACGGGAGCCGACCGGTCACACCAGCGTCCTGGACATCGTCCAGACCCCGGCCCAGAAGGCGGTGCTGGACCGGCTCACCGCGCTGATGACGTTGCTTGAGGGGCACGCCGAGTTCGTGATGGATGGCGTGGGGCCGCAGGTGATCCCGAGCGTGGAGCGGATCCGGGCGTCGTTCAACCGCCGTCGGGAGTCGGGCAACCCGGTGGAGAAGACGCTCCGTCGGCTGCTCGGGGTGGAGGTCAAGCTGCGCCAGTACGCCGAAGGACGGCGGTTCGTGCACGGTGTCGTCGAGCGGGTCGGCATGGCGGGTTTCAACCGGGTCTTCGCCTCACCGCTGACCCTGCCCCGGCTCGCCGAGCTCAGCGACCCGGACGCCTGGGTGGACCGGGTGCACGGGCCGGCCGGTTCGCTTCCGGCCGGCGACTGACCGGCGACCCGTGGCCGCACTCGCCCCACCGGTCGCCGCGATCCGCCGCGCGATCCGGCACGCGCTGGCCGAGCTGCCCGGTCGGGGGCCGGTCCTGGTGGCCTGTTCCGGGGGAGCCGACTCGCTCGCCCTCGCCGCCGCGACCGCCTTCGTGGCGCCCCGGCTCGGGCTCTCCGCCGGTCTGGTCACCGTTGACCATGGTCTGCAGGAGGGCTCCGCGCGGCGGGCGGCGGCGGTGGCCGCCTGGGCCCGGACGACCGGCCTCGCCCCCGTTGCGGCAGTCCGGGTTGACGTGTCCGGCCAGCCCGGTGGCCCGGAGGCCGCTGCCCGGGCAGCCCGCTACCGGGCCTTGACGGAGGTGGCCGAGGGGCTTGGGGCGGCGGCGCTGCTGACCGGACACACCCGCGACGACCAGGCGGAGACGGTGCTGCTGGCGTTGGCGCGCGGCGCCGGCCCGCGCGGGCTGTCCGGGATGCCGGCTCGGCGGCGGCTCGGCCCGGTGTTGCTGCTGCGTCCGCTGCTGGAGGTGAGTCGGGAGCAGACCGGGGCGGCCTGTACGGCGCTGGGGCTCGAACCCTGGGTGGACCCGCACAACGCTGACCCGGCGTACGCCCGGGCTCGGGTTCGGGCCGAGGTGCTGCCGGTGCTGGTGCGGGCGCTCGGGCCGGCGGTGCTGGACAATCTGGCCCGTACCGCCCGGCTGGTCGCCGTCGACACGGCGGCGCTGGACGAGCAGGCCGGCACCGCGCTGGACGGGGTGCGGCACCCCGATGGCGGGCTCCGCGTGGCTGGGCTCGCGGAGCTGTCGCCGGCGATCCGGGGACGGGTGTTGCATGCCTGGGCCCGGGAGTTGGGGGCTCGCCCCGCCGCCCTGTCGCACCGGCATGTGGGCGCGTTGGAGGCCCTGGTCACCGACTGGCGTGGGCAGGGGGCGGCGTACCTGCCGGGCGGGCTTCGGGTGTTCCGCCGGGCGGGTCGGCTCGCCGCCGTCAACTCGGACGCGCAGGTGTGCCCGGAGGAAGTGTCCTGGTAGCGGTGCGGGGATCGGTCCCGTTTGCTGGTCTTTGCGGAGAAACCCGGCCTGGGTCGGATAAAAGGAGCGGCCCCGCCGACGGAGACCATCGTGCGTACGGCAGGCTAGGAGTCATGGCTGACGGCTCCTGGTACGACGCCGATATCGACCACGTGATTATTTCGGAGGCGCAGATCCGCGACAAGACGGCGGAGTTGGCCAAGCAGATATCGGCGGACTACGCCGACGTCGAGGACGGGCTGCTGCTCGTCTGCGTCCTCAAGGGCGCGGTGATGTTCATGGCCGACTTCGCCCGGGCGCTGGGCCGGCAGGGCCCCCCGGCGGAGCTGGAGTTCATGGCGATCTCCTCGTACGGGCAGGGCACCACCTCCTCCGGCGTGGTGCGGATCCTCAAGGACCTGGACCGGGACATCGCCGGCCGGCATGTGGTCGTGGTGGAGGACATCGTCGACTCGGGGCTGACCCTCTCCTGGCTCCTGCGCTATCTGGAGTCCCGCTCGGCGGCGAGCGTCGAGGTGGTCGCGCTGTTCCGCAAGCCGGAGGCGGTGAAGGTGCCGGTCGCGGTCAAGTACGTCGGCTTCGACATCCCGACCGAGTTCGTCGTCGGCTACGGGCTCGACTTCGGTGAGCGCTACCGGGAGTTGCCCTTCGTCGGCGTACTCCGACCCGAGGTCTATGCCCGGTAGGAGCGCTTGCTTCGACGCTCAGCGGACTCTCAGCCGGACGGACTAGGGTTGAGGTCGGTGGCGTGGAGGTAATCTCCAGGCCTGACCTCCGTAACCGCGAGACCGGGCGGTTGGGTGGCCGGGTGCGGAGCTCGCGTCCCGCCGGCGGAAACCCGGTTCGCCCTACGCGTAAGTGCTGGGGCTGGCATGCTCGCATCCGGTACGAACGGTGTACCGTCGAGTGACCGTGGCGCGATGTGGTGCCCCGGGGGTCAGACCGACCCGCACGGCGGCTCAGCCGCCGCGCTGGCGGCGACACTATTCAGACGGTCCGGACGTCGATCAGGAGGATGCGAGCGTCTCGGCGCTCGACAATAGTATGGAACGTACGCGTTTCTTCCGCCGACCGTTGGTCTGGGTCCTCCTGGTCGGCCTCGGCGCCTTTTTGCTATACAACTTTGCCTTCAATGAGCCCGACTACCACCAGGTGGAAACCTCCGTTGCGCTGGAGCAGCTCAACGAAAAGGGCGGCATTGAGGAGGTCGTCTTCGCCGACAAGGAGCAGACGCTCCAGCTGAAGCTGGCCGAGCCGGCCAAGTTCGGAGACACCACCACCGACCAGATCGAGGCGCAGTTCCCGTACGAGGTTGGGGACCAGATCTGGAACGACGTCCGCGAGGCCGAGGCGAACAATCGCGTCACCGGCCCGGTCGACGCCGATGTCTCCCGCGACAGCATCTGGACGACCCTGCTGGTCAGTCTGCTTCCCATTCTGTTGCTGGTGGCCCTGCTGGTGTTCTTCATGTCGCAGATGCAGGGCGGCGGCTCCCGGGTGCTCAACTTCGGCAAGTCCAAGGCCAAGATGATCACCAAGGACACGCCGAAGACGACCTTCGCCGACGTGGCGGGCTCCGAGGAGGCCGTCGAGGAGCTGCACGAGATCAAGGACTTCCTGCAGAACCCGGCGAAGTACCAGGCGCTCGGCGCCAAGATCCCGAAGGGCGTGCTGCTCTTCGGCCCGCCCGGCACCGGTAAGACCCTGCTGGCCCGCGCGGTTGCCGGCGAGGCCGGGGTGCCCTTCTACTCCATCTCCGGCTCGGACTTCGTCGAGATGTTCGTCGGTGTCGGCGCCAGCCGGGTCCGGGACCTCTTCGAGCAGGCCAAGACGAACGCACCGGCGATCGTCTTCGTGGACGAGATCGACGCGGTCGGTCGGCACCGGGGCGCCGGCATGGGTGGCGGTCACGACGAGCGGGAGCAGACCCTCAACCAGCTCCTCGTCGAGATGGACGGCTTCGACACCAAGGGCGGGGTCATCCTGATCGCCGCCACCAACCGGCCGGACATCCTCGACCCGGCGCTGCTGCGGCCCGGCCGCTTCGACCGGCAGATCCCGGTGGACGCGCCGGACATGGAGGGCCGCAAGGCGATCCTGCGGGTGCACGCCAAGGGCAAGCCGTTCACCCCCGACGTTGACCTCGACGCGGTGGCGCGGCGTACCCCCGGCTTCAGCGGCGCCGACCTGGCCAACGTGATCAACGAGGCTGCGCTGCTCACCGCGCGCCGGGACAAGCGGGCGATCACCGACGAGTCGTTGGAAGAGTCCATCGACCGGGTGATCGCCGGTCCCCAGCGCCGTACCCGGGTGATGAGTGACAACGAAAAGAAGATCACGGCGTACCACGAGGGTGGGCACGCGCTGGTCGCCTGGGCGCTGCCGCACGCCGCTCCGGTGCACAAGGTGACGATCCTGTCCCGGGGCCGCTCGCTGGGGCACACCCTGGTCCTGCCGACCGAGGACAAGTACACCCAGACCCGGGCCGAGATGGTCGACACCCTGGCCTACGCGCTCGGTGGCCGGGCCGCCGAGGAACTGGTGTTCCACGAGCCGACCACCGGCGCCGGCAACGACATCGAGAAGGCCACCCAGCTGGCCCGCGCGATGATCACCCAGTACGGGATGAGCTCCAAGCTCGGTGCGCTCAAGTACGGCAGCAGCGGTGACGAGCCGTTCCTCGGCCGCAACATGGGCAACGAGCGGGGCTACTCCGACGCCGTCGCCGCCGAGATCGACGCCGAGATGCGGGCCCTGATCGAACTGGCCCACGACGAGGCATGGGAGATCCTGGTCGAGTACCGCGATGTCCTGGACAACATCGTGCTCGAGTTGATGGAGAAGGAAACCCTCTCCACGGCCGACATGGCCCGCATCTGCGACCGGGTGGCGAAGCGCCCGCCGATGGCCCCGTACAACGGGTTCGGCAAGCGTCAGCCCTCCACCGAGCCGCCGGTGCGCACCCCCGCCGAGAACGAGGCCCTCAAGGCGCAGGGCTCGGCCGACACCGCCGCCATCAGCGGCGCCGCCTCGAACAACTCGGACGGCTCGCACTGAACAGCGACGAGGCGACCAACCCCGTGCCAGGGGACCAGGCGGCCAACCTCCCGTCGGGGTTGGCCGCCTCCGCCACCGAGCTCGACGGCGACCTGGACCATGTCGCCGCGCGGCTGGTCAGCGGTCGGCTCGCCGGCCGTCCGGTCGAGGAGAGCGTTGACCTCGGCCGGCTGGAGAAGGCGGTCCGCGAGATCCTGATCGCGGTCGGCGAAGACCCGGACCGCGACGGGCTCCAGCAGACCCCGGCCCGGGTCGCCCGGGCTTACGCCGAGTTGTTCGCCGGGCTCCGGGTCGACCCGGCGCAGGTGCTCAGCACCACCTTCGAGGCCAGCCACGACGAGCTGGTGCTGGTCCGGGACATCGATGTGATGAGCCTCTGCGAGCACCACCTGCTGCCGTTTCGGGGCAGCGCTCACATCGGGTACGTTCCCGGCGCGGACGGCCGGATCACCGGGCTGTCCAAGCTGGCCCGGCTGGTAGAGGTCTTCGCGCGCCGTCCCCAGGTGCAGGAGCGGCTCACCGCGCAGGTCGCCGACCTGCTGATGGCGCAGCTCCAGCCGCGTGGCGTGATCGTCGTCCTGGAGTGCGAACACATGTGCATGGCGATGCGTGGCATCCAGAAGTCCGGGGCCCGCACGATCACCTCCGCCGTACGCGGCAGCCTGCAGGCGGATGCGAGGACCCGCGCCGAGGCGATGGCGTTGATCAACTCACGTTGACCTCGCCCGCCCGGCGGGTCACCAGCCACCCCGCGACACCGCTACGCCTCCGCCGAGCTCAGCCCAGCAGGGCGAGCAGGAGCACCGCACTGGCCAGGACCGCCGGGACCAGGCAGACCAACGCCCCGAGCCGGGGAGTGCGGTCCGGTTGCCCGCCCGCGTCCGGCGCGGCGAGGCGCCCCACCCACCACCAGCCCGCCGCGAACGCCGCCGCCGGTGTCGCCAGCCCGACGACCAGCGCGGCGGCGCTCACCGTGCCGGGGCCGGTGACGGTGAGTAGGATCAGCTGGACCAGCGGCATCAGCAGGGCCAGCGGGGCGTAGCAGAGCAGGTTACGGGCGACGACGGGCCAGCCGGCCAGGTTGACCAGCCCACGGGCGGCCAGCACGGCGTCCGCCGACTCCACCCGGTCGGCCGCCCCCCGCAGCGCGGCCAGCACCGGCGTCGGCCCACTCGCCATCGACCGGTTCGCCGCCGAGAGCTCCGGTGGCGTCGGCGCCAGCGAGATCGGCGGTACGCCGGCCTCGCGCAGCCGCGCCTCCTGCCCAGCCAGCCGGGCCCGGACCGTCGCCAGCTCCTCCCGGGCGGCCGCGACCGCGCGGGCCTGCTCGCCCGCGGCGGTGGCCGCACCGCGGCGTACCTCGTCGAGCTGCCGGGTCGCCGCGAGGTACTCGGCCCATGCCGCCTCGGCCGGCTCGTGGCCCGGCTCGAGCTCGAGCTCGGGCTCGGGGGTCGGCTCGGTCGCGTGGCCCGACTCGGGCTCGGGGGTCGCCTCGGGCGGCGCGGGGTCGGGTAGCGGCTGGCGGGCCGGACCCGGCGGAAGAACCGGCTGCGGTACGTGGATCGGCGGCGGCGGGGCAGCCGGGGGATGCTGCCGGTCCGGGTCCCGATCCTGGATGGGTATCCGGCTCACGTCAGGACCGGATTCGTGGCGAACGGAACCAGGACGACGCCCTGCTCGCTGTGCCCGTCCCAGAGCAGCGCCCGGTCCGGTCGAGGACGCCACTCCACCGGGCGGCCGAAGAGCGCCCCGAGCTGGGCTCCCGGTACGTCCACGACGGCGACCGTGGCGAGCTTGGCCAACTCGTCTCCTGGTTCGAGTAGGGACGCGAACGCGGGTACGGTGCCCCACCGGCCGAGCAGGTGCCGACCGGCCGGCGGCCCCTCCCGGAGCAGGGTGGCGAGCCGGTCCGGCGGCACCCGTCCCGAACCCGGCCCGTCCAGGTCGAAAACGATCAGGTAGGCCGGCTCGGCGGAGTCGAGGGCGGCCGGCAGGTCAGCCGGATCCACCACCGCGACCGAGTGTTGGGCGGCCAACTCGGCCGCGAGCGCCGCGGCGAGTGGCCCCGCCTCATCCGCGGAAGGCACCACCACGAACCGGGCGGAACCCGGCTGGTGGTGGGCGGCGAGACCGCGGGCCGCGGTGACCAGCAGGCCAGCGGCCGCCGTACCGGTGCCGAGCACCGCCAGATTGCGCCCCGGGCCGGGGCCGAGCGGCACCGCCACCGTCGACCGGGTCACATCCACCGCGCGGCCCAGCAGCGCCACCGGCCCGGTCGCCCCACCAGCCACCGCCGCGCGGTACCGGGGGTCGTTGCGGAGCTGCGGCTGGGCATAACCGGCGAAGACAACTGGTGGGGCGCTCCGCTCCGGGCGGGCCGCCCAGAGCCGGTGCCGCAGGTCCGCCACCACCTCGCCGTGCTCCAGCGGGTCGGGGAAGCGGACCACCCGTTCGTGTCCCCGGATGGCGCCACGCGGTCCCCCGAGACCACCAGCGGTGTTGACCACCACACTCCCCACCGCCAGCCCGGCCGCCGAGTCGTTGGTCGAGGCCAACACCGCGCCTCCACCGGGAAGCGCCACCCGCACCGGGAACTGCCCGAGCAGCGGATCCCGGTCACTGCGCGCCCGAAGGCCCAGGTCCCCCTCCCCGGCCAGGAGCAGATGCACGCCGTACGAACGGCCGGTGCGCGCCACGGCCTCGAGCAGGGCCCGGGCCTGGATGGTGATCCGGTCCCGGCCAGTGAGCAGTCGCGGTAGACCGTCCACCACGGCGACGATCCGCGGCAGCTCCCGGTGCTGCCGCAGCTCCTGATACCGCTGCCCGCCGGCTCGGGCACCGGCCTCCTCGCGGCGGCGAACCTCGGTGGCCAGGAGGTCGAACAGATCCAGCACATACTCCCGGTCCGCGGTGATGGCGGCGGCACGGACCTGCGGAATCCAGGAGCGGTCGCGTTCGGTCTGGAGGAACTCGGCGAAGGACTCCCCGGCGCCGAGGTCGGCCAGGTAGACGACGAGCTCCTCGGGACCGTAGCGGGCGGTCAGGCCGAGCAGGGCGGTGGCGAGGAACGTCGATCGGCTGGTTTCCGAGCGGCCACTCACCAACCAGTGCGGCGTCAGCTCGGAGAAGCCCAGGGAGACCGGCCGCCCCCCGGCGTCCCCCACCGTCGTCGCCATCCCGTCGCGGGAACTCGCCGTCCACACCGGCTCGCCCGGCTCCGGGAGCAGCTCGGCCAGGGCCAGCCGCGAGCCCGCCTCCACCTGCTCGGCGAGGCCCCGGCAGACCTCGTCCACGAGGTTCGCCGGGGGATCCGGCTCGAGAAAGACCGGCGAGTTCAAGCCGACGCCGTCGTTGGGGTGGGCGGCGCCGCCCGACGGGTCCGCCTCCGGCGTCCCGAAGTCCGTGCCGGGAGGGCCAGCCAGCAGCGCGTACGCACTGCGGATCGTCAGCGAGGCGGCGCGTGGCAGCGGAGCATGGCCAGCCGGCCACCCGGCCACCACCAGGTGCAGACCGCTCGCGCTGCCCTGCTCGGCGAGCGCGGCCAGGCGGGCCAGGTCGGTGTGATCGGTGGACTCGGGCAGCGCGGCGATGACCAGGAGCAGGGTCCGTTCGTGCCGGCGCCGGCCGTCGGCGACCGGGGCCATCCACCGCTCCGCCTCCGCCAGCACCGCCCGCAGGCCGGCGAGGTCCGTAGCCGGGGGCGGCAGGAGGCCGGCATCGGCGAGCGCCGCGAACGGGGCCAGCGCGGTACCCGTACCGTCGACCGCCCGGACCAGCAGCGCCCCGGCCGGCGTGGCCGCCAGCAGTCGGAACAGGACGGCCCGGACCAGGCCCGCCACCCGCGGATCCCCGGCGTCGGCGTCGATCGTCAGGTTCCCGGTGCCGATCAGCGGGACCAGTGCGGGGAAGCGCGCCTCGTCGAGGGGGGCGGCGGTGCCGACCCGGACGAAGCGCGGCGGCCCCTCCCCGGCGACGGTCCCCGCCGGCAGGGTCTCCAGCGCGGCTCCCGCCCAGCCGGGGGCGAGCTGACCGGCGGCGCTCCGCAGCCGGTCGGCGAGCGCGTACTGGCGGGCGTGGTCGGCGGGAGCGGGGCGGATGTCGTCGAGGACGTCGGCGGCGGCGAGCGCGGTGGCGGCAGCCTGCCGGTGTAGGGCGGCGGCCCGGTTCGCCCGCCTCCTCGGACCCACCCGTCCACCCCCTTTTCGCGAGGCCGGCGACCCACCTCGCGCCAAGACCGTAGCGCAGGACGAGCTGGTTCCGGCGGAGGCGCCGCGGTGCTGCGCCGGTGTTGTTGCCGACGTCACCGGCGGGGAGGAAGCCGTCACGATCCGCCTAATCTGGGCATTGGGCCAGGGGCCGGCAGCCGTTAGCCTCAGGGGGTGGAATCAGTGCAGCCCCCCGCCGGTTCCCAGGTGTCCCGCCTACCGGCGCAGCGGCCTCCCTCGGAGCAGCTGGCGGCCCCGCCCTCGGCGCCCGCGCCAGGAGCGGGGGCGCCGGTCCCGCCGCCGCGGCGACGACTGCGCACCATCCTCACCGTGACCGCCGCCGTGCTGACGGCGCTCGTGCTGGGCGGGATCGTCGGCGGCTACGTCCTCTACGCCCGGGCCACCACCCCCGACCGCAGCGCACCGGAGGTAGTCGTGGACAACTACCTGCGTGCATTTTTTGTCGACCGCGACGACACCCTCGCCGACCTGTTCCTCTGCGCCGAGGGAGCGTCCGTCGCGGAGCTGCGGGCGTTGCGCGAGGACCTGGTCGCGCGGGAGGCACGGTTCGCGGTGCCCATCTCCGTCAGTTGGGAAAGCCTCGCGGTCCAGCGGGACGGGGACGAGGCGGTCGTCGAGCTGGAGCTGGTGATCTCCGCCCATGTGGACGGCGTCAGCTACAGCGACCGGCAGCCGTGGCGCTTCACCACCCGGCTGGGTGAGGACTGGCGGGTCTGCGCCGGCGCGCGGACTGACTGACCCTATTCGATCCAGAGCAGGTGGACGGGGACCTCGAGTGTGGTCGGGGTCTGCCCGCGCCAGGCCCACCGGTACCACTCGACCTCGGGGGTGACCCGGACGCAGATGTCGCCCTCGGCGCTGGAGTAGGTCTCGGTGACCGCGCGTAGGTCCCGGTGCTCGACCGGGCCCACCACGTGCACGACCCGCCGGCCGGCGACGGCGTCGGCCTCGAAGACCGGCGTCGGTGCCCGGTGGGTGGGCGCGTCCAGGGAGACCAGTCGATCCGCCTCCGCGGGCGGTCGTTCCGATCGCAGCCCCACCGTCTCCACCCAGACCCGGTCGGCCGGAACGAGGGGGGCGAAGACCTCGACCTGATCGGCCTCGGCGCGGTACCACTCGTGCTCGGCGATGACCGGCACGTAGGTGCGGCTGCCCTGCACCACGCGGTCGTCCGCCCGGAGGTCACCGCGCCAGCCCAGCCCGGGTTGGCCGACCCGCACCCGACGCCCGCGCAGCTCGACCCGACCGGAGGCCGGCAGCACCGCGATCGGTCGGGGCGGCAGCGGCGCCCAGTCCGGCTGGTCCAGGAAGGGGTCGGGGAGGGGATCTGTCATCGCCGTCGGTGCCTCACTCCACGCTTCGCAGCGGGGCGCCCTGCTCCCGCATGAACAGCACCGGGTCCGTCGCGCCGTTGCTGCTCCGGTCGCCGTTGGTGTGCACCTCGAAGTGCAGGTGCGGGCCGGAGGAGTTGCCGCTGCTGCCGATCCTCCCGATCTGCTCCCCGGCGCGCACCGACTGACCCGCGCTGACCTCGGGTTTTTCCACCAGGTGGCAGTAGCGGGTGATGATCTTCCCGGGGTGTTCGATGTCGACGAACCAGCCGCAGCCGCCCTTGCCCGGCCAACCGTCCACGTCGCAGCTCAGCTCCCCGGCCCGGTCCGGATCACAGCGGGCGACCAGGACCCGTCCGCTGGCGGCGGCGCGGATCGGGGTGCCCTTCGGCGCGGCGATGTCTACCCCATGGTGCGCCGGCCGATCCCGGGTGCGGAAGCCGGAGCCGACGTCACCGGGGATCGGGGCGGTCCAGCCGGAGGCGGAGATCCGGCCATCCTCGGCGGCGTCGCAGGCGTGCCCGCCGTTGACCGGCACGGTCCGGGCCGCGCCGCCCGCCAGCGAGTTGACGATCTCTGACGCCAGCGCCTCATGTTTCGCGTAGGCGTCCGGGAAGGCGCTGACCTGCACGGCCTGCGCGGCCCGGGTCAGCGGCAGCTGCTGCCAACCGGGGACCTGCACCAGCTTCTCGTAAAACTTGCGGGCCGCGTACTCCGGCGTCATCCGCTCCTTGACCGAGCCCCAGCCCGCCCGCTGCTGGAACAGGCCCACCGAGTCGTGGTCCGAGCCGACCCCCTCGTTCGGGAGCTGCTCCGACCCGGGGACCGTGGGGTTGGCGAGATTGCGTAGCCGGGACTCCTGCATGGCGGTCGCCACGGCGATCACCCACCCGCGGGGCGGCACCGGCAGCTCCTGCCCGACCTGAATGATCCGGGCGGCGTTGCGGAGCTGGAGCTCACCGTACTGCGACATCTGCGGCATCGGCCCGGTGACCTCGACCTGGAAGTCGTCGGTGCACTCCTGGTTGGTGAGCCGGAGCCGGTCATCGCCGCCGAGCTCGGTGAGGAAGAAGGCGCCCGCGCCGCCGGCGCAGCAGAGCAGGGTCAGCGTCGCGGTGAGCGCGACGGCCAGCGCCCTGACGCGCGGCGGACGGCGTTTCGGCTCGGCTGCGCTGCTCATTCCTGCTCCCAGTCCACCGCGTCCACCCGCCACCGGCCGTCCGGCGCCACCAGCTCCAGCCGGAGTTGGCCGGTGTCGAAGGGCACCCGTGCCTCGACGACCGCGTCCGACCGGGCCGTGACCGTCGTGGCGCCCGCCACCTCGCCGGTCGGGACATCGACCGGGTCCACGTCGGCGAGCTGCTCGGCCAACGTTGGGGTGGTCAGGGGGCGCAGCCCGGCGTGCCAGCGCTCGGCGGTGATTCCGGGCTGCCCCCGCCAGGCGGTGACGAACCGGTCAGCGACCTGCTCCGGTGTCGCCGCCCCGGGCCGGGTCACCGGCGTGGGGGAGCGCGGGTCGAGCAGCCCGTCGTCGCCGGTCGTCGGGTGCACCGTGGTGATCGGCTGCTCCGGGCGGTTGCTGAGGCCGCTCCCCGGCTCCCCCGCCCCGACGACCAGCCGGGTGGTGCCGATGATGCCCACCACCACCACGGCGAGCGCCAGCGCGATCCCCACCCGGGACCGGAACATCCGGGTGAGGAGCTGTTCGACCGCCCGCCGCACCGCGATCACCGAGCCTCGGAGCGGACCCGGGGGGTGCTCCGTTCCGGCGCGGGCTTCGTCGCACCGGGTCGGTAGATGACGAAGGAGGGGCTCTCCGGCGGGCCCTCCGGCTCGGTCCAGCTGGCCGGCGTCCGCCGTTGCCGCGGTGCGGGGGTGGTGCGGTCCGGGGTGCCGCGCTCCCCGGACGTCGGCGCCCCGTCCGGCCGCTCGCGGCGCTCCGGCCGGGCCCCACCCTCGGTCGCGGGCGTCAGCTCCTCGTGCCGGGCCTCCGGCCGGAGCCGGCTCTGCGTCGCCACCACCACGCCGCGGCGACCCGAGCTCGGATCGCCGGCCCCGCGGGGCTCCGCGTCGAGGCGGGACGCCGTGCGCATGTCCCGGAAGAACCGGCGGTGCCAGGAGCCAGCCGAGCCGCCCGACTCACCACCGCCCTTGCCGCCGAGCTGGGTGACCCGCCGGTAGGGGCGCAGCAGCAGCCAGCCGACCAGGCCGCAGAGCCAGACCAGCACCACCTGGAGCCAGCCGGGCAGGGTCGGCGTGCTCATGATGAGATCCACGGCGAAGAGGTAGATCGCGGCGCCGGTGCCGAAGATGGCGATGTTGAAGACCGCCGCGACCACGGCGTTACCCAGCCGGCGCAGCCCGGCGCTCGCCGGGCGGAGCAGGCCGACGGTGCCGAGGATCGGCGCGGCGATCACCGCCCAGCGGAAGAGCAGGAAGCCCAGCAGCACCAGCACCGACGCGGTGAGATCAAACATCGCGAAGAGCAGCGCGGCGAGCACCGCGATGAAGCCGGCACCGACCCGGTCCATGTCCCGGATCCCCTGCAGGTACTCGTATGCCTCCGGATCCTCCTGCTTGATCTGCTGGGCGACCCGCGCCCACTGCTGTTGCTTGGCCCGGACGGTGGCCTCCCGGGTGGCGGGGAACTCCCGCAGCTTCTCCGTCTCCCCCCAGGAGAAGGACTTCGCGTCGTAGAGCGCCGGCCCGTACTTCTGCGCGGTCTCACTGTCGGCCGAGCCCAGCACCCCGCGCAGCCAGTTGCGGTAGAGCATCGTCTCGGTGGCCGTGTCGCTCGCCCGCACCGCCGGCGGGCGCTTGTCGGCGCAGGCATCCGGATTCGGGACCGGGCACTGGTCCGGCGGGGCGTCCCTGGTGGTTGGTCCGACCGCGTCGTGGACCACCCCCAGTGTGGTGACCAGGGTGCCGTCGGCGACGTTGGCGGACTTCACCGGCCAGGCGGCCAGCGCGGTCACCGCCACCATCACGAGCAGGGCCCAGCCGGCGGTCGTCATGGCGTTGCTCATGTCCGACTGGCGGGACCGCCAGAGCAGATAGAGCCCGACCACGCCGAGCGTGACGATCCCGAAGACGCTGAACACCTTCTGGTAGACCGCCGTGGTCGCCTGCTCCACCAGCGGATCGGCCCAGCCCCACATCGACCGCGGATCCCAGGCCCGCTCCCGCAGCGCGTTCGAGGCACCGATGATCGCGGTGGCGATCATGAATTCGCCGTTGGCGACCGTGTTCGTGAACTTGTAGTCCGGGTGCAGCACGGCGGTGGCGCAGCCGGTGTCGATGTCGTAGGTGGTGTAGCCGTATCCGGCGTAGCCGTAGTCGCTGTAGAACCCTTTCGGCCCGGGCTCCTTCGCGGACTCCGGGCGGGCCGCGAACCAGCCGGCGAGGCCGGAGTCCGGCGCCGTCGGCGTCGGGGCGTTGCGGCAGGTGACCTCGTCCTCGGCGACCTCGGCGAGCCGGGACACACAGGAGCGGAAGTCGGCCTGCCACTGCTCGACGGTGCAGGGGCCGGCTGGGGCCTGCGTGGACAGCTCCGGGGCCGGTGCCGCCGCCGCGCCGACCCCCGGCCAGCTGACCGTGGCCCCGGCGAGGACACCGAGGGCCAGCAACAGCGCCACCGTCCGAGCCCGGGCCCCGGCCATCTCACGCCTCCAGCTCGGCTACGACGGGCAGTACGCCCGCTGCGGCAGCGGCCGCCGCGGGTGTGGTGTCGAGGTGGTCGAGCAGCCCATCGACGTACGAGACGTCGACTCGGACCTTCTGCACCCGCCCGTCAACGTCGCGCATGACGAACTCGCGGTAGCCGAGGCGGGCGGCTGAGGTGCTGTCGGCGGCGGAGAGGGAGGCGAGGGTGGCCTCGTATCCGTCGTTGACCGGGACCCGCAGCAGGCGCAGCGCCTCGGAGGCGATCTCCTCGTCCTCGGCGATCCGCCCGACGAAGACCGTGGAGACCAGGTTCTGCACGTCGAGGCCGAGGATGTCCCTCGGGTTCTGTGAGGCGACCAGCGCGGCCAGGTTCCACTTGCGGGAGTCCCGGGCCAGCCGGACCAGGAACGACCGCCCCGACCGCCAGCCCTCCATGAAGTGCGCCTCATCCAGCCCGACCAGTTTGCGCGACGACATCGAGCCGCCGTAGCAGCGGCGGACGGCGAGTCGGTGCGCGGTGTGCAGCATGGGCAGGGCGAGCGCCTCCTCCGCCGACCAGTACTCTCGCTCGATCTTGAGGTCGGGGAGGCGGAGGCCGGCCATCGTGATCACGGTGAGGGTGGCGTCCGGCCCGAGCAGCCCCTCTGGGGGGCGACCGAAGAAGAGCATGGCCAGCGGCATCTCAGCGGTGTCCAGCAGGAGGTTGGCCAGCTCCCGGCCGGCGTCGTCGTCGAGCTTGCCCAGGATGGCGACCACATCGTCCAGGGTGGCTGTCTCCTCCGCCGGGACCTGGCGTACGGCGTGCCGGAAGAGCGTGGCGGTGGATGCCTCCCGCGCGACCTGTGGCGGCACCAGCATCATGCAGATGTCCTGGACCAGCATCCGGCGCTCGGCCCGGGCGTTGGAGACGGCGATCTCGAACTCCCGGTCGCCCGCGTCGCCGGCGCTGAACTCACTGCGCAGCGGCGTGGGGATCAGCGCGTACGGGGCGAGGGTGCCGGGCTCGGAGCCGGTCAGGTTCAGCACCCGCGCGTACGGGGCCAGCTCCGGCATGGCGCAGAGCCGGGCGAGCGGGCCGGAGGGGTCGAGCAGCGTTACCTGCACCCCGCGGCGGGCGGCCAGGTAGCCGAGGGCACCGAGCAGGGTGGACTTGCCGCCGCCGGGCTCGGCCACGAAGACCCCGAGCCCGGAGCGTTCCCGGACCTCCATCGGGAAGTGCAGGTCGAGGAAGACCGGCCGGCGGCAGGTGCCGGCGGTACGCCCGATCAGGTCGCCCCGGCGGTCGCCGACGGTCGAGGCGGCCTGCGGGAGTGCGGCGGCGAAGAGGTTGACCGGCATCCGGCGGACGTAGCCGGTGTTGGCGATCGGCTCCCCGGGGATGAACTCGCGGGCCAGCCAGTCCTGGTTCTTCGGGTGTTGGAGCGAGACCCGCAGCTCTCGGGAGTAGAGCTGGATCAGCCGGCGGGCGCGTTCCAGGCACTCCTCTCGGGTCCGACCGCCGACGGCGAGTCGGTGCCAGCCATGCGCGCGGGCCGATTCGACCGGCAGCCCGGTGGTCATCTCGTCGCCGATGACCAGGGCCCGCTCCGCGAGGCGCTCCAACTCGGGTGGGGCGTCGATGCCGTGCTCGGCGTAGTCGAGCTGCTGGGAGCGGATCATTCGCAGCCGGTGTTCCAGGTTGCGGAAGGAGTCGCCGGAGCCGAGGATGTCGACCCGGCTGGACAGCTCCATCGGCCAGGGCAGCCGCTCGTGAAAGTGCAGCCAGGGCTCGTGTCGTTCGGGGATCTCCAGCGGCTCCATCCGGCCCACGGCGAGGACGGCGACGTGCCCCTCCTCCCCGGTCATCCGGTTGACCAGCTTGACCGTGGACCCGTACGGGGTGCGGTAGCGCTCCACCTGTTCGGTCAGGGCGAGCAGGTCGCCGCGTTCCCAGTGCCCGTCGGTGACCGGGGAGAGTCGCCCGGGCGGGGCCATGCAGAGCGCCACCGAGCGGTAGAGGAGCCACTCCAGCTCCGGTGTGGTGACCCGGCGTCCACGCATACCGAAGGCGCCCAGCACCTCGTCGAACTGCTCGACGGCGCGGCCGAGCTTGCGCCGTTCGCCCTCGGCGACACCGCGACCGAAGCTGCGCCGTACCCGCTCCACCAGCGAGTCGCCCAGGGAGCGTCGGGCGAAGGTCACCCCCAGGTACGTCTGTCCCTCGGCGTGGTTGACCGAGAGTAGGTGCCGTTGCGCGGCGACCAGATGATCTGCCCAGGTCGGTGTCCCCGGGACATCGGGTAGCGGTGCCCGGGTCTGGGTGTCGATGGTGCGGGCCCATTCGTCGGCCGGGAAGGGGCGGGTGGTGCGTCGCAGGTGCAGGCGGAAGCCGGCCAGCCCGGCGTACTGCTCGGAGATCGCCGCGAGCAGCGCCTCCCGCTCGGCGTCGGGGCGGAAGGCCCAGCGCACCTCGGGTAGCCAGTACCAGGCGGTGACCGTGTTGGGGGTGAAGGTCAGGTGGCCGGCGATCTCGGTGATGGCCAGCTCCACCGACGGGTCCCGGTCCCTGAAATTGATCTTCGGTGGCCGGATTCGGGCCGGTTTGGTGGCGCGATCCCGCCGGTCGGTTTTGGTGGCGCGATCCCGCCGGTCGGTGGAGCGTCGAACGGGCGGGGGTACGTCTGGGGCGTCCGGCTCCGACCGCTCGCCGAGACGACGTCGCGGTGCCATCTCGGCTGGCCGCGGTGCCATCTCGGCTGGCCGCGGCGGCACCTCGGCTGCCGGTGGCGCCGCCTCCTCGGTCTCTGGCCGGGCGAGCCGCTCGCCGACCTGGTGGGGTACTCGGGTGGAGCGCCGGGCCGGTCCGGCGGGAGCGGCGGGTGCGGCCGGTATCGCGGGAGCGGCCGGAGCGGCGAGGGGATCCGCGGCGCCGAGCTGCTGCGGGATGGTCGGCTGCGGCTGCGGCTGCGGCTGCGGCTGCGGCTCGCGCGTCGCTGATCCGCCCGATGTGGACCGGGTCGGGCGGGTCGCGCCGAACAGGTCGAGAAAGGGGGAGTCGATGTCGATGTCGGTGCCGGCGGCCGGCGCCGGCTCGGTGGGCGTCCGCTGGTGCAGTGGGCGGTGCGCCGGGAAGACACCGACCCCACTGTGGCCCGGGGAGGTGGCCCGGGCGGAGTCGGGCCAGGCCTCATCGAACTCCGCGACGTAGTCAACAGGTTGCGCTGCGTCACCTGGAGCCGTGGCCGGCTGCCCGGCCGGAGACCCCGGCGCGTAGTGGGAACTCATGCCACCGCCTCACCCGCGTCGTTGCACTGCCCGGTCATGCCAGTTCCTCTCGGATCCTGATCCGGCTGCCGACCAGGCGGGGGTCGCGTTGCTCGGCGGCCGGCTCCCGGGTGCGTCGCCAGTCGGTCAGCGCGGTGTGGATCACCATGCGCGCGGGCCGATCCGGGTCGACGTACCGGAAGACGAACGAGGTGGTCACGATCGCGAGGGCGATCTCCCACGCCGGGAAGAGCTCGACCTGCAGCGTGAACAACCAGTGGACGAACATGTAGAGGGGAACGAGCAGCATGAAGAGCCCATACTGGGCGTACGGGAGGTGGACCGGGAGGGTGTAGCCGGGGGGCCCGAGGTAGACCAGACGAGCCCGGTAGATGTCGTCGTCGGTGCGCAGCCGCATGCTCGTGCCCGCGCCTATTCGAAGATCAGGCTGATCAGGTAGTCGCCGACGAAGAAGAGGGTGGCGGCCCCGGCGATGAAGGCCAGGCCGACGATCGCGATGGCCGAGCTCGTCAAGACCTTGGAGATCTCGCCCCGGCTCGCCCGCCCGATGAAGATGACGCCCAGCACGGCCAGCAGGATCGGGGCGATCTTGCTGGCGAAGAAGGCGACGATGTTGTCGGTGGCGATGCCGCTGGGTGCGGGCTCGGCGAGCGGTGTCGAGCTCAGGGTGGTGAGCGCGTGGGCGGCGGACGATGCCGCCTTCGTCAGCTCGATGGCGATCACTGGAAAACCTCCCCATTTCGCGGCCGGCGGCGCCGCGGCGGTGCAGCAGGCATGGCTGGCGGGAACGGTGCTCATGTTGCGGCTAGGCCGCCGCGGTCGTCACCCACCACGAGCGGGCAGGTCCTGGGCGGATTTTCCCGCTTCGGCCCTCCCTCCAGGCTTCGCCATCTCGATGCTCGGCAATTCCAAAGCGTACGGCCACCCACTGTCTGCGACAAGCCACGAAGAATGACCCCGATCCGACTCTGCCGTCCGACCCCACACCTGCACCGAACCGCATGTCAGCGCCCCCGGGCCGGGTGGCGCCGGAGCGCCAACGAGGACCGGTACGGTCTCCTTGTGACCGATCTGGTGCAGGCCGCGTCCCCGGTGGTGATGGGCATCCTGAACGTCACGCCGGACTCCTTCTCCGACGGCGGACGCTACGCCGATCTCGATGCCGCCATCGCACACGGCGTGCGGCTGCGCGGCGACGGTGCCCACCTGGTGGACGTGGGCGGCGAGTCCACCCGACCCGGGGCGGACCGGGTGGCCGCCGAGACCGAGGCGGACCGGGTGCGGCCGGTGATCCGCGAGCTGGCCGCCGCCGGCGTACCGGTCAGCATCGACACCACCCGGGCCCGGGTGGCCGAGCTGGCGCTCGCCGCCGGGGCGCAGGTGGTCAACGATGTCTCCGGTGGGCTCGCCGACCCGGACATGGCCCGGGTGGTCCGGGACGCCGGCTGCCCCTGGGTGCTCATGCACTGGCGCGGGCACTCCCGCGAGATGCGGGAGCTGGCCCGCTACGGCGACGTCGTCGCCGACGTCAAGGCCGAGCTGGCGCAGCGGGTCGAGGCGGCCCTCGCCGCCGGGGTGGCGGCCGACCGTATCGTCATCGACCCGGGGCTCGGCTTCGCGAAGACCGCCGCCCACAACTGGGAGCTGAGCGCCCGGCTGCCGGAGCTGCTGGCGCTCGGCTACCCGCTGCTCTTCGCCGCCAGCCGCAAGTCCCACCTGGGCGCGCTGCTCGCCGTTGACGGCACGCCACGGCCAACCGAGGACCGGGAGGTCGCCACCGTCGCCACCAGCGTGCTCGCGGTCGCGGCCGGCGCCTGGGGAGTGCGGGTGCACGACGTCCGGGCCACCGCGGACGCGCTGGCCGTCTGGCGGGCCACCGGATCACCCCGGCTGGCCACCATCGGATCGTCCGGTCCGGCCACCACCGGCGGTGCCCAGACCAGCGGAGAGCAGCGATGACCGACCGGATCGAGCTGGCCGGCCTGCGGGTGCACGGCCGGCACGGGGTGTACGACTTCGAGCGGGAACACGGGCAGGACTTCCTCGTGGACGCGCTGCTGGAGCTGGACCTCGCCCCGGCCGCCCGTTCGGACGAGGTGACCGACACCGTCCACTACGGCGAGTTGGCCGAGCGGCTGACGGCGGTGGTCGCCGGGGAGCCGGTCAACCTGATCGAGACCCTCGCCGACCGGCTTCTCACGGTCTGCCTGGCCGACGCCCGGGTCCATACCGCCACGGTGACGGTGCACAAGCCGCAGGCCCCGATCTCGGGTAGCTTCACCGACGTGGCTGTCACCATGACCAGGTCCGCCTCGTGACCCGCGCCCTGCTCTCGCTCGGCAGTAACCTCGGCGACCGGGCCGACCACCTGCGGTCGGCGGTTACCGCGCTGGGTGAGTCCGTGCTCCTGGTCTCCGGCGTCTACGAGACTCCGCCCTGGGGTGACCGTGACCAGCCCGCGTACCTGAATGCCGTGGTGCTGGCGGTAGATTCCGCAGCGGCGCCGGAGGACTGGCTGGCGCGGGCCCAGGCGGCCGAGCGGGCGGCCGGCCGGGAGCGCGATCCGGCCCGACGTTTCGGGCCCCGGACCCTCGACGTCGACGTCATCGCGGTCTGGGCGCAGGATGGCACGCCGGTGCTCCGGGACGATCCCGAGCTGACGCTGCCGCACCCCCGCGCCCACCTGCGCGCCTTCGTCCTGCGGCCCTGGCTCGACCTGCAACCGTACGGGCGGCTGCCGGGCCACGGCTGGCTGACCGACCTGCTGAACTCGGCGCCGGTCGGCGCGGACGCGTTGGAGCTGCGTCCCTGCCCCGAGGTGGGGTTAGAGTCAACGGCATGAGGCAGCGGAGCCGGCGGGCATGATGCGGGCGAGGTCATCACCTCCGGACGGCGCGGGCCCCGGCCGGATGGGCCCCACCCGGGGCTCCACACTGGTGGTCGCCGGCCTCGCCGCCGCCGGGGTGGCGTGGCTGCTGATCAGCTTTCTCTACTACGACTACCTCCCCGGCGACCTGCCCTGGCTGCCGGTGATCACCCTGGCCGGGCTCGCCGTGCTGGAGGCGTACGCCGCGGTGAACACCCGGGCCCGGATTGCGCGCCGGCCGGGGAAGGAATCGGTGAACCCGCTGCTGGTTGCCCGCTTCGTGGTGCTGGCCAAGGCGTCCGCGCTGGTGGGCGCAATCTTCGCCGGCTGCTACGCGGGCCTGACCGGGTGGCTGTTCGTGGAGCGCACCGAGGCTGCGGTGAGCGACCGGAACGTGGCGGGGAGTAGCCTGCTGGCCGCCCTGGCGCTGGTGGCCGCCGCGCTCTGGTTGGAGCGCTCCTGCCGGGTTCCCGAGCAGGAGGACGACCAGGATCGCGAGCCCGGCGACCGGGGAGGCCGCTCCGGCCCGGGCTGAGCCTGGGCTTCCGCCGTGCTTCCCGCGCGGGTACGGTGCCTGCCACCGGAGCGTAACGGCCGCCCCGGACCGCTCCGCGCGTTGGGACCCGGGACGGACGGCCAGGTGGAGGGCGGCTGCATGGGGCACGACGAATCGGCGCGAGGTAGCTCGGAGATCTCCCCCAGCGCCAACACCGTCGCCCCGGACCCGGACCCGGATCCGGACCAGGTCGACTCCGGTGGAGACCGGCTCGGCGTGCACGTCGTCTGGGAACTCCTGCTCCTGGTGGGCGCGGTCGGGGTCGCGTACCTGCTCTG
The DNA here is from genome assembly GCF_059570675.1 of Salinispora goodfellowii. Lineage (NCBI taxonomy): Bacteria > Bacillati > Actinomycetota > Actinomycetes > Micromonosporales > Micromonosporaceae > Salinispora > Salinispora goodfellowii. The sequence continues at coordinate 58,589 of NZ_JCANTD010000009.1, read as the reverse complement.
GCGAGAAAACCCGGAGACGCTGCGGGGCGACGGCTTGCGGTCACTGCTCGTAGATGGAGCCGTCCTCGGGTTGTTGGCCCTCGCCGCCGGGCTGAGCCTGCGTACCTCGGCGGTGAATCTGGCGATCGGTCCGGCGGCCGTCGCGGCGGCGCTGCACATGGCGGAGCAGGGGGACCGGGGTGCCGCGGCCGCCCTCGGCCCGGCGATCGCCGCCGCGGTGCTCGGCGGGCTGCTCCTGGCCTTCGTGGTGACGGTGCTGCACGTCCCCGCCTGGGCGGCCAGCCTCGCCGCTGGCGCGGCGCTGGTCGGGTACATCGAGCGGCGAAGTGAGCCGGTTCTGCCGCAGGGTAGCTACGATCCGACGAGCGACGCGCTCTATCTGTTCGCCGGGTTCGCAGCGCTCGCCGTGCTCGGCGGGCTGTTCGGCGCGTTACGACCGATCCGTCGGCTGATCGGCCGGTTCCGACCGGTCACCGATCCGGCCCGCCGGCAGGGGGCGCTGGGCCCGGTGGTGGCCGGCGGGGCGCTGGTCGGCTCCAGCGTCCTGGCCGTGCTGGCCGGCTCCCTACTGGGGACTCCCGTCGCTGGTCCGGTCGCCGTGGGGTCGGGGCTGGACTGGACCGTTCTGGCGGTGGGGACGGCGCTGCTCGCCGGCACCAGTGCCTTCGGCCGCCGGGGTGGCATCCTCGGCACCCTGCTCGCCGTCTCGTTGGTCACGCTCGTCCGCACCGACCTGCAGGCGAGCGGCCTGACGGCGAGTCGCTGGGCGGTCGGGGCGGTGGCGCTCGGGGTGGGGCTGGTGGTGACCCGGATGGTCGAGGCGTACGGGGGCGCGCGGGACGACCGGGAGGCGGTTGACGACAGCCCCGATGCGGACGATCAGCTGCCTGCCGATTGGAGCATGCGGCGGCCCGAGCCGTTCCCGGACTGGGCCGCGACGCTGCCGCCCCCGCCCGCCGAGCGCCCAACCAATCAGTGGGATCTCCCGGACTGGGGGACCGGACGGCAGTGGGGCGCAGGTCGGCGCTGACTCGCGTCTCGCAGGTCGGCGCTGACTCGCGTCTCGCAGGTCGGCGGGGAGCAGGGCGGTTAGGCTCGGCCGCATGACCGACACACCTTCGACCTTCCCCGCCGGCCGGTCGTTCGAGGAGTTGGACGCACGCTCCACCGAGGAGCTGCGCAAGCAGGCGTTCGCGGTGGCGCGGGAGCGCCGTGACGTACGGTTCTTCTGGTCAGTTCTGCGGCACCTGCCGAATGCCGACGAGGCCGCTGCCCTGGACGGCGCGCCGAACTCGGTCGGGCCGACCATCGACGAGGCGGTGGCGCTGTGGCGGGAGCTGACCGGGCACGGCTACGAGGAGTTGGCGCCGGTGCTGCGGGCGGCCTTCATCGACTATCTACGGCGGTAGCCGCCCCGTTGGGAGCGGGCGGCCGGCGCTGGTCGGCGACGTGGCCCAGGCTGAGCAGGCGGGATCGGGTGAGGACACCCACGGGTTGCTCCTTGTCGGTCACCATGACCCGGTCCGCCATGGTGGTCAACAGGACCCCCAGCGCGTCGTACGCCGACGACCCGAGTGGCACCGTGGGGAACTCGGCGGAGATCGGGGTGGCGGGGACCGGCTCGACCGTCTCCCGGGTGACCGGGGTGACGGCCAGGCGTCGGATGCCCCGGTCGGCACCGACGAATTCCCGGACGAATGGGGTGGCCGGTGCGCCAAGCACGGCGGCCGGGGTGTCGAACTGCTCCAGGCGGCCGCCCTCGGAGAGCACCGCGATCCGGTCGCCCAGCCGAACCGCCTCGTCGAGGTCGTGCGTCACCAGCACGATGGTCTTGCGAACCTCGGCCTGCAACCGCAGGAACTCCTCCTGGAGCCGGGTCCGGACGATCGGGTCGACCGCGGAGAAGGGCTCGTCCATCAGCAGGACCACCGGGTCCGCGGCGAGTGCCCTCGCCACGCCCACCCGCTGCCGCTGACCGCCGGAGAGCTCGTGCGGGTAGCGGGCGCCGAACTGGGTCGGGTCCAGGCCGACCAACTCCAACAGCTCGGTGACCCGTTGCCGGCGACGCTCCCGGGGCCAGCCGAGCAGCTGCGGCACGGTGGCGACGTTCGCGCTGATGGTCTGGTGCGGGAAGAGGCCGACGTTCTGGATCACGTAGCCGATGCGGCGGCGCAGCTGTACCGGGTCCACCCGGGTGACATCTGCCCCGTCGAGCAGGATCCGGCCGCCGGTCGGCTCGATCAGGCGGTTCACCATTCGGAGCACGGTCGATTTGCCGCAGCCGGAGGGGCCGATCAGCACCACCAGTTCGCCGGCGGCGATCTCCAGGGTCAGTTCGCGGACCGCCTCGGTGCCGTCCGGGTAGCGTTTGCCGATCTCGTCAAGGAAGATCGAGGCCGCACGCGCCCCGTTGGCAGCGGATCCCCGCGGGGTAACGTCCACACATGTCCTTCCGCTTGAGCTACCGGGCCGACCCGGGTAACCCGTGGTTCTCCTGGCAGTACGTGCGGGATAACTCTGACACGATCCTCGGCGCGCTGCGCGAGCACACCTCGCTCACCCTGCGGGCGGTGCTCATTGCGGTGCTGATCGCGGTGCCGCTTGCCGTGGCCGCGTACTGGTTCCGCGCGCTGGCCGGGCCCATCCTGGCGGTCACCGGTGTGCTCTACACCATCCCGTCGCTGGCGTTGTTCGCCTTCCTCGCGCCGTACCTGGGGATCGGGGTGGTGACCGTGCTCACCGTGGTGGTGCTCTACGCGCTGTTGGTGATTGTCCGCAACGCGCTGGCCGGTCTCACCCAGGTGCCGCCCGAGGTACGGGAGGCGGCGGAGGGCATGGGGTACGGCCGATGGGGGCGGTTGTTCCGGATCGATCTGCCGCTGGCCCTGCCGGGCATCCTCACCGGGCTGCGGTTGGCGACGGTCTCGACGGTGGCGCTGGTCACCGTGGGGGTGGTCGTGGGGCAGGGCGGACTCGGTCAGTTGATCTTTGCCGGCTTCCAGAACAACTTCTACAAAGCGCAGATCATGACCGGTACGCTGCTCTGCGTCCTGCTCGCCCTGGTGTTCGACCTCGCCCTGGCCGGTGCCGGGCGGCTGCTCACCCCGTGGCTGCGTCGCCGGAGCGCGGCATGACCGTGGCGGCGGGGCCGATCGTGGCGGCGGGGCCGATCGAGGCGGCGGTGGTCTGGCTCAACGACCCGCTGAACTGGACCAATCCGGGCGGCATCCTGGACCGGACCGGCGAACATCTCGCCATCTCCGCGGTGGCGGTGCTCCTGGGCTGCCTGGTCGCGTGGCCGATCGGGCTCTGGCTCGGGCACACCGGGCGCGGCGGCGGGTTGGTCGTGCTGGTGGCCAACCTGACGCTGGCCGTGCCGACGCTGGCCCTGCTCACCATCCTGCCGTTGACCTTCCTGGGTTTTGGTCGGCCCCCGGTGGTGGTGGCGCTGGCGGTCTTCGCGGTTCCGCCGTTGCTGGCCAACGCGTACACGGGGGTGCGTGCGGTGGATCCGGAGGCGCGGGACGCGGCCCGGGGGATGGGCTTCTCCAGTTGGCAGTTACTGCGTCGGGTCGAGCTGCCGCTCGCGGTGCCGTACCTGGCGGCGGGGTTTCGCACGGCGGCGGTGCAGGTCGTGGCCACCGCCGCGCTGGCCTCCTTCGTCAACGGCGGCGGCTTGGGGCAGATCATTCGGGCCGGGTTCGGCCTGGACATCGCCGCCGGCGGCGGGCAGATCCTCGCCGGCGGGCTGCTGGTGGCGGGGCTCGCGATGCTGGTGGAGCTGGTGTTGGCGCTGGTTGAGCGGCTGGTCACCCCGCGACCGCTGCGCAACCGCGGCCGGTGGGCGGGGCGGCGCGCGGCCGACGCGGTCAGCGGCGCCTAACCCTGGTGCCTACCCCCGCTGCCGGGCATCCGGCGCCCCGGGTCGAGCGTCGGGTGACGATCCGGTGACGAAGTTTGGCCGGAGTTTGTCGTATCCCGGCGCGAGGATGTTGGGTGGGAGCGCGGGCATCGATCGCCCGTCGGACACGCGGCCGGCGCAGGAGCCGTGCCGGGACACGGAAGGCGGGCAGAGATGCACGCACGCACACGTTTGGCGATCGGCGCTGTCGGCGTCCTGACCACGGCCGGGCTCTTGACCGGCTGCGGCGAGGCCGGTTCGTCGGGCACGGACGAGCCCGAGACGGCAGCGGCGGGGGAGGGATGCGCCCCGGTGGCCGGCGACGAGCTGGTCGTGCTGACCGACGACAAGTCGCTGCAGAACAGCGACAACATCATCCCCGTGGTCAACGCCGACGCCGCGACCCCGCCGCTCATCGCCGCCCTGGACCAGGTCTCCGCCGCGCTGGACACGCCGAAGCTGATCCAGCTCAACAAGGCCGTGAACGAGGACCGCAAGACGCCCGCGGTCGCGGCGGCCGAGTTTGCCACCGCCCACGACCTCACTACCGGCATCGCACCGGGCCCCGGCGGCACGATCAGGGTCGGAGCCGCCAACTTCAGCGAGAGCGAGACTCTCGCCGAGCTGTACAAGATCGTGCTGGTCGCCGCCGGCTACCAGGTCGAGGTGCAGCAGATCGGCAGCCGGGAACTCTACGAGCCCGCCCTGGAGAAGGGCGAGATCCAGGTCTTCCCCGAGTACGCGGCCACCCTGGCGGAGTTCCTCAACACCAAGGCTAACGGCGAGGGCGCCGAGCCGGTCTCCTCGCCGAACCTGGACGAGACGGTCTCCGCGCTGAAGGCGCTCGGCGCGGAGGCCAACCTGGCCCTCGGTGCGCCGGCCGCGGCCCAGACCCAGAACGCCTTCGCCGTCACGCGTGCCTTCGCCGACCAGCACGGTGTGCGGACGCTCTCCGAGCTGGCCGAGAAGTGCTCTGGCCAGGAGACCGTCCTGGCCGGTCCGCCGGAGTGCCCGCAGCGGCCGAAGTGCCAGGTCGGGCTGGTCGAGGTCTACGACTTCCGGGCCGGGTCGTTCAGCTCGCTCGATGCCGGCGGACCGCAGACGAAGAACGCGCTGCGGACCGGCGAGGTCAGCGTGGGTCTGGTGTTCTCCTCCGACGGAGCCCTCACCGCCGGCTGAGCCCCGAAGTAGGCAGAGCGAGCTGCGCTGCCGTTCCCACGCGGGACAACTCTCGGTAGGCTGCACAGCCATGCCAGTCCCGGCCGTGACCGATGACCCGCGTAACCCTCGGTTGTCAACGGCACTGTTCCGGGCCGGTGTGGCGTGCGCTCCGGTGGCGGCGCTGCTGGTGCTGGTCGCCGACAGCAACGGCCTGCTACGGATCGCCGCCGTACTGGCCCTCCTGGCGGTGGTGCTGATCGGCCTCTCGATCGCGCTGCGCCCCGACGGCGGTGCCCGGGTCGGGGAGCTGCGGGGCGAGATCGAACGGCTTCGCCATGAGCTGCACGGTGAGATCGTGGCTGCGGCTCAACGGGGCAATCAGGCACTCGACCAGACCCAGCGCACCCAGGAGGCGGTTGTGGCGCTGGGCCGCCGGCTTGACGCTGGTGCCGCCGCGCCGGCCGGGCCCGGCGGTGCGCAGCGGGTACGGGTCCCGGTTGACGCGCCGGCCGGGCGGGCAGCCGTTCCGGACGCCGATCGCTGGGATGAGCACGAGCGCGACCGGAACCGCGCCGGTGTCCCCCAGCCTCCGGGTCACTTTCCGGGCGGCCACTCCGCGGCCGGGGCGGCCGGGGCCTACGCTGCCTTCCGGCCGTTGACCGGAGAGCACGGGGCCGACGCCCGCTTCGCTGGTCAGCCCGGCACCGAGCGGGCTGCCGGTACCTATGGCGGCACCGACGGTGGCGCCGGGTCACCGGAGCCGGAGGGCCGGCACGCCGCCCCTCTGCGCGGCGTGGTGCGACATACCGAGACGGTGCACGTCACCCGGCACACCGTGGTTGATGGCGCCCGGAATCCCGCCGGCGACTACGACCGAGGATGGCCGTCCGGCCCGGACGCACCGTCGGGTGCCGAAGGCCGGGAGCGCCGCTCCTGGCCGGGGGGCGAGGCCGGGACCCCGGACCGGGAGCGCCGCTCTTGGCCGGCCGCCCGGGATGAGGTCCGGATGGCTGGCGTCGACGGCTCCGCTGACCGGTCGTGGTCGGAGCGGGGCGGGCGGGCGCGTGACACTCGGGGGCAGGGCGAGCCACCGGAGGCTGCCCGGGCTGGAGTGCAGTGGGATGACCAAGGCTGGGCCAACCAGCCCGACGGCCGGGGCTGGGACGGTGAGCGGTCTGACCACGGCGGCGTTGACCAGCATGGCGGGGAGCTTGTGGCGGGCGGCGACGTGGAGGGCGACTACTGGTCGCAGCTGCGGGCCGGAAACCGCTGGGCGGCCGTCCGCGAGGACGAGCGGGGGCGCGAGCTGCGGCTGGGCGAGCAGCGGGCGCAGGTGCGCATGGATCGGGGCGGTGCCGAATACCGGGTGGACCAGCGGTGGGCCGCGGTCCGCCGGGGCGAGCCCGGCCGCGACCGTGCCGATGCCGGGCGGGGCGGGTGGTCCGAACCGGCGGAACGATCCGCGTCGCCCCCGCCGTCCGCCGAGTGGGGGCCGCCCCGGCAACGTCAGCCGGAGCCCCGGTGGCAGCCGGAGCCGCAGCGTCAGCCGGAGCCCCGGTGGCAGCCCGGACCGCAGCGCCAGCCCGAGCCTGGCCAGTATGGCCACAGGGACAACCGGTGGCGTTGACAGCTGCGGCAACGCCGAACGAGCGCAGCCGGCCCACTCACTTGTCGATGTCGCCGACCACGAAGAACATCGAGCCGAGGATGGCGACCAGGTCCGGCACCAGGCAACCGGGCAGGAGGGTGGCCAGCGCCTGCACGTTGGCGTACGACGCGGTGCGCAGCTTGAGCCGCCACGGCGTCTTCTCACCCCGGGACACCAGGTAGTACCCGTTGATGCCGAGCGGGTTCTCGGTCCAGGCGTAGGTGTGCCCCTCGGGCGCCTTGAGCACCTTCGGTAGCCGGGTGTTGATCGGGCCGGTGAGCCGGTCCACCCGGTCCAGGCACTGCTCGGCGAGGTCGAGCGAGACGTACACCTGGTCGAGCAGCACCTCGAAGCGGGAGTGGCAGTCCCCGGCGGTGCGGGTCACCACCGGTACGTCGAGCTGGTCGTACGCCAGGTAGGGCTCGTCCCGGCGTAGGTCGAGGTCGAGGCCGGAGGCGCGGGCGACCGGTCCGGAGGCGCCGAACGCGGCGGCCTGGGCCGCCGAGAGCACCCCCACGCCGACGGTACGGGCCAGGAAGATCTCGTTGCGCCGGATCAGGTTGTCCAGGTCGGGCAGGCTCCGCCGGACCGCGTCGATGGCCGCCCGGGCCCGCCCGGTCCAGCCGGCCGGCACCTCCTCCTTGAGTCCACCGACCCGGTTGAACATGTAGTGGATCCGCCCGCCGGAGACCTCCTCGAGCACCGCCTGGAGCTTCTCCCGTTCCCGAAAGGCGTAGAACATCGGGGTGATGGCCCCGATCTCCAGCGGGTATGAGCCGAGGAACATCAGGTGGTTGAGGATCCGGTTCAGCTCGGCGAGTGCCATCCGGAGCCAGGTGGCCCGCTCCGGAACCTCCATCCCCAGCAACCGCTCCACGGCGAGCACCACGCCGAGTTCGTTGGCGAACGCGGAGAGCCAGTCGTGCCGGTTCGCCAACACGATGATCTGCCGGTAGTCGCGGACCTCGAACAGCTTCTCCGCGCCCCGGTGCATGTACCCGACGATCGGTTCGGCGCGCACCACCCGTTCGCCGTCGAGCACCAGCCGCAGCCGGAGTACGCCATGCGTCGAGGGGTGCTGTGGACCGATGTTGAGCACCATGTCGGTGCCGAGTTGTTCCCCACCGGCGCCGGTGCCGACGGTCAGTTCGCGGAGATCGGCGTCCGTGGTCATGCCTGTCATGGTGCCACGAGTGGGTCGAGGGCGACGCCGGCCGGCTGGAGGAGCCACCAGTGCCCGCCGAGGCCCGCCGGGTCGATCAGCTCGGCTACCGCCGACGCCGCGGAGAGGGCCCGGAGGTATCCCGCGGGGTCGGTGCCGGCCCGCGCCAGCGGTGGACGGCGGCCGTCGGCACCGAGCGCCCGCAGGGCCGTCCGCTGTGCCACCAGGGTGTACGGGAGCTGGGCCACCCGCGTGCCGGCGGCGGCGACCGAGTCCACGGCGAGGTGCGCGGTGACGTCGCACGATCCGTCGGGTGCCGGTGGGACCTGCCGCCCGTTCCGGTAGCCGGTCAGCGTCCCGGCGGCCGGTCGGGTTTGCCGTAGGTGCCCGTAGTCCACAGTAACCGCCAGCCCTCGGTCGAGCCGCCCGACGGCGTCCGCCCAGGCGTCGTCGCGGGTCCGGCCGATCTCGGCGCGGATGCCCGGCTCGTCGTCGGCGGGCGGCGACCACCACCGGGCCAACCAGTCGGCGTCTGCCGGGCTGACCGGGCTGCCGACCGTCTCCTCGCCGGTGGCGGGCTCCACCAGGAGGTACCGCCAGCCGGCCGGGGTGGCGACGGCCAGGTCCAGCGGGACGTTGTCGAGCCACTCGGTGGCCAGGAGGAGGCCGGTGATGCCGGCGGGGATCTCGTGGGTCCAGGTGATTTCCGTGGGTAGGTCCGTGGGGCGTGGGGCGCGTTCGACGGCGGTCAGGCGTAGCCGGTGCGCGAGGGGCGTGTCGGTGGCCCCGGCGATGCTGGTGTGGTGGAGAGTGCGCAGTAGCTCGCCCCGCCCCGCTCCGACATCGACTACCGCGAGTGGGTCTGGGTGGTCCAGGGCGGCGTCAACGGTGGTGATCAGCCGGTGCAGGGCCGCCGCGAACGCCGGGGAGGCGTGCACGCTGGTACGGAAGTGGTCGGCCGGGCCGGCACCGGAGACGAAGAAGCCGTCCGGCCCGTACAGCGCCTGCTCCATCGCGTCCCGCCAGCGGATCGACATCAGCTCCTCCTTCGGTCCGGCCGCCCCGGTTGTGGAGCGGCCCCGCTCGTCGCCTTCGGTGGTGAGCGGGTCTCCCCGGACCACCGATGGTGAACGTTTTCACACCTCCCTGTCTCGATTGCGGCGCCGCGGCGCATACTTGCCAGCGACCGGTACCCCTCCGAGGACTGGATCAGTGTTATGAGCGCTTCGCTGTCTCCGCGTCCCGTCGATCGGTCGGTTGACGCTCCCACCCCCCGTTCCCTGGCCGTCGGTGTGATCGGTGTTGGCCGGGTCGGTGCCGTCCTGGCCGCCGCTCTCGCCGCTGCCGGCCACCGAGTGGTGGCCGCGACCGGCGGCTCCGCCGCCTCGCGCGCCCGGACGGCGCTGCTCCTGTCCGACGTGCCGCAGCGGTCGGCCAGCTCGGTAGCCCGCGCCGCCACCGATCTCCTGCTGGTGGCGGTGCCGGATGACGCGCTCGCGGAGGTCGTCGCCGGTCTCGCCGAGGCCGGGGCGTTGCGTCCGGGGCAGGTGGTCGCGCACACCTCCGGCGCGCACGGCCTGGCGGTACTGGCGCCGGTCGTCGGGGCCGGGGCCAGCCCGCTGGCCTTGCACCCCGCGATGACCTTCACCGGTACGCCGGACGATCTCACCCGACTGCCCGGCATCTCGTACGGGTTGACCGCCCCGGCGCAGCTGCGTCCGTTCGCCACCCGGCTCGTCGCCGACCTCGACGGCGTACCGGAGTGGGTCGCCGAGTCGGACCGAGCGCTCTACCACGCTGCCCTCGTGCACGGCGCAAATCACCTGATCACCCTCGTCAACGAGGCGGCCGACCGGCTGCGGGACGGCGGGGTGACCGAGCCGGAGCGGGTGCTCGCCCCGCTGTTGCGGGCCGCCTTGGACAACGCGTTGCGGCTCGGGGACGATGCGCTGACCGGACCCGTCGCCCGGGGCGACGCCGGCACCGTCGAGCGGCACCTGACCCAGCTCGCGGCGACCGCGCCGGAATCGGTGGGCCCCTACCTGGCGTTGGCTCGACGGACGGCGGACCGCGTGATCGCGGCCGGCCGGCTGCAGCCGGTGGCGGCGCAGCCGGTGCTGGCGGTGTTGAGTGGGCGGGATCGGGAGGTGGTTGCGTGACCAAGCTGGTACACACTCGGGTCGACTTGGCGGCGGCGCGGGAGGCGCTGACCGGCACCGTGGGCGTCGTCATGACCATGGGCGCCTTGCACTCCGGGCACGAGACCCTGTTGCGGGCGGCCCGGGAGCAGGCCGACAACGTTGTGGTCACGATCTTTGTGAATCCGCTCCAGTTCGGGCCGGACGAGGACTTCGACCGGTATCCCCGCACGCTCGACGCGGATCTGGAGATCTGCGGCCGGGCCGGCGCCGCGGTGGTCTTCGCGCCGGCCGTGCCGGAGCTGTACCCGCAGGGCCAGCCCCGGGTCTGGGTCAACCCGGGCCAGCTCGGCGAGGAGTTGGAGGGGCAGAGCCGGCCGGGCTTCTTCCACGGGGTGTTGACCGTGGTGCTGAAGCTGCTTCAGCTCACCCGGCCGGACCGGGCGTTCTTCGGTGAGAAGGACTACCAACAGCTGACCCTGATCCGCCGGATGGTGCGCGACCTGGAGGTGCCGGTGGAGATCGTTGGCGTGCCGACGGTCCGGGAGCCGGACGGGTTGGCCCTGTCCAGCCGGAACCGCTATCTGTCGCCCGAGGGGCGGGCGGCTGCGCTGAGCCTGCCGGGGGCGTTGCGGGCGGGGGCGGCAGCCGCCGCCGGGGGCGCGGCCGCGGGCGGGGTGCTGGCCGCCGCGCACGCCGCGTTCGACTCCGGCCCGCCCGGTGTCGAACTGGATTACCTGGTGCTCACCGACCCGGAGCTGGAGCCGGGGCCGGTTGCGGGTCCGGCGCGGCTGCTCGTCGCCGCCTGGGTCGGCGCCACCCGCCTGATCGACAACGTGTCGGTCCAGCTCGACCCGCGTTTCTGACCCAACTCACGAGAGGCGCCCGATGTTGCGCACCATGCTCAAGTCGAAGATTCACCGGGCTACGGTCACCCAGGCCGATCTGCACTACGTCGGCTCGGTCACGGTGGACCAGGATCTGCTGGACGCCGCCGATCTGCTTCCGGGCGAGCAGGTGGCGATCGTGGACGTCACCAACGGCGCCCGGTTGGAGACCTATGTGATTCCGGGGCAGCGAGGCAGCGGTGTGATCGGCATCAACGGCGCCGCCGCCCACCTGGTCCACCCGGGTGACCTGGTGATCCTCATCGCCTACGGACAGCTGGAGGACGCGCAGGCGCGTACCTACCAGCCGCAGATCGTGCACGTCGATTCGGGCAACCGGATTGTGGACCTGACCGCGGACGCGGCCACGGCGGCGCCCGGGACGGCGGGGGCGCCGGTCCCCAACCCGTTGGCGGACTCGCTGGCCTGACCGGTCCCGCCGGCCCTCCGGCCGGACCGGGGTCGCCGGCCCTCCGGCCGGACCGGTCCCGCCCGCTCGCTGGTCGCCGCCGGTGGGTGGGCCCGGCACCGGTGTGGTGCCCGGCCCGCACTGCGCCGGCCCACCGGAGCCACGCCACGCGGCTCTGTTACTCGCCGGGTACTTTTGGTTACCCTGGGTGGACTCGTTGGCAGGTGGGGCGTCGACTCTGGGAGGCGGCGTGGGACATCGGGTCAGGAAGGGTGCGCGGGCGGTCGGCAGCATGCGGGCGTGGTGCGCAGCGACGGTGGTGGCGCTGCTGGCGGGTTGTGCCGGGCCGACCGACGGCGACCTGACCGACGACTGGGGGGCGCTGCCCACGGCCGGTCCGTTCACTCCCGAAGCGGGGGTGTGTCAGGTGGCCGACGCCACCACCCAGGTGACCCTGGCGGCGTACCAACCGGTGGAGTGCTCGGCCCCGCACCGGGTAGAGACCGTGCACGTGGGCACCTTCCCGACGGGGCAGTCCGGCCCGCCGGCCGCCGGCTCGGCTGACCTGCGGGTCGCGTTCGTCGACTGTGACACCCGCACCAGCACGTACGTGGGGGCCGATTGGCGGACCGGGCGGCTGCGGATCTGGGTGGCTGTCCCGTCCCCTTCGGGCTGGGCCGCTGGTTCCCGTTGGTACCGCTGCGACCTCACCGAGGTGACCACCGCTGAGGCGGACGCCGAGGTGGTGCTCCGCACCGGCAGCCTGCGCGGCGGACTCGCCGCCGGGTCACCGTTGCGGCTCGGCTGCCAGCAGAGCGGTGCGGATCGGGGTGGTGGGGTGGTGGCGCTGCGCCCCGTGGACTGCCGCACCCGACACGACGCGGAGTTCGTCGGGGTGTGGCGGGCACCGAAGCGCCCGTACCCCACCGCGGACGCGGACTGGGCGCCGCTCTACACCGGCTGCCGCACCGAGATCGCGCGTTTCACGGAGGTGCCCGACGACCCGACGCTACGGCTGCGGGTCGATGTGGTGGTCCGTCCACCCAGCGCCGGCCGGTGGGAGGCCGGCGATCGAGGAGTCCGCTGCTACCTGTGGCTCAGCGACCGCCAGGTGACCGGGTCGCTGCAGAACGCCGGTCCGGCCCGGTTGCCGGTCCGGAACCGGTGACGAGGAGCTTGCGGCGCTCTCCTTCGGCCTCGTCGGCGTGCGGATCGGCCCGGTCGGGTACGGCGTTGCCCAAACCACTCGTCTCGCCCCCGCCGCCTCCCACGTGCGTTGTTCGGGTTGACTGTGGGGATGGACCTACCGACCGGTGACTGGCCGGCCCTGCCCCGTTTACTGGCGGCGCCCGCGCCCGGCTGGGTGGAGACGACTGACGTGATCGTCGTCGGCTCTGGGGTCGCCGGGCTGACCGCCGCGCTCCACCTGCGGGAGGCGGGCCTGCACGTCACGGTGGTCTCCAAGGTTGACATCGAGGAGGGCTCGACGCGCTGGGCGCAGGGCGGCATCGCCGCGGTGCTCGATCCGCACGACACCCCCGCGGCCCACGCCTCGGACACCGAGATCGCCGGGGTTGGCCTCAGTGATCCGGCGGCGGTCCGGGTCCTCGTCGAGGAGGGGCCCGTCCGGCTGCGGGAGTTGATGCGGATCGGTGCGGAGTTCGATCGCCACCCGGATGGCTCGCTCATGCTCACCCGGGAGGGCGGGCACCGAGCGGACCGGGTCGTGCACGCGGGTGGCGACGCCACCGGTGCGGAGGTGCAGCGGGCACTACACGCCGCCGTTCGCCGGGATCCATGGATCCGGCTCGTCGAGCACGCCCTGGTGCTGGACCTGCTCCGGGCCGCCGGTGACGGTCCGGACGGGCTCGGCCCCGCCTGTGGGGTAACCCTGCATGTGTTGGGTGAGGGCAGTGAGGACGGCGTCGGGGCGATCCTGGGGCGCGCGGTGGTGCTCGCGACCGGGGGGATGGGGCAGGTCTTCGGGGCTACCACCAATCCCGCGGTCTCCACCGGCGACGGGGTGGCCCTCGCGCTGCGGGCCGGGGCCGCGGTGACCGATGTGGAGTTCGTCCAGTTCCATCCGACCGCGCTGACCGTCCCGCCGTCCGCCCGAGTGGGCGGGGCCCGGCACGCCCAGCAGCCGTTGGTCTCCGAGGCGCTGCGGGGCGAGGGCGCCCAACTGGTGGACTCCGATGGCAAGCGGTTCATGGTCGGGCAGCACGAGTTGGCGGAGCTGGCCCCCCGAGACGTGGTCGCGAAGGGCATCCACCGGGTGCTGCTGGCGACCGGCTCGGACCATGTCTTTCTCGACGCCCGGCACCTCGGCGGCGACTTCCTTGCCCGCCGTTTTCCCACCATTGTGGCGTCCTGCCTGGCCATCGGCGTCGATCCGGCGACCGACCTGATTCCGGTGACCCCGGCGGCACACTACGCCTCTGGCGGCGTCCGTACCGACCTGCATGGCCGTACCTCCATCCCCGGCCTGTACGCCTGCGGTGAGGTCGCCTGCACCGGTGTGCACGGCGCGAACCGGCTGGCCAGCAACTCGTTGCTGGAGGGGTTGGTCTTCTCCCGTCGGATCGCCGAGGAACTGGCGACCGGCCTGCCGGAGCAGTTGCGCCCGGCCTCGACCGGTGCCTGGGCGGGGGGTGCGGGTCGGGTGCTTCCCGTCGCCGGCGTTCCCGACCTGCAACGGGCGATGACGCGGGGCGCTGGCGTGCTGCGGTCGGCGGCGACCCTGGCCGACACGGCGGCTGCCCTGGTCACGCTCGGCGACGCCGCGGGAGTTCCCCGCACCGCGGACTGGGAGGCGACGAATCTGCTGACGGTGGCGACCGTGCTGGTGGCGGCCGCCACCGCGCGGCAGGAGACCCGGGGTTGCCACTGGCGGGAGGACTTTCCGATGGCCGACGAGCGGTGGCGGGGCCACCTGGTCGGCGCCATTGATCCACAGGGCCGGCTGCTGCGAAGGTGGCAGGGATTCGGGGTTGCTGAGCGGGGGGAGGACAGGTGACGGGAGAGACCGAGGGCTTGTTGCGGGCGGCGGGGCTGGACCCGGAGCGGGTACGACGGGTGATCACCGACGCGCTCCTGGAGGACCTGGGGTCGGAGTTTCTCGACGTGACCAGTGTCGCCACGATCCCGGACAGCCAGCTTGACACGGCGGACCTGGTCGCGCGTGCCGACGGGGTGGTCGCCGGGTTGCCGGTGGCCGCAGCGGTGTTCGAGCTGGTGGGCGAGGTGACCGGAGCTGGCCGTACGGTGGCGGTGTCGCTCGTCGCCCAGGACGGGCAGCGGGTGGTCCGCGGCGACGTGCTGGCCACGGTGACCGGACCGACCCGGCTGCTGCTCACCGCGGAGCGCACCGCGCTGAACCTGCTTTCCCGCATGTCCGGCGTCGCCACCCACACTCGGGCCTGGGCCGACGCGCTGGCCGGCACGAAGGCGATGGTGTTGGACACCCGGAAGACGACCCCGGGCCTGCGGGCACTGGAGAAGTACGCGGTCCGCGCCGGCGGCGGCACCAACAAGCGGATGGGCCTGCACGACGTGGCCATGGTCAAGGACAACCACAAGCTGGCGGCCGGCGGGGTGGCCGCGGCGTACCGGCGGGTCCGGGCGGCCTTCCCGGACGTGGGGGTGCAGGTGGAGGTGGACACCTTGGCCGAGGCGGTGGAGGCGGTGGAGGCGGGCGCCGATTTCCTGCTGGTCGACAACATGGGGGTGGAGTTGCTGCGCGAGGTGGTGCGGGCGGTCGGGGCGCGGGCCGAGTTGGAGGCGACCGGGGGGCTGACGCTGGCGGTGGCGGCCGAGGTGGCGGCGACCGGGGTGGATTTCCTGTCGGTCGGCGCGCTCACCCACTCGTCGTCGATTCTGGACGTCGCGCTGGACCTACGGACGGGGTGAGGCGGCCCGCGTTGGCTGTTGTCTAGGCTGTCGGTGTGCTGCTCTGCATCGACATCGGAAACACCAATACCGTGCTGGCGACCTTCGATGGCGACAAACTGGTGCACTCGTGGCGGATCAACACGGATCCGCGGTCTACCGCGGACGAGTTGGGGTTGATGTTCCGGGGGCTGCTCTCCGGCGCCGATGTGGAGATCAGCGGGGTGGCCGCCTGCTCGACGGTGCCCGCTGCGCTCCGGTCGGTGCGTACGATGCTGGACCGCTACTACGCCCACGTGCCGCACATGATCGTCGAGCCCGGGGTGCGGACCGGGGTGCAGCTCGCCATCGACAACCCCAAGGAGGTCGGTGCCGACCGGGTGGTTAACACGCTCGCGACGTACAACCTCTACGGCGGCCCGTCGATCGTCGTTGACTTCGGCACCACCACCAATTTCGACGTGATCAGCGGGCGGGGCGAGTTCCTGGGCGGGGCGTTCGCCCCCGGCATCGAGATATCCTTCGATGCGCTCGCGGCCCGCGCCGCCCAGCTGCGCAAGGTCGAGGCCGCCCGGCCGCGTTCGGTGATCGGCAAGAACACGGTCGAATGTCTGCAGGCCGGCCTCTACTTCGGCTTCGCCGGGCAGGTGGATCGGATCGTTGAGCGGATGGTGGAGGAGTTGGGTGCGGTCAAGGCGGTGATCGCCACCGGAGGGCTGGCCCCGTTGGTGATGCAGGAGTGTCGGACAATCACCCACCACGAGCCGATGATCACTCTGATCGGGCTCCGGATGGTCTACGACCGCAACGTTTGAGCCCCGGACGCCCGAGTGCGGCACGGCCGGTCGTCATCCCGGGTGATTCCGGGCACTGCGGTCATAATCGGTCGTCATCGCCCCCCTAGCGCGGGAGTGGGCGTGGGTTCGGTCATGGCGGCCGGCTATCCGATGTCCCGCACGAGAGCCCTTGAGTACGCTCGGGGGCTGACCCCGCCCGAATTCCCTGCCTGAGGAAGCGCGCCGTGATCGAGCAGAACGCCGTACCAGTTGACCCCGCCGACGATCTTCCGGAGCAGATGAAGGTCCGCCGGGAGAAGCGGGACCGGATGCTCGCCGAGGGAGTCGAACCGTATCCGCTCGGCTATCCGCGGACCAGCACGCTGGCCGAGATCCGCCAGGGCTACGCCGACCTGCCCACCGACACGGCCACCGGGGACCAGGTGTCGGTCACCGGCCGGGTGATCTTTGTGCGGAACACCGGCAAGCTCTGTTTCGCCACGCTTCGCGACGGCGACGGGACCGAGCTGCAGGCCATGCTCTCCCTGGACCGGGTCGGCGCGCAGCGGCTTGCGGACTGGAAGCAGCTGGTGGATCTCGGTGATCTCGTCGGGGTGACCGGTGAGGTGATCACCAGCCGGCGCGGTGAGTTGTCGGTGCTGGCGCAGGGGTGGGCGGTCACCGCGAAGGCCCTTCGCCCGCTACCGGTGGCGCACAAGCCGCTGAGTGAGGAGGCCCGGGTCCGGCAGCGCTACGTCGACCTCATCGTTCGCCCGCAGGCCCGGCAGATGGTTCGTACCCGGGCGACCGCGGTGCGAAGCCTGCGGGAGTCCCTGCACGAGCGGGGTTTCCTCGAGGTGGAGACCCCGATGCTCCAGCTGCTGCACGGCGGTGCGGCCGCTCGCCCATTCGTGACCCACAGCAATGCCCTCAACACTGACCTCTATCTGCGAATCGCTCCGGAACTATTTCTCAAGCGTGCGCTCGTTGGTGGCGTAGATCACGTCTTTGAGATCAATCGCAACTTCCGCAATGAGGGCGTCGACTCGTCGCACTCGCCGGAGTTCGCGATGCTCGAGGCTTACCAGGCGTATGGCGACTACGACACGATCGGCGAGTTGACCCGTCATCTGATCCAGCGGGCGGCGCTCGCGGTCGGCGGGTCGACGGTGGTGACCCACGCGGACGGTCGCGAGTTCGACCTCGGCGGTGAGTGGCGTTCCGTGACGTTGTTCGCTTCCCTTTCCGAAGCGCTCGGAGAGGAGGTCACGGTACGCACGGAGCGGGCCCGCCTGGTCGAGTACGCCGACAAGGTGGACTTGGCGGTCGACCCGAAGTGGGGTCCGGGCAAGCTGGCCGAGGAACTGTTCGAGGAGTTGGTGGTCCCGGGTCTGCTGGCGCCCACCTTCGTGCGGGACTATCCCGAGGAGACCAGCCCGTTGGTGCGGGCGCACCGGAGCGAGCCGGGCCTGACCGAGAAGTGGGACCTCTACGTGCTCGGCTTCGAACTGGGTACGGGCTACTCGGAGTTGGTGGATCCGGTGGTTCAGCGGGAACGTCTGGTGGCCCAGGCGCGGCTCGCGGCGCGGGGCGACGACGAGGCGATGCAGCTCGACGAGGACTTTCTCCGGGCCCTGGAGTACGGAATGCCACCGTCTGGTGGTATGGGAATGGGAATCGACCGGCTCCTCATGGCGCTGACCGGCCTGGGAATTCGGGAAACCATCCTCTTCCCGCTGGTCCGACCGGAGTGACGGTCGGGTCACCCGACTCGTAACCGGATCCTATTGACGCGCGGAGCGTCATCCGGGTTATTGTGCTCTTGCGGGATTCGCAGAACCGCTGCACCCTGCTGGAAAGGAATGTGGGACGTGGCCAAGCAGATCATTCATAAGCTGGTCGATGACCTGGATGGCGGGGACGCTGACGAGACCGTCAAGTTCGCCCTCGACGGCGTTCAGTACGAGATCGACCTGTCGAGCGTCAACGCCGAGAAATTGCGGGAGGTATTCGCCGCGTACGTCGCCAACGGCACGAAGGTGGGCCGGGGTGGCGTGGTCGTGGGTGGCCGGGCTGCCCGGGGCCGGGGCGGTGCCACCGCCGATCGTGAGCAGAACAAGGCGATTCGGGCCTGGGCCAAGAAGGCCGGCAAGGAGATTTCCGACCGGGGTCGCATCCCGCAGGAGATCGTGGACGAGTACCACGCTCGCGCCGGCCACTGACCGGTATCTGGCGGACGCCGGCCCGGAGCGCAGGCTCCGGGCCGGCGTTGCTGTGTCTCGGCCCGGTGGCGGCCGGGGTGGGGTGACGCTACCGCTGGTGGGGGCCGGCGGTGTCGTCGTGGTGGTTGAGCCGGGTGGGCTGTTATTGGGCTGGTGGCGGTTTCCGGGGTGTCGTGGGGTCGATCCGGCGGCGGTCGAATTTCGCTCTGCGCGTAGCAGCGCTGCTACCGGAACACCTGCTGAGCGCGGACGGTTGGGCAAAACAGCGCGTATCCGGCACCACCGGGGGAGACAGGACCCCAGCGGAGTCGGCGCGCGGCGATAGAGTTAAAAGGCACGGACGCCCGTCCCGGGCGTTCACGCAGCGGCCCCGCCACGATCTAGATCATCGAGGCGCACGGTATGTGAGGAGCACGAGGGCATGTTCGAGCGGTTCACCGACCGAGCGCGTCGGGTTGTTGTCCTGGCCCAGGAAGAGGCCCGGATGCTCAACCACAATTACATCGGTACTGAGCACATTCTGCTGGGCCTGATCCACGAGGGTGAGGGCGTGGCCGCCAAGGCGCTGGAGAGTCTGGGGATTTCTCTGGAGGGCGTGCGTCAGCAGGTTGAGGAGATCATCGGGCAGGGCCAGCAGGCGCCGAGTGGCCATATTCCGTTCACCCCGCGGGCCAAGAAGGTGCTGGAGCTCTCGCTGCGGGAGGCGCTGCAGCTCGGGCACAACTACATCGGCACCGAGCACATTCTGCTGGGCCTGATCCGTGAGGGTGAGGGTGTGGCGGCGCAGGTGCTGGTGAAGTTGGGGGCGGATCTGAATCGGGTCCGGCAGCAGGTGATCCAGCTGCTGTCGGGCTATCAGGGTAAGGAGCCGGCAGCGGCGGGGACGGCGCCGGGTGAGGCCGCTCCCTCGACGAGCTTGGTGTTGGACCAGTTTGGTCGCAATCTGACGCAGGCGGCCCGGGAGGGCAAGCTCGACCCGGTTATCGGTCGGGAAAAAGAGATCGAGCGGGTCATGCAGGTGCTGTCCCGGCGGACGAAGAACAATCCGGTGCTGATCGGTGAGCCGGGTGTGGGTAAGACCGCCGTGGTGGAGGGCCTGTCGCAGCGGATCGTCAAGGGCGAGGTGCCCGAGACGCTGAAGGACAAGCAGCTGTACACCCTTGACCTGGGTGCTCTGGTGGCGGGTTCACGGTACCGGGGTGACTTCGAGGAGCGGTTGAAGAAGGTCCTCAAGGAGATCCGCACCCGTGGTGACATCATCCTGTTCATCGACGAGATCCACACGTTGGTGGGTGCGGGTGCCGCCGAGGGCGCGATCGACGCGGCGAGCATTCTGAAGCCGATGCTGGCGCGGGGTGAGTTGCAGACCATCGGCGCGACGACGCTGGATGAGTACCGCAAACACCTGGAGAAGGACGCCGCGTTGGAGCGTCGGTTCCAGCCCATCCAGGTGGGTGAACCGTCGTTGCCGCACACCATTGAGATCCTGAAGGGGCTGCGGGACCGCTACGAGGCGCACCACCGGGTGTCGATCACGGATGCGGCCCTGGTGGCGGCGGCCACCCTCGCCGACCGGTACATCTCGGATCGATTCCTGCCGGACAAGGCGATCGATCTGATTGATGAGGCGGGCGCGCGGATGCGGATCCGGCGGATGACCGCGCCGCCAGACCTGCGGGACTTCGATGAGCGGATCGCGCAGGTGCGTCGGGACAAGGAGTCCGCGATCGACGCGCAGGACTTCGAACGGGCCGCGCAGCTGCGGGACACCGAGAAGCAGCTGCTGGGTCAGAAGGCACAGCGGGAGAAGGAGTGGAAGGCCGGCGACCTGGATGTCGTCACCGAGGTCGACGACGAGCAGATCGCCGAGGTGCTCGGTAACTGGACGGGTATCCCGGTCTACAAGCTGACCGAGGAGGAAACCTCCCGGCTGCTGCGGATGGAAGACGAGCTGCACAAGCGGGTCATCGGCCAGGAGGACGCGGTCAAGGCGGTGTCGAAGGCGATCCGCCGCACCCGGGCCGGTCTGAAGGACCCGAAGCGTCCGTCCGGCTCGTTCATCTTCGCCGGCCCGTCCGGTGTCGGTAAGACCGAGTTGTCCAAGGCCCTCGCGGAGTTCCTCTTCGGCAGCGAGGACGCGTTGATCCAGCTGGACATGTCCGAGTTCCACGACCGGTACACGGTGTCCCGGCTCGTCGGTGCGCCCCCCGGCTACGTCGGCTACGACGAGGGCGGGCAGCTGACCGAGAAGGTCCGTCGGCGGCCGTTCAGTGTGGTCCTCTTCGACGAGATCGAGAAGGCTCACCCGGATGTGTTCAACACGCTGCTGCAGATCCTCGAGGACGGGCGGCTCACCGACGGCCAGGGCCGGATCGTGGACTTCAAGAACACGGTCATCATCCTGACGACCAACCTCGGTACCCGCGATGTCGCCAAGGCGGTCTCGCTGGGCTTCCAGGCCTCTGATGACTCCGACTCGAACTACGACCGGATGAAGCAGAAGGTCAACGACGAGCTCAAGCAGCACTTCCGGCCGGAGTTCCTCAACCGGATCGACGACACCATCGTCTTCCACCAGCTACGCCATCGGGAGATCCTCTCGATCGTCGATATCATGATCGGTCGGATCGAGACCCAGTTGCGCAACAAGGACATGGGGCTGGAGCTCACCGACAACGCCAAGCAGTACCTCGCGACGAAGGGCTTCGACCCCGTTCTCGGTGCCCGGCCGCTACGCCGTACGATCCAGCGCGACATCGAGGACAACCTCTCCGAGCGGATCCTGTTCAACGAGCTCAACCCCGGCCAGATCGTCATCGTTGACTGCGACGGTGATCCGGCCGATATCGATTCCTCCACCCTCACCTTCCGCGGCACCGACAAACCGGCCGAACTGCCGGACGCGGTCCCCGCCGACCTCGGTGGTGCCGCCACGGGGGCGGACGACGCGGCGTAGGCCGGCAGGTCCAACCGACGAGCAACGGCCCGATGGCGATCGCCACCGGGCCGTTTCTCGTGCTCAGTGGACGAGGACCGGCGGTCCGTCCCCGGCCAGCCGGAAGGACGCCTCGCTGGCCTGCTCTACGAGGCCGTCGTTGACCAGGCCGGCCAACGCCCGAAAACGCTGGGCCTCGTCGGCCCACACCTGGTCCAGGCGTTGCCGGGGCACCGGAGCGGTTGCCTCCCGGAGCACGCCGAGCAGTAGCCCGCGGACCTGACGGTCGGTGCCCGCGTACCGTTGCGGACGTCGGGTGGGGCCGGTCGGCGCCGGCTCCCCGGAGGCCCGCCAGGCACAGGTCGAGGCGACCGGGCAACTCCCGCACCGCGGCGACCGGGCCGTGCAGACCACCGCCCCCAACTCCATGAAGGCCGCACTGGCCAGCGCGGCGGCGGCCGGTTCCGCCGGCAGCAGTTCCTCGGCGGCGACCAGGTCGGCCGGGCGGGTGGCGGGGCCGGCGTCCGGTTCACCCGCGACCGCCCGAGAGATCACCCGCCGGACGTTGGTGTCCACGACCGGGTGCCGTTGCCCGTACGCGAACGCGGCCACGGCCCGCGCCGTGTACGTGCCAACTCCCGGTAGGGCCAGCAGCTGTTCCAGCCGGTTCGGCACCTGTCCGTCGTGCCGCGCCACGATCGCCACCGCGGCCTCACGCAGCCGGACCGCCCGCCGTGGGTAGCCGAGCCGCCCCCACATCCGGATCGCCTCGGCGGGCGGCTCCGCCGCCAGGTCGGCCGGGGCAGGCCAGCGGGTCATCCAGTCCGTCCAGGCGGGCAGCACTCGGGCGACCGGGGTCTGCTGGAGCATCACCTCACTGACGAGGATGGCCCAGGCGCCAACCCCGGGGCGCCGCCACGGTAGGTCCCGGGCATGCTGCGTGTACCACCGGCTGACCCGGGCGGTGAAGGTCGGTTCAGTCATCGTCGGTCGATCATGTCACGCCGTGGGCCGCGCGCCCCCACGACGGCCAACCCGCTGACCAGTCCCGACGAGTGGTCGGGCGGGCCGTAATTGGCTGGGCGTTGTGGGCCTGATCGGGGAGAATCCGGGGATGAGTGAGCTCGCCATCACCGTCATCGGCCGGGACCGGCCCGGCATCGTGGCCGATGTCGCCGAGGCGCTCGCCCGCCTCGGCGCGAACCTTACCGACAGCACCATGACCCGGCTCCGGGGGCATTTCGCGATGACGTTGATCTGCGTAGGCCCGGCTGCCGCCGAGGCCGAGGCCGCGCTGGCGCCGCTCGCCGCCGACGGTCAGCTCCTGGCGACGGTACGCGCGGTAGTGCCCGACGCGGAGCAGACGTCGAGCGGCACACCGTACGTGTTGGCGGTGCATGGTGCTGATCGGATGGGCATCGTCGCCGCCATGACCCGGGTGCTCGCGGAGGCGGGCGGCAACGTCACGGACCTGAGGACCCGCCTCGCTGGCGCGCTCTACGTCGTCCTTGCTGAGGTCGAGCTGCCGCCGGACGGGGCCGAGCAGGTGACGGCCCGGTTGGCGGCGACCGCCGCCGACCTCGGGGTGGAGGTAACCCTCCGGCCGGCCGACCCGGACCTGTTGTGAACCGTGCGGAGTGCCCCGGCCTCGGCGACTGGACGCTGGACGTGCTGGGCCCGCCGGGTCAGGTGCGGCCGGTGGTGTCCGCCCCGGCCGCGGTGCTCACCCGGGCCGGCGGCGAGGTGGATCCGACGGCGGAGCAGACGGTACGCCTCGCCGCCGATCTGGTCGCCACGATGCGGGTCGCTCCGGGCTGCGTCGGTCTGGCCGCCCCGCAGGTCGGGGTCGGTGCCCGGGTCTTCGCGGTGGATGTCACCGGCCATCCGAAGGCCGGCATCGGGCACGGTGCGTTCGTGCTGTGCAACGCGGTCGTGGTGGAGGCCAGTCGGTGGAAGGCCGGCCGGGAGGGGTGCATGTCCGTGCCGGATCTGACCGGTGACGTCAAGCGCGCCGGTCGCCTGGTGGTGGAGGGGGCCCTGCCGGGGACCGGAGCGACGGTTCGGCTGGTCACCGACGCGTTCGAGGCGCGGGCCCTGCAACACGAGATCGACCACTGTGCGGGTCTGTTGTTCCTGGACCGGGTCGCCGGTGCCCATGCCGTGTACCAGCGCAAGGTGTACCTGTGATCACCTTCCGTTTTCCCACCCGTACCCTTGGTGGTTTGGACTGTGGTAAGTGGAGAAAAGCTTTCATTGCTGGACTGGCTCGGCGCGTCGCTGTCGATTGCCGCACGTGGCACCGCTACGGTAGAGCATCATGCGTCTGACGGTCGGCCCCTTGCCCCCCGCCGTTTACTGGCGGCGTCGCGCCGTTGTGCTCGGAGCGGTGTTTCTCTTTCTGGTTGTGGTTTTCTACTCCTCGTGGGGTAATTCGGACGAGCCCGCCAGCAAGAACGCCAGCGGGCAGGAGCAGCCCTCCGGCGACTCCCCAGCCGACTCCGAGCCCCCGGCCGGGCCGGCGGAGCCCCCAGCTGACTCGGGCGACGTCGGTGGGGAGGAGCCGCCCTCCGAGCCGTCCGAGGCGGATGACCCGCCCCCGGCGCCCCCGAGCACCGATGACGGTGCCTGCGCCGATGCCGATATCAGCGTGACCGCTGTCGCCCAGCCGGTGTCGGTGGGCCGGGGCGATGCCGTTGAACTGCAATTGAAGATAAAAAATATCTCGGATCGGACTTGTAGCCGGGATGTCGGCGCGGACCTACAGGAGCTGTTCCTCAAGTCGGGGGCGGCGATGATCTGGTCCTCCGACAGCTGTGGTACCGGCGAGGGCTCGGCGGTCAAGTCGTTCACGCCGAACTCTGAGCGGTCCTATGGGATCACCTGGAACGGCAACGACGACACCCGCTGTCAGGGTGGGGTCGCCATCGGCCCCGAAGCGCCGCCCGGCACCTACCAGGTGTTCGCCCGGGTCGGCACGAAGCACAGCGAGCCCGTGGAGCTCGAGGTCACCGGCTGACGGAGCCGTACCGCTGGCGCGGTCAGACGTAGCGTTCCAGGATCGAGGCCTCGGCGAGCCGGGAAAGTCCTTCTCGGACGCCCCTGGCCCGGGCGTCGCCGACGCCCTCGACGGCCTGCAGGTCCTCCACGGTCGCGCCGAGCAGCCGCTGAAGGCTGCCGAAGTGCCCCACCAGGCGGTCGACGATCGCCACCGGCAGCCGTGGCACCTTGGCCAGTAGCCGGAACCCGCGAGGGCTGAGCGCGGCGTCGAGTGCGTCGGCGGCGGCCGGGTAGCCGATCGCTCGGCTGACCGCGACCAGGTCGATCAGTTCGGTCGCGGTCAGCAGGTCCAGCTCGACCAGGGCCTCGTCGAGGGTGCGGGACTTGCGGCCGGTGGGGAGGTAGTCCCGGATGACCAGGGTGCGATCGGCGTCCACACCGGCCATCAGTTCGTCGAGTTGCAGCGCGAGGAGCCGGCCGTCGGTGCCCAGCTCCACCACGTATCCGGCGATCTCGTCGGCGATCCGACGGACCATCTCGAGTCGTTGGACGACGGCGACCGCGTCCCGGACGGTGACCAGGTCCTCTATCTCCAGGGCGGAGAGAGTGCCGGAGACCTCGTCCAGGCGTAGCTTGTACCGTTCGAGCGTGGCGAGTGCCTGGTTGGCCCGGGAGAGGATGGCGGCCGAGTCGTCCAGCACGTGCCGCTGGCCGTTGACGTAGAGGCTGATGATCCGCATGGACTGGCTCACCGAGATGACCGGGTAGCCGGTCTGACGGGCAACCCGCTCGGCGGTGCGGTGCCGGGTGCCGGACTCCTCGGTCGGGATCGTGGGATCGGGCATCAGATGCACTGCCGCCCGGACGATCCGGCTGCCGTCGCTGGAGAGCACCACGGCGCCATCCATTTTGCACAGCTCGCGGACGCGGGTGGCGGAGAACTCCACGTCGAGCGGGAAGCCGCCGGTGCAGAGGCTCTCGACGACCCGGTCACAGCCCAGGACGATCAGGGCGCCGGTGCGTCCGCGGAGGATTCGCTCCAGCCCGTCCCGGAGGGCGGTGCCGGGTGCCATCAGGGCCAGGTTGGCGCGCAGTGGGTCACTGGCCGTGTCTCCGGTCATGTGCACACTGATCGGACGCGCGGTCGAACCCACGGCACCGGTGCGGGCGTGCGGTGTCGCGCCGGCAGGCTTGGTGGTGTCGCGGTCGGTCGGCACGGGGACAGTCTACGGACTACTCTGCGGTGGGTGCTGTCGCGGTTACTGTGATGTGTCGTGCTGCCAAAATTAACCGATCCAACCGCTTAATAGCTGTTTATTGGGAAGCTTTCTGTATTAAATAGGCTGAGGGTTATTCGGCGGATGCCCGCGCGACGGCTTGGAGTGCGGCCCGGACATCGCTGACCTCGACCACTTTTAGCTGTTCGGCGCGGACGCCGCTGCTCTCCGGACCGCAGCCCGGTGGTACGAGCGCGAGCCGGAAGCCAAGCCGGGCCGCCTCGGCCAGCCGGCGCGGCACCGCCCCCACCCGGCGTACCTCACCGGTGAGCCCGACCTCCCCGATCGCCACCAGGTGCGGGGTGATCGCGAGGTTGAGCCCGCCGGAGGCGACCGCGAGGGCGACCGCCAGGTCGGCGGCGGGCTCGACGACCCGGATGCCGCCAACAGTGGCCGCGAAGACCTCCCGATCGTGCAGGGTCAGCCGCTCGGTGCGCCGTTGGAGCACCGCCAGGACCATCGCGAGTCGGGCTGAGTCGAGCCCGGAGACCGTTCGTCGGGGCGACCCGGCCACCGTCGCCCCGATCAGCGCCTGCACCTCGGTGACCAGAGCACGTCGCCCCTCCATCGCCACCGTGACACAGGTGCCGGGAACGGGCTCCGAGTAGCGGGTGAGAAAGAGCCCGGACGGGTCGGCCAAGCTGCTGATTCCGCCCTCGTGCATCTCGAAGCAGCCGACCTCGTCGGCCGCGCCGAACCGGTTTTTCACCCCCCGCACCAACCGCAGGGACGAGTGTTTGTCCCCCTCGAAGTGCAGCACCACGTCAACCAGGTGCTCCAGCACCCGTGGACCGGCCACCTGGCCGTCCTTGGTGACGTGCCCCACCAGCAGAGTCGCGATGCCCCGCTCCTTGGCGACCGCCACCAGGGCCGCGGTGACCGCGCGGACCTGGGTCACCCCGCCGGGCACCCCTTCGGTGCCGGTTGTCGAGATCGTCTGCACCGAATCCAGCACCAGCAGCCCCGGCTTGACCGCGTCCAGGTGCCCGAGCACCGCGGCGAGGTCGCTCTCGGCCGCCAGATAGAGCTGCTCGTGCAGGGTGCCCATCCGTTCGGCGCGCAACCGGACCTGGCTGACCGACTCCTCGCCACTGACCACGAGCGATGGGTTGGCGCCGCCGGCGGCCCAGTGCTGCGCCACGTCGAGGAGCAGGGTCGACTTGCCGACCCCCGGCTCGCCGGCGAGCAACACCACCGCGCCCGGAACCAGGCCGCCGCCGAGCACCCGGTCGAGTTCGCTGACCCCGGTCGGGCGGGCGCGCGCGGGCGCGGCGCTGATGGTGGCGATCGGCCGCGCCGGCTCGGCCGGCAGCCGGGAACTGACCACCCGGCCGGAGACGGTGGGCCCGGTCAGCGTGCACTCGACGACCGAGCCCCACTCGCCGCACTCCGGGCAGCGGCCGACCCACTTCGGTGGTTGGTGGCCGCAGGCGTCGCACTCGTAGGCGGGGCGGGGGGCGCGGCCGGATCGGGAGGTGGTCACCCCAGGACGTTAACCGTCGCGTCGACGATCAGTGCCCGGCGCCACCCGGACCGCCGTGCCCGTCCTCCAGCTCCTCGAAGCCGGTGTGGCGCTCGATGATCGGCTCCGGGGGCGCGGCCGGGGTGAGCGGCACGGCGACCGGCGCCGCAGCCCGGATCGTGGTGCCACCGAAGTCGAAGGTCACGAAGACGCTCTCGCCGACCCGCAGCGGTTGGTCCAGCTCGATCAGCCGCAGCACGGTTGCCGCCTCCGAGTTGAGCTGTGCAAAGCTCAGCGGCGGCACCACGATCTGGGCCGGCATGCCAGCGGAGGGCGCGGCCGTCGTTGCCGGGCTTTCGCCGAGCGGGGCGTTGGGGTCGCTGCGGACGACCTCCTGGGCGCCCTCGGTGGTGACGGTCACCGTGACCTGGTCCGGCGAGTCGTTGTAGAGGACCACGTCCAGGTTCGCGTTGTCACCGGCCTGGTAGCCGTCCACCCCCGGGTAGGCGATCAGCAGGCTACGAACAGCGAAGTCGCCGCTCTTGCTCGCGACGTTGACACCCTGAATCGACGGTACGGTTCCGGCGGTCTCGGCAACCTGACCGGCGCTGCATCCAGAGAGCAGTAGTCCGCTCGTCGCCAACCCGGCCAGTAGCAGGGCCGACCGGCGGGAACCCCTGATCGAGCGCGTCACGTCGGTCCTCCTCGTCATGATCGGGCCCGGTCGTACGCCGGACACGGTGGCCATGCCCGTGCAGACCGCGCTCCAGGGTAGTTGGGACTGATCCAGTTCCGCACGCCGACCCGGGTATGCCACCGCTGTGAGGGTGTTCAAACCAATGGCCCGCTGGTCAAAAGCAGAATCACATCGATGAGGGCGATTACCAAAACCGCCCGGAAGACGGCCGCCGACCGGGTCGTGACGCGGTTGGTGACGCGCTCGCCGTACCAGAGTAGCGGTGGTGTCAGGACGGCGGCGGCCACCGTGGCGAGCCCGACCGGCGACGGTGGTCCGGGCGGCCCGAAGACCAGGGTGGCGGTCGCGGCGAGCAGGAGCCCGATGGCGGCGGTCCGGCTGCCGCCCGCGCCGAGCCGGTGGGGCAGCCCGCGGACGCCGGTGCGGGCGTCGTCGTCGAGGTCGGGCAGTACGTTCGCGAAGTGCGCGCCGGCGCCGAGCAGGGCCGCGGCGCTGACCAGCCAGGCCGGTGGCGTTCCCGCGCCCGGCAGAGCCAGCACGACGAAGGCCGGCAACGACCCGAAGGAGACCGGGTAGGGCAGGACCGACAGCGGCGAGGACTTCAGCGGCCAGTTGTAGAGCAGCGCGGAGATCAGCCCGGCGGTGGCTACCGCCGCGGCGGCCCGGTTCGTCGTCAGCGCGAGCAGCGGGGTGGCGAGGCTGGCCGCGGCGGCGGCCAGCGCGGTCGTGCGACGGCTGACCAGACCGGCGGCGACCGGCTTGTCGGGCCGCCCGACCACCGTGTCCCGTTTCGCGTCGAGCGCGTCGTTGGTCCACCCGACGGCGAGTTGGCTGGCGGCCACGGTGAGCACCACGACGACCACCCCCGCCAACCGGTGCCCGACACCCCAGGCGAGCAGGCCGGCCACCGTGGTGACCGCGGCTGCTGGCTCGGGATGGCTCGCCCGGAGCAGGGCCACCACCGGCCGGGTGCGGGCCGCTCCCGAGCCGCCGGCGGCGGGCCCGGCTCGGTCCGGTCGGGTCAGCACCCGCGCGACCCGCCGTAGCACTGAGGAGGTCATGAGGGAAGTCTGGTCGTTACCGGGCAGTCGTGCCACGCTCGGTCCATGCCAGAGGCTGGCCGCACCCTGCCGCGCAATGATCCGCGCCAGTACGACGATCTGGCCGGGGAGTGGTGGCGGCCGGACGGCGCCTTCGCCATGTTGCACTGGCTGGCCGAGTCCCGGGCAGCGTTGGTGCCGGCGGCGTCGCGTCCCGGCGCCGTCCTGGTTGACCTCGGCTGTGGTGCCGGGCTCCTCGCCCCGCACCTCGCCGGCAAGGGCTATCGACACGTTGGGGTCGACCTCACCGCTTCGGCGCTGCGCCAGGCCGCCGGGCACGACGTGGTGGTGCTCAACGCCGATGCGACCGCCGTGCCGCTCGCCTCCGGCTGCGCCGACGTGGTGGCCGCGGGCGAGCTGCTGGAGCACGTTCCCGACTGGCGAACGGTGGTGGCCGAGGCCTGCCGGCTACTCCGCCCGGGCGGGCTGCTCGTCCTCGACACGCTCAACGACACCGCACTGAGCCGCCTGCTCGCCGTCCACATCGGCGAGCGGCTGCCCACGGTCCCGCGGGGGATCCACGACCCACGGTTGTTCGTGGACGCCTGCGCGCTGGTCGCCGAATGTGCCCGGTACGGGGTCAACCTGCGGCTGCGCGGGATTCGACCGCAGCTGATCCGGGTGCTCGGCTGGCTGGCCCGGCGGATAGGGGGCGCGGGCGGGGTGCCCCCACGCATCGTGCCGACCTGGTCAACGGCGGTGCTCTACCAGGGCTGGGGCCGGCGCGAGCGCGATCAGACGCGGACGAATGGATCTGAGGAGGGAACGGTCGCATGACGCAGGCTGTGCAGGTGGCCCGCCGGTTGGCGCCGCGATTCGCCGCCCGGGCGGCCGACCACGACCGGGACGGCACCTTCCCGGCCGACGATTTCCGGGACCTCCGGGAGGCGGGCCTGTTCGGCCTGATGGTGCCGCGGGAGCTCGGCGGCCTCGGTGCCACCTTCGGGGAGTACGCGGCGGTCGCGACCGAGTTGGCGCGGGGAAACGGCGCGACCGCGCTGGTGTTCAACATGCACGCCTCGGTCACGGGCGCGCTGTGCGCGGTGACCGAGGAGCTGGCCGAGACGCTCGGCCTGCCAGACGGGGCGTTGGCGGCGCGGGACCGGCTGCTGCGGGCGGCGGCGGATGGCTCCTGGTACGCGGTGGCGATGAGCGAACGCGGGGCGGGGGCCCGACTCTCGCAGCTCAGTACGGTGTACGAGCCGGTTGCCGGTGGCTGGCGGATCAAGGGGAGCAAGACCTTCTGCTCTGGTGCCGGCCACGCCGACGGCTATCTGGTGGCCGCCCGGAGCGCGGCTGATCCCTCGGTGGTCTCCCAGTTTCTCGTGCCGGCCGGGGACGGGCTGGCCGTCGAGGAGACCTGGGACTCGCTGGGCATGCGGTCCACCTCCTCGCACGACCTGCACCTGGAGGTGACGGTGCCGGCAGACCGGCTGCTCGGCGGGGTCGAGGGGCTGGCTCTGGTCGTGGCGCAGTTGATGCCGCACTGGCTGGTCGCGAGCTACGCCGCGGTGTACGTCGGGGTCGCGCGGGCCGCGATCGACGCCGCGGCCGAGCACCTGAACGCCCGTGAGCTCGGCGGTCTGCCGGCGGTCCGGGCCCGGCTCGGTCGCGCCGACGCGGCGGTGGCCGCGGCGGACCTGGTGGTGGTGGAGGCGGCCCGGCGGGTGGACGAGGCGCCGGGCGATGCCGAGACGAACCGTTGGGTCTGGCGAGCGAAGTTGCTGGCGGGCACCACCGCGGCCGACGTGGCGGCCTCGGTGCTGGAGGCGGCCGGCACCGGGGCCACTCGGCGGGGGCATCCGTTGGAGCGGCTCTACCGGGATGCGCGTTGCGGTTCGCTGCACCCGGCCACCTCCGACGTCTGCGCGGACTGGCTCGGCGTCGCCGTGCTCGGTGGCGACCCGGACCGTGACGGGTCGGCCCCTCGTTGGTGAACGTGCTGGGAGATCAGAACGAAGGGTGGGCGTCATGGCCGTGCCGGTGATCGCGGGGATCGGTACGGCGCATCCGCCGTCGGCCGACCAGGGCGAGTTGTGGGAGGGCTTCTTCGCCCGGCACTACTCCGGAACCACCCGGGCGCTGGCCCAACGGATCTTCGCCAACTCGGGGGTGCAGCGCCGGCAGGCCGCGGTCAATCCGGTGCTGGAGGATGTCTCTGACTGGTCGACCGAGCGGCGGATGCGGCGCTATCAGGTGGAGGCGCTGCCGCTGGGCAAGGAGGCGGTGGGGCGGGCGCTCACCGCCGCCGGTCTGGCCGCCGGTGACGTCGGGCTCTTCGTGGTCTGTTCCTGCACCGGATACGCGACCCCGGGGTTGGACATTCTCCTCGCCCGCGATCTCGGCCTGGCGCCGGGCGCGCAGCGGGTCTTCGTCGGCCACATGGGCTGCTATGCCGCGTTGCCGGGGCTGGGCGTGGCGAGCGACTTCGTGACCGCCCGAGGTCAACCCGCCCTGCTGCTCTGCGCCGAGCTGACCAGCCTGCACATTCAGCCCGCCACCGCCCGGGTGGACACCCAGCAGATCGTCTCGCACGCGCTCTTCTCCGACGCCGCGGTGGCCGCCGTGGTCGTGCCCGGTGGCCCCGGGTACGCGGTGCGGGCGGTCGCCTCGGTGACCGACACCTCCACCGCCGATCACATGACCTGGGATGTCACCGATACCGGGTTCCGGATGGGGTTGTCGCCGAAGGTGCCGCAGGTGCTCTCGACGCAGGTACGGGCGCTGGTGGACGGCCTACTCACCCAGCATGGCCTGCGGCGGCCGGAGGTGGACGGCTGGGCGGTGCACCCGGGCGGTCCCCGCATCCTCAACGTGGTGGAGCGGGAACTCGCCCTGCCGGCGGCCGCCCTGGCGGCGTCCCGGGAGACGCTGGCCGAGCGGGGCAACTGTTCGTCGCCGACGGTGCTGTTGGTGTTGGACCGACTGCACCGAGCGGTCGTGCCGGCACGACGGGTGGTGATGCTGGCCTTCGGCCCGGGCTTGACCCTCTATGCGGGCCTCCTCGAACGGTCAGCTGGCGAGGCGAGCTAGCTCGGGTTCGTAGTCGGCGGTGGAGCGGAGCTCGGGGAGCACCTTCCGTACGACCCCGGAGCGGTCGACGAGCAGCGCGCTGGCCACGCCGGCGCGGGGTGGCAGGCGGAGGAAGGCGCGTAGCCCGTCAGCCGGGTCGTCGAGCGCGTGCAGGGTCGTCTCCGGAGCGGGGGGCGACGCGCGTACGGCGGGGGCGGGGGCGGGGTTGACGATGACCACGGTGACCCGGGGTGGCGCGACGGCGACGGTGTTGGCCACCTCGGTCGGGCAGGCGCACGCGTCGGTGAGGAGGATCACGGCGGGCAGCAGGCCCCGCAGCGGCACCGGCTTACCGTTGTCCACCAGGTCGAACGCGGGCAGGGTCCGCCCGCTCAGGTCGGCGGGTGTGGCCGGGGTTGACGCCGGTGGGGTGGGGGGTGGTTGGGCCCAGATGGTCGCGTTCAGCCCGGCCAACACGGTGACCATGGCGATCAGGAGGGTCAGCAGCGCCGGCACGGTCGAAGCGGGCCGGGTCGGCCGGTTCAGTTCCCGGCGGAGCTGTTTGGCCTCGGCCGAGAGCTCTGCGGCGTTGTCCGGTACGACCACCCGGCCCCATTCGGGTGGCAGCTCCGGCAGTCCGGAGTCGTCGTCCGCGGCGGGCCTGCCCATTGAACCCCCTGGATTCCTGGCGAGCCTGAGGCGGGCTCTTGTCCAGCCTGCCGCACCGGGACCGCTCCCGCCAGGCGTGGGCGAGTGTCGGGGGCGCGGGCTACCATGAGTCGAGCGCATCGCCTTGGATCCCGGGTTTCGCCACTCAGCCGCGACGGCATACTGCCGTTACGGAGCGTGTTCAATACTTCGGTCTGGCTTCCTGTCAAGCTGAAGAAATCCCTCTCACAGGGCCCCTGAGCTGCGCCAACGGTCAGGGCAGCGGTGAGACACCGGTGTCTGAGCGTGTTACCCTAGACACAGCGAAAGGGGTTTCGAACCTATGGTTTTCAGTGTCGGCGAGACCGTTGTTTACCCCCACCACGGGGCCGCACTCATCGAGGCAATCGAGACTCGGGTCATTAAGGGCGAGGAGAAGCAGTACCTCGTTCTCAGGGTCGCGCAGGGTGACCTCACGGTCCGGGTTCCCGCGGAGAATGCCGAGATCGTGGGTGTGCGCGAGGTGGTCGGCGAAGAGGGCCTCGGCAAGGTCTTTGACGTGCTCCGGGCTCCGCACACCGAGGAGCCGACCAACTGGTCACGGCGTTACAAGGCGAATCTTGAGAAGTTGGCCTCCGGTAATCCGCTGAAGGTGGCCGAGGTCGTCCGCGACCTGTGGCGTCGGGAGCGGGAGCGGGGGCTGTCCGCAGGCGAGAAGCGCATGCTCGCCAAGGCCCGCGACATTCTCGTCGGTGAGGTCGCACTGGCCGAAAAGAGCACCAAGGACGAGGCGGAGACGCTGCTCGACAAGGTGCTGACCGAAGCCTGATCCGCACCTGATCGTCGTACCCGATCTGCCATGAGTAAATCACCGAGGACCGCGACGTGACCGCGCAGCTTGATCCGCGCGGTGACGTCGCGGTCCTCGTGCCTGCGGCCGGTGCCGGCGTACGGCTGGGCCCCGGCCGGCCGAAGGCCCTCCGGCTGCTGGACGGGGAGCCGCTCCTGGTGCATGCGGTCCGCCGGCTCGCCGCCGCCGCCTCGGTGCACACCGTGGTGGTGGCCGCTCCGGCGCCGGATCTCGTCGCGGTCCGCGAACTGTTGGCCCCGGTGGCGCCGGTCACCGTGGTGCCGGGCGGAGCGCAACGGCAGGCCTCGGTCGCCGCCGCGCTCGCCGCGGTCCCCGCCGGCCCGGAGATCGTGCTGGTGCACGACGCGGCCCGAGCGCTCACCCCGCCCGGGCTGGTCGAGTCGGTCGCCGCGGCGGTCCGCTCCGGTCACGACGCGGTGATCCCGGTGCTCCCGGTGGTCGACACCATCAAGGAGGTCGGCGTCAGTGAAGAGGTCCTCGGCACGGTCGATCGCTCCGCGCTGCGGGCGGTGCAGACGCCGCAGGGGTTCCGGCGGGCAGTACTGACCACCGCGCACGCCGCCGCCACCGACCCGCTCACCGACGATGCCGGCCTGGTCGAGAAGCTCGGGGTGCCGGTGGTCTGTGTACCCGGCTCCGAGTACGCCCTGAAGGTCACCCGCCCGTTCGACCTGGCGTTGGCCGAGCACCTGCTGGCGATCGACCGCTGACCCGTACCCTCGGATGGTGATCGTTCCGCGGGTTGCCATCGGCGTTGACATGCACGCTTTCGAGTCCGGCCGGCCATGTTGGGTCGCTGGCCTGCACTGGCCCGGGCAGGACGGCCTGGCCGGGCATTCGGATGCGGATGTTGCCGCCCACGCCGCGTGTAACGCGTTGCTCTCCGCCGCCGACCTGGGCGATCTCGGCGCCAACTTCGGGGTGGGGCAGCCGGAGTGGTCTGGTGCCTCCGGGGTGGCCCTGCTCGGCGAGAGCGCCCGCCGGGTGCGGGCGGCCGGCTACACGATCGGCAACGTGTCGGTGCAGGTGATCGGGAACCGCCCCAAGATCGGACCGCGTCGGGCCGAGGCGCAGCAGGTGCTCTCGGCGGCGGTGGGCGCCCCGGTGAGTGTCTCCGCCGCCACCACCGACGGGCTCGGCTTCCCCGGCCGTGGCGAGGGCCTGACCGGCATCGCGGTGGCCCTGGTTTACGCAGCCCCGGCCGCCTAGGCTCGCAGCGATGTCCAGCGAACCCACCTCTGACCGCTCCGCCGCCGACGGGTACCTGCAGCGCGCCCGGCTCCTCGCCGAGCTCGGCCGCTACGACGAGGCCAGCACCGAGTTGGGGTTCGCCCTCGCCCTTGATCCCGCCCACGCGGCGGTGTCGACCGAGCTCTCCCGGGTGCAGCTCGCGGCGGGGCGGCCCGCGGACGCGCTCACCGCCGCCGACGGCGCGTTGGCGGTCGCGCCGGACTCGGTCCCCGCCCTGGTCGCTCGGGGGATGGCCCTGGCCGACCTGGCCGAGCACGGGGAGGCGGCCCGGACCGCGGACCGGATTCTCGCGTTGGGGCCGGCGGACGCGTACGCCCAGCGCAGCGGCGCGGCGATCCTGGCTGGTTCGCGTAATGGTCAGCCCGCGCTGAACGCGGCGTGGCGGGGGGTGGAGCTAGCGCCACAGGAGCCGGCGGGGCATCTGGTGCTCGGGTTGGTCGCGGCCAACCTGCAGCTGTACGACCTGGCCGAGCGGGCGTACACCGAAGCGCTGCGGCTCGATCCGCAGCTCGCCGAGGCGCGGCACGACATCGGGGTGCTGCGGCTGGAGCAGCGCCGGTGGAGTGAGGCGCTGGAGCACCTCGCCGCCGCGGCGGCGATCAGCCCTGGCCGGATCAACTCGGTGCGGACGATCTCGGCTGGTCTTCGCCAGCTGGTCGTGGTTGGTGCCGGTTGGTCCATGGTCGCCGCGGTGCTGATCGCCTGCTTCGCGGTGGGCAGCCCGGGGCTGTCCCGGGCCGTCGCCGCGGCGGCCGCCCTCGGTGGCGGGCTGCTGGTGTGGCGGTACGCGGCGAAGCTGCCCGGGGTGGCCCGCACGATCCTGCCGGAGTTGCTGCGCTCCGACCGGCCGCTGGCGCTGGCCGGGTACGCGACTGCCGCGGCCCCGGTGCTGCTACTGCTCTACACCCTTGTCGGTACGGTCTGGCCGCTGGTCCTGGCGATCGCGGTGGCGGCCTTCGCCGTCGTCACCGCGCTGGCCCGTTCGGTGCGCTGAGGGCTACCCGCGCCGCGCCCAGGTCCAGGCGTACGCGTCGTCTTCGCAGGCCGCGGCGGCGTCGCAGAGCTCCAGTGGGCGGAAGGTGTCGACCATGACGGCGAGCTCGTCGAAGTAGTCAACGCCGATCGACCGTTCGGCGGCGCCGGGCTGCGGCCCGTGGGTGAAGCCCGACGGGTGAAGTGAGATCGACCCCTGGCCGATGCCGGAGCCGCGCCGCGCCTCGTAGTTGCCCCCGGTGTAGAAGAGCATCTCGTCGGAGTCGACGTTGTGGTGGTGGTATGGCACCGGGATCGCGTCGGGGTGGTAGTCCACCTTGCGGGGGACGAACGAGCAGATGACGAAGTTCGGGCCCTGGAATGTCTGGTGCACCGGCGGGGGCTGGTGGACCCGGCCGGTGATCGGCTCAAAGTCGTGGATGGAGAACGCCCACGGGTAGAGGTGCCCGTCCCAGCCGACCACGTCGAACGGGTGGTTGGCGTAGACGTGCCGGGTCCAGCCGCGTCGGTGCCGGACCAGAACCTCGACGTTCTCGCCGGCAACGAACAGCGGGGTGTCCGGTCCCCGGACGTCCCGCTCGCAGTACGGCGAGTGTTCCAGGAACTGGCCGCGCACCGACAGGTAGCGCTTGGGCGGGCCGATGTGGCCGGCCGCCTCGACCGCCAGCAGCCGGACGGGCTCGGTGCCGGTGGGTACGAGCCGGTGAATGGTCGAGGTCGGGATGATCACGTAGTCGCCGGCGACGGCATCGAGGGAGCCGAAGGGGGACTCGACCCGCAGGGTGCCGGATTCGAGGTAGAGGCAGTGGTCGCCGGTGGCGTCGCGGAACAGCGGGGAGGGCTGGTCGGCCAGCACGTACGCGATCCGGACGTCGTCGTTGCCGAGCAGGTAGCGCCGGCCGAGCACCGGGTCGGCGGCGGCCCCGTCGAGTTGGTGGGTGCGCAGGTGGCGGGGCTTGAGTGGGAGGTTCGGTGTGCAGGTGACCGCCGGTGGGGTGAACTCCTCGGCGGCCACGATGGCGGCCGGTGCGTGCCGGTGGTAGAGCAGCGAGGAGTCGTCGGAGAAGCCTTCCTGGCCCACCAGCTCCTCGGCGTAGAGGCGGCCGTCGGGTTGACGGAACTGGGTGTGGCGCTTGCGTGGCACCTCGCCGACGCGGCGGTAGTACGGCATCTCGCCCTCCCCGAGCAGATCATCCACGGTGTCCGAAAATCGGACGCTATTGTCCGCTCTTTTAGCGTCCCGTAGATTGTTGTCTCGTGTCAACGAAGCTGCCCCGACTCCTCGCCGGCCTCGTCGACGACGCCGCCGTCTTCCCGCCCGGCAGTGCGTCGCTGCCCGACGCCGTTCCGGCGCACCGGCAGCACCGCTCGTCCTGGTACGCCGAGCTCGTCGGCCCGCTCCTGGTCCCCGCCTCCACAGTGCTTAATCGGGAGCTGCACGCCCTGGTCGATCCGGCCGAGGAACTCGTGGTCGGGCTGATCGGAGACACCGGACCAGCCGGCCTCCCGGACGCCCTCGCCGCAGTGCCCCCCGGCGTCACGATCCAGCAGGTCGAGGTCGCCGTCGCCGCCCGCGGCGTGGACCCGCAGCCGGGCCTGGCCAAGCTTCTCCCGATGGCGGAGCAGCTCGCCGGGCGCACCGTCTACGCCGAGATTCCGCTGACCTTCGGCTTGATGGGGGCGCTGGACCGGCTTGTTGAGGCCCGCGCCGCCGGGCTGTCCGTCGCCGCGAAGTTCCGGACCGGCGGCCTCGCCGCCGAGCTCTTCCCCACCTCCGCCGAGCTGGCCGCGGTGATCCACGGGTGTCAGCAGCGGGGGCTGCCGTTCAAACTGACCGCCGGGCTGCACCACGCGGTGCGACACCTGGACCGGGAGACCGGCTTCACCCACCACGGCTTCGCGAACGTGCTCGCCGCCGCGCTCGTCGCGGCCGGGGGCGCCGAGGTGGAGCGGGTCACCGAGCTGCTCCGCGCCACCGACCCGCGGCCGTTGCTCGCGCCGATCGCGCAGCGGCTGGACGCGGCGCGTCCGCTCTGGGTCGGCTACGGCTCGTGCAGCATCCTGGAACCACTGACCGATCTGATCCAGCTGGGGCTGGTGAACGGGGGTATCGAAGCATGACCTGGGTGACCGGCCTGGAGGGCTCGCCGTACGGGCTGCACAACCTGCCGTACGGGGTGTTCCGTACCGCCGACCGGGAGCCGCGGGTGGGTGTACGCGTCGGCGCCCACGTGCTGGACCTCGGCGGCGCCGAGCAGGCCGGCCTGGTACTGGCCGCCGGTACGCTGAGCCGCCCACGGCTGAACGACTTCATGGCGCTTGGGCGTCCGCAGTGGACGGCTGTGCGGGAGCGGATCGTCGAGCTGCTCACCGACAGCTCCCACCGGGCGGCGGTCCAGCCGCTGCTCCGGCCACTGTCGAGCGTGGAGCTCCTGCTCCCCTTCGACGTGGCGGACTACGTCGACTTCTACTCCTCCGAGCAGCACGCCAGCAACGTCGGTCGAATCTTCCGGCCGGGCCAGCCGCCGCTGCTGCCCAACTGGAAGCACCTGCCGATCGGCTACCACGGTCGGGCCGGCACCGTCGTGGTCTCCGGCACCCCGATCGTCCGGCCGTGTGGCCAGCGGGCCACTCCGCAGGGTCCGGTCACCGGTCCCTCGGTTCGCCTCGACATCGAGGCGGAGGTGGGCTTTGTGGTGGGTGTGCCCAGTCCGCTGGGCAGCCGCGTCCCGGTCGGTGACTTCGCCGACCACGTGTTCGGCGTGGTCCTGGTCAACGACTGGTCCGCCCGGGACATCCAGGCCTGGGAATACCAACCCCTCGGACCGTTCCTCGGCAAGTCCTTCGCCACCTCGGTCGCGGCGTGGGTGACGCCGCTGGCGGCGCTCGGTGCGGCGTTCGTGCCGGCGCCGGAGCAGGATCCACCGGTCGCTGACTACCTGTGCGACGAGCCCCACCTCGGGCTCGATCTGCGCCTGTCGGTGGAGTGGAACGGTGAGCGGGTGAGCGAGCCGCCGTTCGCCACCATGTACTGGACCCCGGCGCAGCAGTTGGCCCATCTGACCGTCAACGGAGCCGCGCTGCGCACCGGCGACCTCTACGCCTCCGGCACCGTCTCCGGCGCCGAGCGCGGTCAGGTCGGTTCGTTCCTGGAGCTGACCTGGGGCGGGACGGAGCCGGTCCGGGTCGGTGGCAGCGAACGTACTTTTCTGGCCGACGGCGACAGCATCACCATCACCGGCACCGCGCCCGGCCCGGACGGCACGACCGTCGGCCTCGGCGAGGTCACCGGCACCATCGTCGCCCCCCGCTGACCAGCGAATACCCCTTCCGTCCCGGTCTGCGCCGCCCCGGTGGCGCCGCGGGGCCGCAGCGACAGCACCGGTGCGCCCACGTCCGCCCGTACCGGGCGAGAAACCTCCACCGGTACGGGCGGATCGCACAGGTCGTCCGATCGGGCTCCCTTCCTGTCACGTTGATCGATCGGATCCGTCGCCACGCGGTACGGGCCTGCTCCCCGGGGTCGGGCTCGCAGCCGGTTGGCGGCACGGCGACAGGAGGGTGAAGGATGAACGACTTCCCAGGTGCGGTCTGGCGATCCAGCAGCCGCTCCAACGACCAGGGGCTCTGTGTGGAGGTGGCCGACAACCTGGTCGAGGCGCTCGGCGTGGTGGCCGTACGTGACTCGAAGGACAGATCTGGTCCGGCCCTCGCGGTGGGGGGTCCGGGATGGGCGAGGTTCATCCGAGCGGTCCGGGCCGGAGAGCTCGGTAGCTGAGTGGCGAGGGGGCCGTGCGGGGCGGCCGTCCAGCGATAGCCGGCGGCGGGACCCGCGCGGCGGTCACAGCGCGTACCGTCGACGCCACGGGAGGTGGTATGTCGCGGGTGACGGTCATGCGGTCCATCCAGGCGCAGCCGAACGACGTGTGGCGCCTGCTCACCGACCTGGCCGTGCGCACCCACGCCGCCCCGGGTCGGGTGGTCCTGACTCGCGGCGAGTTCGGCCCGGGCACCGCCTGGTGGGAGGTCCGCTCCCAGCCGGACGGGGCGGCGCTGATCGAGGAGTTTGTCGTGGTCGAGGCCGTGCCGCCGCACCGGCTGGTGCTCGCGTCGTCCGGCCGGGAGGTGGACTACCGGACCACCTGGGCGCTGCGCCCGGCCCGGTGTCGAGGTGAACGCAACACGGTGGTCACGGTCACCCAGGAGGCGGTCCCCGCCGGTGCCCGCGGCCGGATCGTCGCGTTCTTCCTCGGCGAGCTGGCCGCGCGGGCGGTCGCCGGCGCGCTGCGCCGCGACCTCGCCGAGCTCGCCGCCGCCGGTCGGGCCGCGCCGGTCCGGTAACCGCGCCGCAGTCGGGCGCCGCCTGCTGGGTAGGGTTCCGGGCGGAGGTGCGCATGGTTTTCCCGACAGGCCGCCGGCTGTTCGTAGTGGCGGCGGTGGTCGTGGTGGTGCTGATGGCGGTGGCGGCCACGGTCTATCGGGTGCTGGCCCCGGCCGAGGTCAGCACCGCAGCGGCCGGCGCATACCCCACGGCGGCGACTCCGTCCCCCGGCCTCGTCGCGCGGCTGCCGGTGGCGCCGCTGGTGGTGGACGGCCGAATCCGGGTGTACGCGGCCGAGCGCCAGGTTTACGCCGACGAGCCGGTCGAGTTCAAGCATCGAAGTACCCCGTACTGGTCCTTCCGTCGCTGGCCCGCCGAACTGGAGGGCGTGGTGGCGAGCGGCCACACCGTGGTGACCCAGTGGTCGGACGGCCAGGTGGTGGCGCTGGACGGGCGTACCGGCCAGATCGCCTGGCGGGCGGAGGGGCCGGTGCCGGAGCGGGACACCGAGTCCCGGCGAACCGGTGCGGATCTCGTGTGGAACCCGGCGGGGCTCTTCGTCGCTTCGGCTGCCGACACCTCGGTGGTGCTCGCTGCCGGCGGGGATGCGATGGCCGGCTGGAATCTGGCCGATGGGCAGCGACTCTGGCAGTCCGACCTCCGGCCGGGGTGCCAGCAGGCGATCGGCACCACCACGGCGGGCGGTCTGGTGAGCGTCGACTCCTGCGGCCCGGCGGTGACCATCGACTTCCGGGACGCGGCCACCGGCGCCGTTACCCGCTGGAGCCCGCCGGGCGGT
This sequence comes from Salinispora goodfellowii, assembly GCF_059570675.1. Taxonomy (NCBI): domain Bacteria; kingdom Bacillati; phylum Actinomycetota; class Actinomycetes; order Micromonosporales; family Micromonosporaceae; genus Salinispora; species Salinispora goodfellowii. Next base: position 18,034 of record NZ_JCANTD010000009.1, on the reverse strand, counting down.
GGGGAGACACTGGTCGTCACCCCGCTCGGCTGCCACTCGGGTCGATCCGGTTGCGCCGGCCTCCGTACGGCTGTCGGGCCGGGTGACGACGCGGCTCGGGGCTGGCTGTTCGGCCCGGGCGAGCCGGTGGCGGCGCCGGTGCTGGACGCGCCGGACACCCGGCTCGCCGGTGACGTCGCCGTCGGCGTACGGGATGGTGCCCTGGTGGCCCGGGAGGCGCGGACCGGGAACGAGCGGTGGCGGCACGAGGATGTGGGCGGGGCCCGGGTGCTCGCGGTGGAACCGGACCGGGTCCATCTGGTTACTGAAAGCAACAATCTGATCACGTTTGATTCGGTCAGTGGGGATCAGCGATCCCGGTTCCAGCTTTCACTCGGCACCGACAGCACATCGTGGGCCCCGGGCGCGGCGTACGCGGTCGACGGCTACCTGGCGGTGGAGTGCCTCCGTCTCCCGGTCGACGCGGAGGCGGACGATCAGCGTTACTTCCTCACCTCGCGACCGGTTCTGCTCGCCGCGACCTGAGCAGGTCGTCAGCTCGCGGCGAGAGAACCGCCGTGGCTCAGCCGAGCGCGGCCTCCGCCGCGGCCAGGAAGGCGTCGTTCTCGGCGGGGGTGCCGATGGTGACCCGGACTCCGTCGCCGGGGAAGGGTCGCACGATCACGCCGCGCGACTCGCAGGCCCGGCCGAACTCCACCGCCTGTTCGCCCAGGGGCAGCCAGACGAAGTTGGCCTGGCTGGCCGGTACGTCCGGGACCAGCTTGCGCACCGCCTCGGTGACCCGGCCCCGCTCGGCCACGACCAGGGCGCAGCGCCGCCGTACCTCGGCGGCCTGGGTGAGGGCCGCCAGCGCGCCGGCCTGGGCTGCCGCGCTGGCGGAGAAGGGCGTGACCACCTTTCGGATGGCCGCGGCCACCTCCGGCTGGGCGACCAGGAAGCCGATCCGCAGCCCGGCCAGGCCCCAGGCCTTCGACAGGGTCCGCAGCACCGCCACGTTCGGTCGGTCCAGATAGCTGAGGCCGTCCGGCACCTCCGGGTCGGTGACGAACTCCCGGTATGCCTCGTCGATGACCACCAGCACGTCGTCCGGGGCCTGGTCGAGGAAGCGCTCCAGCTCGGCCCGGCGTACTGCGGTGCCGGTGGGGTTGTTCGGGTTACAAACCAGGACCATTCGGGTGCGGTCGGTGATCGCGGCGGCCATCGCGGTCAGGTCGTGCCCGTGCCCGGCGTCGTTGCTGACCCGTACGCTGGTCGCCCCGTTGGTCGCCGCGATGATCGGGTACGCCTCGAACGAGCGCCAGGAGTAGAGCAACTCGTCACCGGGCATGCAGGTGGCCCGGACCAGGTGATCGGCGAGCGCCACCGAGCCACAGCCGGTGGCGATCCGCTCGGCGTCCACCCCGTACTGCTCGGCGAGGGCCGCGCGCAGCGCCAACACGCCCATGTCCGGGTACCGGTGGGCGCCGGCGGCGGCCTCGGTGACCGCCGCCACCACCCCGGGCAGCGGCCCGTACGGCACCTCGTTGCTGGCCAGTTTGATCGCCTCGGGCAGGCCCAGCTCGCGGGCCAGGTCGGCCGGGCTGCGTCCCGGCACGTAGCTGGGCAGGACGTCCAGGTCGGCGCGGGTGAGCCGGGGCGCTGGCCGGCGTCGTCCGGTATCGGTCATGGGGTGTCTCCCGGTGGTGCGGGGCGGTCGTTCGGGACGGGGGTGCGGGGTAGCTGGACCACCACGGTCTGCGCCCGCTTGTCGTGCAGGGCCTGCCGGAGCGGACGGTCGAACAGCGGGGAGAGGGAGTCGATGAGCTGCAGCAGGAAGCCGACGCAGCAGAACCAGAGCAGGGTGGGCAGGCCGAGCGTGTTCCAGCGGCGCAGCGCCCGCCCGAAGCCCAGCGGGGCGACGGCGCTCACCGGCAGCACCTGCAGGCCCATCACCCGCTTGCCGAAGGTCTGCCCGCGGTTGGCCATCGACGGCACCTCGTAGGCCATCCAGAGCGCCGTGGCGATCAACAGAACCGCGATCTGGAGGCCGCCGGCCTGCTCCCCCGCCGCCGGTAGCTGCTCGGTGGTGCTGTCCTGCTCAACGATCCGGCGCCAGGCCTCGGCGATGGGCGGGGACATCTGCTGGATGTACTGCCACACGAACCAGAAGTTCACCACCACGTTCAGTGCGAGGACGGCGGCGATGTCGATGAGGCGGGCTACCAGTCGGGCCCCCAACCCGGCCAGCGGCAGCCCGTGCGGACGCGGTTCGGGCTGCTGGCCGGGCCAGGCCGGGTACGGCGCGCCCGGTGGTGGCGCACCGGCTTTCCCCGGGTACGGCGCACCCGGTGGTGGCCCGTAGCCCGGTGGCGGGGTGCCGGAACCGGACGGGGCGGGCTGGCCCGCCACGGTGCCCGGATGGCCGGCGGGTGGGCCGGGCTCGTCGGGCCGGGTAGCCGGTTTCGACTCGGGCTCGGGCTCGGGCTCGGGCTCGGGCTCGGGCGGCGGCGGGCCCGCCGGGGGCGTGGCCTCGGCCGGGATGGGCGCACCGAGCCAACCCTCGCCGTCCCAGTACCGCCGGGTGCCCGGGTCCGCGGGGTCCAGATACCAACCGGGTGCGACGCTCACCGCGCCACCTCGTTCTGCTCGCTCACCTGGACACCTTAACGACGGGGGTTGGCGGCCCGGGGGTTGGCGGCCGCCGGGCCGCCAACCTCCCGGGGCCGTCACAGGTTGCCGCGCTTCTCCTGTTCCCGCTCGATGGCCTCGAAGAGCGCCTTGAAGTTGCCCTTGCCGAAGCCGAGCGAGCCGTGTCGCTCGATCAGCTCGAAGAAGACGGTCGGGCGGTCCTGCACCGGGTTGGTGAAGATCTGGAGCAGGTAGCCGTCCTCGTCCCGGTCGACCAGGATCCGGCGGGCCTTCAGCTCCTCGATCGGCACCCGTACCTCGCCGATCCGGGCCCGCAGCTCCGGGTCGTCGTAGTACGAGTCCGGGGTCTCCAGGAAGTCCACGCCCGCCGCACGCATCGCGTCCACGCTGGCCAGGATGTCGTTGGTGGCCACCGCGATGTGCTGGGCCCCGGGGCCCTGGTAGAAGTCCAGGTACTCGTCGATCTGCGACTTCTTCCGGGCGACCGCCGGCTCGTTGAGCGGGAACTTCACCTTCCGGGTGCCGTTGGCGACCACCTTGCTCATCAGCGCCGAGTAGTCGGTGGCGATGTCGTCGCCGACGAACTCCGCCATGTTGGTGAAGCCCATCACCCGCTGGTAGAACTCGACCCACTCGTCCATCCGGCCCAGCTCGACGTTGCCGACGACGTGGTCGATGGCCTGGAAGAAGCGCTTCGGCTGGACCCCGGCGTCGATCATCGGCTGGCGGTCGACGATCGGTCGGCGGGCGACGTAGCCGGGCAGGAACGGACCGTGGTAGCGGGAGCGGTCCAGCAGGGTGTGGCGGGTGTCGCCGTAGGTGGCGATGGCGGCGAGCCGGACCGTGCCGTGCTCGTCGCTGACCTCGTGTGGCTCGGCCAGGCTGGTCGCACCCTGGGCGACGGCGTGCGCGTACGCCGCGTCCACGTCGGGGACCTCCAGCGCGATGTCGCAGACCCCGTCGCTGTGCCGGGCGACCTGCTCCGCGCCGGACGCGTCCGGGCGGACCGCGCCGGTGAGGACGAACCGCGCCGAACCGCTGGTCAGTACGTACTGGGCGTGGTCCCGGTAGCCCTGCTCCGGCCCCCGGTAGGCCACGCAGGTCATGCCGAACGCGGTGGAGTAGTAGTGCGCGGCCTGTTTGGCGTTGCCGACCAGGAAATGCACGTGGTCCAGGCCCCGGACCGGGAACGGGTCGCGGCTGATGTCGTGGTCAACGGCGCCGACCAGCAGGTCGGCCTCGACCTCGTCGTGCGACTGGGGTCGGTCGATCGCCTGGGTCATGGTGGCCCTCCCTCGCGTACCGGCCGGCCTGGTGGGCCGCAGCCGTGTTCCGTCAGTGCCGTGTTCCTCCCGTGAATATCGCTGTGTTCCCGGTCACTGGGCAACTGTCGTTGATCTGGCTGGTCAGGTTGTGCAAGCAGTAGGGTCCTGACCTATGAACCCTGGTCATACTGTCCAGCTGGACAGCCTCGATGTTGGCCTGATCGAGCTCTTCGCCGAGGAGCCGCGGATCGGAGTGCTGGAGTGCTCCCGTCGCCTCGGGGTGGCCCGGGGCACCGTGCAGGCGCGGCTGGACAAGTTGATCGCCCGCGGGGTGATCGACGGTTTCGGCCCCGTGGTGTCCCCGGCCGCCGTCGGGTTCGGGGTGACCAGCTTCGTCACCCTGGAGATCAGCCAACGACACGGGCGCGATCCGGTCGTCGCCCACCTGGCGGCGATCCCGGAGGTGCTCGAGGCGCACACCATCACCGGCTCCGGTGACCTGCTCTGCCGAATCGTGGCCCGTTCCAACGCCGACCTGCAACGGGTGATCGACCAGATCGTGTCGCACGAGAGCATCCGACGCACCTCGACGATCATCGCCCTGGCCGAGCAGATCCCGCACCGGGTCCTGCCCCTGCTCCGCTCCGCGCTGCGGGCAACGTCACCGCCGGCCGCGGAGGGCGCCGGGGCCGGTCAGCCGTTCTCGGCGAGCGCGTCCCCCAGCGAGGTGCGGCGGTAGCGGACCGTCCGGCCGGCGCGGGCGCGGGTCACCAGGCCCGCCTCGCGTAGCACCGCCAGATGGTCGCCGACGCCGCCCAGGCTCAGACCGAGTTGGGCGACGAGCTGGCTGGTCGTCGCGGGGGCCGTCAGGGCACGCAGCACCGTGGCGCGGCCCCGACCGACCAGCCGGTCCAGCGCCTCCACCGGCCGCGCCGGGTCCGGGGGGCCGAGTAGTTCGGCGACCCCGGCGGCCCGGTAGACGATCGCGTACGGCCCGGGCTGCTCGACGTAGCACATCAGGGTGCCGAAGACGGTGGGGACGAAGAGCATCCCGCGCCCGGTCAGCGGGTACGTCCGCGGGTCCCGGTCGGCGATGTCGAGATAGCCGACGGCCGGGCCGGGGACCCAGCGCAGCCGGGGGTCGAGGTCCGCGACCGCCGCACCCCAGCCGTACGCGAGCAGCCGCCCGGCCCGGTGCAGCAGGTCCCGCTCCAGGACTGCCCGTAGCCGCGGCCACTCCGGCTCGACCAGCGTGACCCAGGCCGCTTCGATCCCGTCGGCGAGCCGGTCCACCACCACCGGTGACTCGTAGATGCGGCGGGCGTTCGCCGGTGGGGTGCGGTGGCCGGCGAGGTTGCGGGCCAACTCGGCGCGGGCCCGCGCCAGCGGGGTCGCCCGGACCAGGGCGAGTTCGTCGGTGAACTCCCGTGCCGTGCCGTCCGGTGGCGGTTGGATGAAGTCCGCGTTGTACGCGTCCCGGCGCTGTAACGCCAGCAGCGCGTCGACCGCCGGCACGCGTCGCCGCAGCTGTTCGAACGCGGGGCGGTTCCGCGTCACCCACGGGGTCAGCCCGGTGACCGTGTACTGCCCGGCGCAGAGCCGCAGCGCCGACATCGCCTCCCCGAGCGGCGAGATGGCGTATCGGCTCACCGCCACGTCCGCCGAGGTCACCTCGATCCGCATGCTGCCCCTTTCGCTGGTGAACGAAAGGATAGGTCGCCGCCGGGTCGCTCCCCACACTTGCTCGAATGATCGTCACCGACTCCCGTCCCGGCACCTTCCGGGACGTCTTCGCCGTCGCCGAGTTCCGGGTGCTCTTCGGCGGCTACAGCGTGTTCATGATCGGCGAGACGGTGAAGATGCTCGCGCTGTCCGTACTGATCTACGAGCGCACCGGCTCCGGGCTGCTCGCCGCGTTGGCGTACGTGACCGGGTTCCTGCCGCACGCGGTCGGCGGGGTGTTCCTGCTCGCCCTCGCCGACCGGTGGCCGCCGCGGCGGCTCATCGTCGGCTACGACCTCTTCCGGCTCGCCATGGCCGTGGTGCTCGCGCTCGGCGTGCTCGCCCCGGCGGCGATGCTCGGCCTGGTCGCGGTCGTCGGCCTCCTCGCCCCGGTCAGCAGCGCCGCCCGCAGCGCGTTGCTGCCGGAGATGCTGCACGGCGACGCGTACGTGCTGGGGCGGTCGGTGCTCACCGTGGCGGCCGGGGGCACCCAGGTGGCCGGGTTCGCCCTCGGTGGCCTGCTGCTCGGGCTGGTCGGCCCGTACGGGGCGCTCTGGCTCACGGCGGCCACCTGCCTCCTCGCCGCGCTGCTGGCCCGGGTCGGGCTGACGTCCCGGGCGCCCCGGGTGGCGACCGGGACCGGAAGCGCCGTCGGGGAGACCTGGCGGGTCAACCGGATGCTCCTCGCCGACCGGCGGGTACGCGACCTGCTCCTGGCACAGTGGATTCCCGGCTCGCTGCTGGTCGGGGCCGAGGGCGTGCTCGTGCCGTACGCGGCCGAGCTCGACCCGGCGGCCAGCGCCGGCGTGCTGCTGATGGCCGCAGCCTTCGGGATGCTCCTCGGTGACCTGCTGGTCGGACGGTTCGTCGGGCCCGCCCGCCGGGAGGCGTTGACTCCGTGGCTGGCGCTGCTGCTCGGCGTGCCGATGCTCGCCTTCGTGGCCGAGCCGAGCCAGTGGCCGGCGGCGGTGCTGCTCACGGTCGCGACCGCCGGTTTCGCCTACCAGCTCGGGCTGGCCCGACGGTTTCTCGACGCGGTGCCGGAAGCCCGCCGGGGGCAGGCGTTCGGGCTACTGGGCACCGGCCTGATGGCGGTGCAGGGGTTGGCCGCCGCGGCCGGCGGGGCGTTGAGCGAAGTGGTCCCCCCCGGCACCGTGATGGCGCTGGCCGGGGTGGCGTCGCTCGCCGCGACGGCGGCGCTCTGGCGGACGCTGACCCCGCCGGGTGCGGGCGCGGCGGAATGCGGCGGGCCGGGCGGGCGGCTACCGTGTCCCGGTGGTGAAGGGGCGCGGCCTGGGTAAGCCTGGTTGGTTGCTGCTCGGGCTCGTGACGGTCGTCGTGCTCTCGGTGAGCGGTGTCTGGAACCCGTTCCCCGGCGTGTGGGACTGGGTGAACCGCAGTGCCCCGATCGGCGGGCCGGGCGTGGTCTGGCAGCAACGCGTCGGTGGCACTCCGCGCAGCGTCACCATCGCCGGGGAAGCCGTCGTGGTCGAGCAGCGCACCCGGGTGGAGGCGGTACGGCTCGGCGACGGCACCCCGCTCTGGAAGCGCAAGGCCGACTGGTCGGCGGTCGCCGGTGCGGGGCGGGACGCCGTCGTCGTGGTGGGCAAGCTCCTCACCCGGGGCTACGAGGTGCTCGACCCGGTCACCGGTGCCACCCGGCGGCGGGACAACGACGCGGTCGCGGTCTGGACCTGGCAGAACCTGCTCATTGACGCGCGCTGCCCGGCCCCCACCGACTGCACGTTGCACGCCTGGGACCCGCGCGGGGACACGCCGCTGTGGACGGCCCACCTGCCCGGTGTCCAAAGTGGCCTACTTGGGGACAACCCGAGGCTGCTCGACACCCGTCGAATCGAGGCCGTCCGGATCGACAACGGCGTCTCCGGCCCGGAGCCGGTGCCCGGGCTGCTCGGGTTTCCGGTCGACGGTCGCGTGCACGTGCTGGACACCGCGACCGGACGGGTGCTGGTCGACATCGAGCCCGGCCGGGACGAGCGGCTGTCCGTGGTCGGCGGTCGGATGCTGCGGCTCACCGCCACCTCCGAGGAGGGCAACTGCCGCTACGCCGTCTCGGGATGGGACCCGCTGTTGGGGAAGGAGACCTGGCAGCGGGCGGGCGTCAACTTCGGCACCGCCGACGCCATCGGCTGTGCCCAGCGCCGGGATCCGCTGGGTGCCCGCAGCGTGCTGATCGGGGTGTCGCCGGACGGCAAGCAGGCGGTCCTCGACGCCTACGACGGCCGGCTGCTGCTGGTCACCGACCCGGGCACGAAGATCGTCGCCGTTGACGATCGGTACGCCCTGATCCGCGCGGCCGACCAACGCTCGGTCGCCGTCCGCGAACTGGGCGGTGGCGAAACCCGGTGGACCCGCCCCGCCGAAAAGGAGCCGCGGGCGACGCTCACCCCGTCCGCGGCGATCTTCGCCGAACGGGATCCGTCCCGGCTCGTCGCGCTCGACCCGGGTACCGGCGCTGAGCTGGCCAACCTCCGGACGGCGGCGAACGCGCTCGCGGTCGGAGCGAACGGCATGATCATCGGTGAGGGCCGGCAGATCGGGTACGTCTCCTTCCAATCAACCGGCCCGGCGGGGTGAGAGCGCTGTCCCAGGACCTACCCGGCGGGTGGGACCGGACGGCTCTCCTGCCCTAGGCTTTCCGTTCATGAGCAGTGCCGCCTCCTTCTCGTACGCACCCCTGCTGCCGACCGGTTCGGACCAGACGGAGTACCGCCTGATCACCGACGAGGGCGTTGACGTCATCAACGGCCCGGGCGGTCGCAGATTCCTGACTGTGGAGCCGGCCGCGCTCACCGCGCTGACCGCCGAGGCGATGCATGACATCGCGCACTTTCTGCGCCCCGCGCACCTGGCGCAGCTCCGGTCGATCATCGATGACCCGGCGGCCTCGCCGAACGACCGTTTCGTCGCGCTGGACCTGCTCCGCAACGCCAACATCGCCGCCGGCGGGGTGCTTCCGATGTGCCAGGACACCGGCACGGCGATCGTGTTGGGCAAGCGGGGCCGGCACGTGCTCACCGACGGGGCGGACGCCGAGTCGATCTCTCGGGGCGTCTGGCAGGCGTACACCCGGCTGAACCTGCGCTACTCACAGCTCGCCCCACTGACCATGTGGGAGGAGCGCAACACCGGCAGCAACCTGCCGGCGCAGGTGGAGCTCTACGCCGAGGACCCGGACGGGCAGCCGGACGCGTACAAGTTTCTCTTCATGGCCAAGGGCGGCGGCTCGGCCAACAAGTCGTACCTGTACCAGGAGACCAAGGCACTGTTGAATCCGACCCGGATGATGCAGTTCCTGGAGGAGAAGCTGCGGTTGATCGGCACGGCGGCCTGCCCGCCGTACCATCTGGCCGTCGTCATCGGCGGCACCAGCGCCGAGTACGCGCTGAAGACCGCCAAGCTGGCCTCCGCGAAATACCTCGACGGGCTGCCGACCGTGGGCTCGATGACCGCGCACGGCTTCCGGGACCTGGAGTTGGAGGCCGAGGTGCTGGAGCTGACCCGGGGCTTCGGCATCGGCGCACAGTTCGGTGGCCGGTACTTCTGCCACGACGTGCGGGTGGTCCGGCTGCCCCGGCACGGCGCGTCGTGCCCGGTGGCGATCGCCGTTTCCTGCTCGGCGGACCGGCAGGCGGTCGCGAAGATCACCCCGTCGGGGGTGTGGCTGGAGCGACTGGAGACGGACCCGGCCCGCTACCTGCCCGACGTGACGGAGTCCCAGCTGGAGTCGTCCGAGGCGGTCCGGGTCGACCTCAACCGGCCGATGGCCGAGATCCGCGCCGAGTTGAGTAAGTACCCGGTCAAGACCCGGCTGTCGCTGAGCGGTCCGCTGGTCGTCGCCCGGGACATCGCCCACGCCAAGATCGCCGAGCGGTTGGACGCCGGGGAGCCGATGCCGGCCTACCTGCGGGACCACGCGGTCTACTACGCCGGCCCGGCGAAGACCCCCGAGGGCTACGCCTCCGGCTCGTTCGGCCCGACCACGGCGGGCCGGATGGACGCGTACGTGGAGAAGTTCCAGGCCGCCGGCGGCTCCATGGTGATGCTGGCCAAGGGGAACCGCTCCGCCCAGGTCACCCGCTCCTGCCAGGAGCACGGCGGCTTCTATCTCGGCTCGATCGGCGGCCCGGCGGCCCGGCTGGCCCAGGACTGCATCAAGCACGTCGAGGTGCTGGAGTACGCCGAGCTCGGGATGGAGGCGGTCTGGCGGATCGAGGTGGAGGACTTCCCGGCCTTCATCGTGGTCGACGACAAGGGCAACGACTTCTTCGCCGAGGTGACCAAACCGGTCCTCACCGTGGGCCGCCGCTGACCACCGTCGGCCGCCCGTGACATCGGTGCGCCCGTTCGGCTACGGCCGAACGGGCGCACCGCCCCCGTCACATGTTTCCTCAATTGCGCGTCCTGGATTGTCGGACGCCTTTCTCTTGATCCACTCTCACCGCGCTATCGCCGTACCCAAAACGGTTTTAGGCCGACAGCTACCCTGCGGGAAGTTGCAAGTACGGCAGGGGTGGACGTATGCGGTTTGGGATCCTGGGCCCACTGCGGGTCGGTGGCGAGGCCACCGTTACCGCGGGTCGGGATCGGACCATCCTCGCGATGCTGCTACTGCAGGCTGGTCGGATCGTGCCGGCGGAGGAGTTGGTCGACGCGGTCTGGGAGGAGCAGCCACCGGCTACTGCTCGGGCCCAGCTGCAGACCTGTGTGTCCCGGCTACGGCGCCGCTTTGTCGCCCTCGGGTTGCCCCCGGAACTTATCGTCACCGACCCGGTTGGCTACGGCGTCCGTACCGCGCCCGCCGACCTCGACGCCGAGGTGTTCGGCGACGAGGTGGCTGCCGCTCGGGCGGCGGTCGCCGCTGGTCACCTGGTTGACGGCCGCCGGCACTTCCGCGCCGCGCTCGCGCTCTGGCGGGGGCCGGCGCTGGGCGGCATCGCCGGTCGGAGCGTACGCGGACGGGCCCAGACGCTCGACGAGCAGCGGTGCACAGTGCTGGAGGAGTGTGTTGACATCGAGCTGCGGCTCGGCAACGCCGTCGACCTGATCGACGAACTGACCGAGGCGGTCGTGCGGCACCCGTTGCGGGATCGCCTGCGGGGTCAACTGATGCTGGCCCTCTCCGCCATTGGTCGCCAGGCCGATGCCCTCGTCGTCTACCGGGACGGGCGTCGTCGCTACGCCGACGAGCTGGGCATCGAGCCCGGCGTGGAGCTGCAGAAGCTGCACCAGCGGGTGCTGGCCGGGGACCTGGTCACCATTGGACCGCGACCCAGCACGACCCCGGTTCGGGGCCTGCCGAGGGCGATCAGCGACTTCACCGGCCGGCAGGAGATCGTCGCGAACCTGTTCCAGCGGCTCCAGGAGGGAGACACCCAGGTTCAACTGATCGACGGAATGGCGGGCAGCGGCAAGACCACCCTCGCGGTGCACCTCGCCACCCGCCTCGCCGACCGCTACCCGGACGCGCAGCTCTACCTCGACCTGCACGGCCACAGCGAACGCACCCCGTTGACCCCGGCGGCGGCGGTGGCGACCTTGCTGCGGCAGCTCGGTATTCCGGCGGAGCAGATTCCGGTGGACCTGGAGGATCGTCTCGCCCGATGGCGCACCGAACTCGCCGACCGGCGGGTGTTGGTGTTACTGGACAATGCGGCGAGCGTCGATCAGGTCGCACCCCTGCTGCCCACCGGGCGTTCCTGCCTCACGCTGGTGACCAGTCGATGGCGGTTGGTCGGGTTGGACGCGGGCCACCCGGTGTCGCTGCCCGTTCTCGATCTGGACGAGGCGGTCACGCTGCTGGGGCGGGTGGCCGGTCCGGAGCGGGTCGCCGTCGAACCGAAGGCGGCGGCGGAGGTGACTCGTCGCTGTGGCTTCCTGCCGTTGGCGATCCGGCTGGCGGGTGCCCGGCTGGCGCACCGGCCGAGCTGGCGGATTGTCGACCTTGTCGAGCGGCTGGCCGGAGCCCGCGACCCGTTGGCTGAGTTCGCGGCCGGGCCGCGTTCGGTCGGCGGGGCCTTCGCCCTGTCGTACGCGCAGGTCTCACCGCCCGCGCGGAGGCTCTTTCGACTGCTCGGCGTGCATCCGGACAGCAACTTCGACAACGCGGTCGCCGCCGCGTTGGCTGAGCTGGCCCTACCCGACACCCGGGACCTGCTCGACGAGCTGATCGACGCCAATCTGGTCGAGGAGCCGCGGCCGGGCCGGTTCCGCCTTCACGACCTGGTCCAGGAGTACGCTCGCCGCCTGTTGGCCGAGCCTGGCCGAAGGGCTGAGCGCTTCGCCGCCCTGGAACGGCTCCTCGATCATCACCTGCATGTGGCGGCGGCGATCGCCGACCGGTTTGAGACGGCTGCAAGCCGGGCCCAGTTCATGTCGCCGAAGGCGCCGCGGGCGGACCTGGTGGACAGTTGCGTCGAGCAGGGCCGCGCCTGGTGCGACGAGAACCGTACGGTGCTGACTGCATTGCCCCGCATCGCCGAGGCAGAGGGGTTTCTGCAGCACTGCTGGCAGCTGACCCGCGCCTGCTGGGGTTTCCACTATGAGCGGGGCCAGCTGGACGACCTGATCGACACACATACCGTCGCTCTCCGCGCTGCGCGACGGCTGGGAAACGACGTGGCGGTGGCAACGACGCTCAACTATCTCGCGTCTGCGTACTATCGGCTGGGCCGCTTCGCGGCGGCCATCCGGCTTACCGAAGAGGCGCTGAGCCTGCGACGGCAGCTCGGGTTCACCTCGGCAGTCGTGACCACACTGTACAACCTGGGCAGCCTGAAGGCGGCCAACGGTGAATACGGTCCCAGCATGCGGCTCTTCCAGGAGGCACTTGAGCTGTCACCGTCCGACCGAGACCTGGCCAGCCTGGCGAATCTTCTGAACAACATCACGCAAGCCCTGCTGAACTGGGGACGTTATGGTGACGCGTTGCGTTTCAGTCGCCACCAGCTGTTGATGAGCCGGCAAATCGGTGACCTGCGGCAGCTGTCGCACGCCGTCGGGCACGTCGGAGCGACCCGTCATCGGCTGGGGGACATTGAACCGGCCCGGCGGCTGCTGCGGACGGCGCTGCGCCTCAAGCGCCGGGTTGGCAACCGGTACGGCGAAGGCGAGATGCTCAACGAACTCGGTCTGATGGAGCGGGCGGACAGCCCGGAGAAGGCGGCGGCGCTGCACCGGGAAGCGCTGGTTACCATGATCGACGCGGGTGACCGTGCTGGGCAGTGCGGTACGCGGAACATGCTGGCTCAGGCGATCGCCGAGCAGGGGGACCGGCCGAGCGCGTTGGATCTCTTCCGCCGGGTGCTGCAGGATGCCCAGAAGATCAACCATCGGTACGAGCAGGCGCGGGCCCTGGACGGCATGGCCCGCTGCCTGCGGTCGACCGACGTGAGTGCGGCGCGAGCGTACTGGACCCAGGCGCTCGCCTTGTTCGACCAGGTAGACGTGCCGGAGCGGCATGAGGTGCGGCGGCTGTTGACCGAGCTGGACTGACCAGCCCGATAGTCACGCCGAGTCCGACGACGATCGCACCGACGATGTCCGCGGTTGCGGGGTGGCCGGTGCCCAGCAGTGCCGCGGCCGCGACCGCGCTGGCCGGCGCGATGCCAGCGGCGAGCCCAGCCCGGTCGGCGCCGAGCCGGGCAATCGCTCCGTACCAGAGTACGAAAGCGAGCGCGGTGACGACGACAGCGAGATAGGCCAGCCCCAGCGCCTGCCCGATGGTCGGGAGGGGAACCGCGCCCTGCCCGTCGGCGACGACGGCCGCGACGAGTAGTACGGGCACCGCCAGCGCCGACGCGTACGTCGAGACCCGCAATGGGCCCAGCCTCGGTAACAACGGGACGGCGAGCAGCGAGAACGCCACCTCGGCGGCCAGCGCCCCCAGCGCCCACGCCAGCCCGGTGGCACTGCCGCCACCGTAGCCCTGGGTCAGCACCACGCCGGCGGTCACCACGATCGCGGCGGCTACCACCCGCCCGCTGGGGGCCGACGCCGTAGCAGCGGAGCCAGGAACGCGAGCATGATCGGAACGCCACCGATGACGGCGCCGACGCTGGACGGGTCGGCATGCCGTACGGCCTGCACGTAGCAGACGTTGAATCCGGCCAGGCCCGTGCCGGCGAGTAGCGTCAGGCGTACCACCTCGCGCGGCGACAGGCGCAGATGTGGCACCCGCTGCAGGCGCATGAACAGCAGCAAGACCAGGGCCGCGCCGGCGTAGCGCAGCAGCTGGCCGCCGAACGTCGGATAGTCGGTGAGCCCGGCGAGGACAGCCGCCGAGCTGCCGACCAAGGTCATCGCCGCGACGCCGTACAGAATCCCCCAGTATCGGCTCAAAATGCTCTCTCCTTGACGCGGCGGCATGGTCTATCGGTCCGTCGCTCTAGCGTGGCGATTGCCGGGATGTCACGTCGTTCCTGCGTGATCGCTTTTAGTGAAGCCGGCCTGCCGGGTCGGGCACCAGACCAGATGGGCAAGGTGAGACCAGACCAGATGGCACGGCAGCTCCAACTCAATCTGGACCGACAGTCCACAACGCCCTTTATCGAACAGCTGCGTAGCGGCATCAAGAGCATGATCGAGGCCGGTGCCCTGCGGCCCGGGGCGCCGTTGCCGTCCAGCCGACTACTCGCGGCCGACCTACGGATCGCACGCAGCGTGGTGGTCGAGGCGTACCAGCAACTGACCGCCGAGGGTTACCTCATCTCGGTGGACCGCTCCGGCACGCGGGTCGCGAATCTGGCTCCCGCCCAGGACCGCGCCGTCACCGGGGCATCCGGGGTGTCCGCCGTCGGCACCGTTTCCGCGCGGTGGGACCTGCGCACCGGACTTGCCGATGTCAGTGGCTTTCCCCGCGCCGAGTGGCTCACCTGCCTGCGGCGGGTGCTGCAGACCGCGACGCCGGAGCATCTGGAGTATCCCGCTCTGGCCGGGGTGGCGGAGCTGCGGAGCGAACTCACCTCCTACCTCGGACGGGTTCGGGCTGTCCGCACCACCGCCGACACCTTGATGGCCACCGCGGGCTTCGCGCAGGGTCTCGCGCTGCTGTCGAACATGCTGTTGGATCTTGGACACGTGACCGTCGCCGTTGAGGACCCCGGACATCCGGGGCAGCGAAGGTTCCTCGAAGACATCGGGCTGCGTCCGGTGCCGGTGCCGGTTGACGACGAGGGGATCGACGTGCGGGCCCTGGCCGCCAGCGAGGCGCGGGCGGTGCTGGTGACACCGGTGCACCAGTTCCCGACCGGTGTCGTGCTGTCCGAGTCGCGGCGTACGGCGCTGGTGGCCTGGGCGCGGCAGGTCGACGGGCTCATCGTTGAGGACGACTACGACGCGGAGTTCTGGTTTGACGATGCCGAACGTCCTCCCGCTGTCCAGGGCCTCGCTCCCGACCGGGTGGTCTACGGCGGCTCCGCCAGCAAGACGCTCGCCCCGGGGCTTCGGATGGGGTGGCTTGCCGTGCCCGCGCACCTCACGCCGGCGCTGGAGCGGGCCCGCGCCCGCCAGGACCTGGGCAGCTCCACCATCGATCAGCTCGGGTACGCCCACTTCATCGCGACCGGACGCCTCGAGCGGCACCTGCGCCGGATGCGCCGGCGCTACCGGGAGCGGCTGGCAGCCCTTACTGCCGCGGTCGCCAACCTGCTGCCCGACTTCAGGTTGATCGGCTCACCCGCCGGTCTGCATACGTTCCTGGCGATTCCGCCGTACCTTGACGAACGGGCGTTGGTGGATGCCGCCGCGCGACTCGGCGTGGTTGTGCGGGGGGCGGACCACTTCGCCTTCCACCATCGTCCGCCGACACCGGGGCTCGTCGTCGGGTATGCCGTCCACTCCCGCGACTCGCTGGTCGGAGCCGCCTCCGCGTTGGCCGCCGCGGTCCGGATGATCGGGACCGATTGAGCGGCTCGGGGTGAATATCCGCGCGGGGCGGTCGTGCGCGGCAGGATGGTGGGGTGACGAATCCTGAGGCGACGGGCTACCGGATCGAACGCGACTCGATGGGCGAGGTGGAGGTGCCGGCCGAGGCACTGTGGCGGGCGCAGACCCAGCGCGCGGTGCAGAACTTCCCGATCTCCGGGCGGGGGGTCGAGCCGGCCCAGATCCGGGCGTTGGCCCAGATCAAGGGTGCCGCGGCCGAGGTCAACGGTGAGCTGGGGGTGCTCGACCCGAAGGTGGCCGCCGCGATCGCCGCCGCCGCGGCGCACGTGGCCGACGGTGGGTACGACGACCAGTTCCCCGTTGACGTGTTCCAGACCGGCTCCGGCACGTCGTCGAACATGAACGCCAACGAGGTGATCGCCACCCTGGCCAGTCGGAAGCTGGGTGCCGACGTGCACCCGAACGACGACGTGAACGCGTCGCAGTCGAGCAACGACGTCTTTCCGTCCTCGATCCACCTGGCCGCCACCGAGTTCGTCACCCGGGACCTGCTGCCCGCCCTGGCGCATCTGGCGGAGGCGTTGGAGGGCAAGGCCGCCGAGTTCGAGACGGTGGTCAAGGCGGGGCGTACCCACCTGATGGACGCGACCCCGGTCACCCTCGGCCAGGAGTTCGGCGGGTACGCCGCCCAGGTCCGCTACGGCATCGAGCGGCTGGAGTCGGCCCTGCCCCGGCTGGCCGAGCTGCCGTTGGGCGGCACCGCCGTGGGCACCGGCATCAACACCCCGCTGGGCTTCGCGGCGCGGGTCATCGCGCGGCTGCGCGACTCGACGGGGCTGCCGCTGACCGAGGCGCGGAACCACTTCGAGGCGCAGGGGGCACGGGACGCGCTGGTCGAGACCTCCGGGCAGCTACGGACGATCGCGGTCGGCTTCTACAAGATGGCCAACGACATCCGCTGGATGGGCTCCGGCCCCCGCGCCGGCCTGCGGGAGCTGCGGATCCCGGATCTCCAGCCCGGTTCGTCGATCATGCCCGGGAAGGTCAACCCGGTGGTCTGTGAGGCGGTGCGCCAGGTCTGTGCGCAGGTGATCGGCAACGACGCGACGGTCGCCTTCGCCGGCTCCCAGGGCGATTTCGAGTTGAACGTCATGCTTCCGGTGATGGCCCGCAACCTGCTGGAATCGATCAAGTTGCTGGCCGCGTCGGGGCGGCTGTTCGCGGACCGGTGCGTGGTCGGCCTGGTCGCGGATGTCGAGGTCTGCCTGGCGTACGCGGAGGGCTCGCCGTCCATCGTCACCCCGCTGAACCGGCATCTCGGGTACGACGAGGCCGCCTCGATCGCGAAGGAGGCCCTCGCGAAGCAGGCTTCGATCCGGGAGGTGGTGGTCTCCCGGGGGCACCTGGAGTCCGGCAAGCTCACCGGGGAGCAGCTTGACGAGGCGCTCGACCTGCTCCGGATGACGCACCCCTGATGGGTCGTGCCCGGGTCAGGCGTCGGCCAGGTCCGGTTGCCAGCCTTGCTTGACTGACTGTCGGCATCGCTCGGGGGCGTCTCCGGTGGCGGTGAAGAGTGCGGTCAGCAGGAGGGGGCCGTGGGCGAGGGCTGGCCGGGGTAGGGGGCCGGTGGCGACCAGGGAGACCAGGCCGTGGGCGACGGCCCAGCTTTGGGTGGCCAGTTCGAGTGGGTTGGTGTCGGCGCGGTAGCGGCCGGCTCGTCGGCCTCGTTCGGCGGCTTGGACCAGGTATTCCAGGGTGTCGTCCGCAGCCTGGGCGTCTTCCAGGTCGAAGTTGGCGTCGAACATGACCCGGTACAGGTCGGGGTGGTCCAGGGCGTTGCCCAGGTAGGCGGTGACCAGGGCGGTCAGGTCCCGGACCGGGTCCGTCGAGGGGGTGACGTGGGCGAGGCGGGCGCCCAGGCGGGTGAAGCCCTCCTGCCGGAGTGCCTTCCACATGCCGTCCATCCCGCCGAAGTGGGTGTAGATGGCCATGGTCGACACGCTTGTGCCGGCCACCAGCGAGCGGAGGGTGATGGGCTCGCGGGTGCGGAGCATGTGCGCGGCCCGTTCGATGAGTTGGGTACGGACCGCTGGGTCTTTCCTCCTGGCCACAACCCCAGGATACATAACATAGCCGTGCTATGTTTTGATGGTCCGACCGACAGCTCCACGAAAGGGAGTCAGCATGACCATCACCCTGGTTAACCCCGAAGGACTACCGAAGGTTGACCTTTACTCGCAGGTGGCGGTCGCCACCGGGTCGCGGCTGGTCTTCCTCGCCGGCCAGGTCGCCGTAGACCCTGACGGGAACACGGTCGGCGTGGGTGACCTCGCCACCCAGGTGGAGCAGTGCTACCTCAACGTCGCCACCGCCCTGGCCGAGGTCGGTGGCTCCTTCGACGACGTGGCGAAGGTGACCGTGTACGTCGTCGACTGGACGCCCGACAAGATGGCGCTCCTGGGGGAAGGGATCGCGCGGGCGGCGGCGAAGCTGGGCGTCACCCTGGCCGCCCC
>NZ_JCANTD010000008.1:174833-181081 GCF_059570675.1 Salinispora goodfellowii | reverse complement strand
CGCCGCAGCCCTGGTCATCCTCCACATCGACCATCAACGAACCACCTGAAACCGGACGCTACCCAACGCCACCCACCGTTACGCGGAAAGCCTCAATGCGGACCTTAGGGTGGTGGCCGCCGGTATCCTGCCGCCGTGACGAGCCGGCGCTCGCCGGGAGTGCGGCTGACTACCGAGTGGAGGGCTGATGGTCAACGAGGTGGCGGTACGGATCGCGCGCCCGTGCACCGATCTGGCGGCTGCGGAACGGTTCTACGTCCAGGGTCTCGGCTTGGCCCTGCTGCAGCGGATCGCGGCGGACCAGCCCGGTGAGCATGACCTGCTGATCCTCGGGCGACGGGAGGCGAACTGGCACCTGGAACTGGTCGGCGGCGCCGACCTTACGGTGCGGCCAGCGCCCACCGCCGAGGATCTACTGGTGCTCTACCTGGGTCGGCCGATTGATGACTCGATCGTCGATCGCCTGAAGCAGGCCGGCGGTCGGTTGGTCTCCCAGGGGCCCTACTGGGATCGTTGGGGCGTCACTGTCGAGGACCCGGATGGCTACCGGGTGGTCCTGTCGAGTCGAACCTGGTCGAATGCGGGCTGAGCCAGTGCGCCCAGCACGATCAGTTCGATCAGTTCGCCTGGCGCATGCCGCAGTTGACCTAAACCTCACTTCAACTCTTACCGTTCCCGAGTGGATGTACTCGATGAGGCATTTCAGCGGATACGGCACTTCGGACCGGAACGGGATGGGTGGCTCTCCAACCATGCGCCCATGGCCGTTGAGGCGCTGGCCAGGCACGGCCATGCCGCGGTCGTGCACCGATGGTTGGACGGGTACGCGGACCGGCTAGAGGGGCGACCACGGGGGATCGAGCCGATCGCCGCCGACGAGTGGCGAGACCCGCTCGGCGACCCGGTACGTACCGGCGACTGGCTCGACTACTTCGATCGGGAACTGGCCGGCGAGCCGTGGCGGCAGGTGCTTGCTCGATGGTGGCCCCGCCTGCTGCCCGGCATCGCGGCCGGTGCCACCCACGGCGTGATCCGCGTCGGCCATGCGGTTCGCGCCCTGCTGGACGAGGAGACCGCCCCCCGGGTTGGTGAACTCGGGCAAGGGCTGGCCTACTGGGCCGCCCGCTGGCAGCCCCTCGCGCCACCCGGAGCCGGGCCGTATCCGGCCATTGACCCCCGCGCGGCGCTCGACGCGGTGCCCCGCGTACCCGACCAGCGGTTCGGCATCCGGGCCCGGCTCGCCCAGCTCGCCGACCTCCCCGGCTGGCCCGCGGTGGCCGGCGCGGTGCCGTGCCGAGGAGCAGGTAGCGGGAGTGCCGCCGATGGGCCGGAGACCGTGCGTCGTCCAGGCGGTACGCCAGGCCCGCCATCCCGGCTGGCCGGCATCGTGCACGCGGCGGTTGCCCGGTACGGCACCCATGGTTACGCCACACCGGTCATGCTGGTGCACGCCGCCACCGCTCCGAACGCGGTCCTGCGCACCTTGCCCGCCCTGCCCCGGGAGATGTGGCCGGCCAGTCTCGCCGCCGGCTGGGCCGCCACCGCAGCCGTCACTGCCGCGTACGCCCCGGCGATCGGGGACCCCAGCCCGCTGCCCGTGGCCGAACAGGGTGCTGCCGGGGCTATGCGGCTGGCGGTGGAATCAGCCGGACCGCACGCCATCAAGTTCGCCGATACGGTGCTCGACGCGTACGCCAGCACCGGTGACGCTGCCCTGCTCGCCGCGTCAGTACGCGCAACCGAACAGATCGGGCCGTGGTGAACCGCAGCGGCCCGGTTCCTGGGCTGTTCGGGGCGAAGCTTCACTGTGGATACGCCGAGGTGTCACGAAGCCTTGGCGAGGCGTACGAGTCGGTTGGGCAGGTTGGGGTGGTGGCTGCGCCGGAAGCGGCGTGAGGCCGCTGATCATTGATGCTGGTGGCTACCGGGAGTTGCTCGTGCATACGAAGTGGTTGAGCGGGGTGCTGGCCGTGGTGACGGCGGGCGCGGTGGTTGGTGTGGTGCCGCGGGTGGCGGGGGCGAC
This sequence comes from Salinispora goodfellowii, assembly GCF_059570675.1. NCBI lineage: Bacteria > Bacillati > Actinomycetota > Actinomycetes > Micromonosporales > Micromonosporaceae > Salinispora > Salinispora goodfellowii. Next base: position 179,058 of record NZ_JCANTD010000008.1, on the reverse strand, counting down.
GGTCTCGGACCCGCCGACCTCGGTCGTCGAGGCGGCGCCTACTCCCACCGTTGCCCAGGTGCGGGAGCAGTTTCTGCGGCACGGTCCAGGCGCGGAGGTGCTGGTGGCGGCGCACCGTGGGCACTGGCGTGCCGCACCGGAGCTCTCCCTGAAGGCAATCAAGTCCGCGGTTCGTGCCGGCGCGCACGTGGTGGAGATCGATGTGCGGCGTACGGCTGATGAGCATCTGGTGTTGATGCATGACAGCACGGTGGACCGGACGACGAACGGTACCGGTGCGGTGTCGGAGTTGACGCTGGCCGAGGTGAAGCGGCTGCGGTTGAAGGTGGGCCTGGGTGGCGATCAGGCGCCGTTGACCGGTCAGCGGGTACCGACCCTGGCCGAGGCGATGGCGGTGGTGAAGGGCCGTGCCCTGGTCAACCTGGACAAGGCGTGGGAGATTCGGGACGAGGTGTATGACGTCCTGGTCGAGACGGACACGCTTGATCACGGCATCTTCAAGGGGCCGGCGACGTTGGCGGACGCGCAGGAGTTTCTCGACTCCGATCCCGGGATTCTCTACATGCACAAGATTAACGACAACAATGTGGACGAGATCGGTGCGTTCACCGGTCGTGCTCCGCAGGCGTACGAGATCGGCTTCGATCGGCTCACGGATCCGCAGGTGCAGCCGGCGGCGTTGGCGGCGGTTCAGTCGCACGCCCGGGTGTGGATGAACACCTTGTGGTACGGCCAGGCCGCCGGTTACACCGACGAGTCGTCGTTGCGGGATCCGGCGCAGGGGTGGGGTGCGGTGGTGGATCGGCACCAGGCGGACATGATCCAGACTGACAACCCGGAGCAGTTGGTCAGCTGGTTGGCCAGTCGGGACCGGGAGCACGGTGGTCGGGGTCAGTGGCCGTCGTTGCCGAAGGGTGCGGTGCGGGTGCAGGCCGAGGAGTACTCGCGGGAGGGTAAGGGGATCGGCTACCACGACCTGGATGACGAGAACCGGGGTGGCGCGGCGGGCCGCCAGTACGAGGGCGTGGACATCTGTGACAGCAACGGCGCGCTGGTGATGTGTTACATCCGCGGCGGCGAGTGGGTCAAGTACACCGTCGAGGTGCCCAAGTCGGGGAAATACCGGGCGAGCGTGCGGCTGTCGTCGCCGTACTTCCCGGCGGGCCGACTTTCGATCATCTTCGATGACAAGACGGTGTTCGGTCCGATGAAGGCGGTCGGCACGACATCACACAGCGCGCTTGAGTCCCAGGCGATTACGGAGACCCACTTCCTGCGGAAGGGTGCGCACGAGTTCGAGGTGCGGATGGACGACGCGGTGGACCAGAACTTCAACATCGACTACTTCCAGTTCGACCGGGTCAAGCGCTGAGCAGCATCGACGGGACCGCGGTGCCCCCGATCCTGGCAGCCCCGGACCGCTGATTTTCGTGGAGCCGTCGCGCGGCTCCGAGTGGCCATCCCTTCCGCAGGGGTGGCCACTCGTCGTAAAACTTGATTCATTCCAGAAGACTGGTTATCGTCGTCGCGTGACGCCCGACTTCGAGACGCAGCTGCGGGCGGTCTCGTTGCGCGTGACCCGACCTCGGATGGCGGTGCTCGCCGCGCTGCGGGACCATCCGCATGTCGACACCGACGAGGTTATCGCCCTCGTTCGGGTAGACAATCCCACGGTGTCGCATCAGACGGTGTATGACGTGCTCCGCGCGCTCACCACTGCCGGCCTGGTGCGACGCATTCAACCCACCGGCGCCCCCGCTCGGTATGAGTCCCGGGTGGGGGACAACCATCACCACGTCGTGTGCCGGTCCTGCGGAGCGATCGCCGATGTCGACTGCGCGGTTGGCCGCGCTCCCTGCCTCACCGCCTCCGACGACCAGGGTTTCGTGGTGGATGAGGCGGAGGTTGTCTACCGGGGCACCTGCCCCAACTGTAAGAAATCGGACGCGGCTTCCGCGCTCCACCACGTGAAGGGAAGTAGATGAGCGACACTCAGGACAACGCCCCCGCCAGCGCGCAGGGCGTGGATCAGAAGGCGGCGGCCGGCTGTCCGGTCGCGCACGACTCCGTGACCGCGCACGGCAGCGAGAGCGAGAGCCCGGCGATCGACTCTCCCACCGCGGTCAGTGGTGGCCGCCCGCGTACGAACCGGGACTGGTGGCCCAATCAGCTTGACCTGTCGGTGCTTTCCACCAACTCGGCGAAGGTCAACCCGTTGGGCGAGGACTTCTCCTACGCCAAGGAGTTCGCCAAGCTCGACCTCGAGGCCCTGAAGCGGGACGTCACCGAGGTGCTCACCACCTCGCAGGACTGGTGGCCGGCCGACTTCGGCCACTACGGCGGTCTGATGATCCGGCTGAGCTGGCACGCTGCCGGCACCTACCGCATCCATGACGGCCGCGGTGGCGCCGGTGATGGCGGCCAGCGGTTCGCGCCGCTGAACAGCTGGCCGGACAACGTCAACCTGGACAAGGCCCGGCGGCTGCTGTGGCCGGTCAAGCAGAAGTACGGTCAGAAGATCTCCTGGGCCGACCTGCTCGTGCTCGCCGGCAACGTCGCCCTGGAGTCGATGGGCTTCAAGACGTTTGGGTTCGGTTTCGGCCGGGAGGATGTCTGGGAGCCCGAGGAGATCTTCTGGGGCCCGGAGGACACCTGGGTCGGCGACGAGCGCTACGTCTCCGAGAAGGAGTTCGTGGCCGGTGTCGGGGCAACCGAGATGGGTCTGATCTACGTCAACCCGGAGGGGCCGCGGGGCAACGCGGACCCGGCCGCGGCGGCGTACTTCATCCGGGAGACCTTCCGCCGGATGGCGATGAACGACGAGGAGACCGTGGCCCTCATCGCCGGCGGCCACACCTTCGGCAAGACCCACGGTGCCGGGGTCGCCGACGATCACGTGGGCCCCGAGCCCGAGGGTGCCCCCCTGGAGGCGCAGGGTCTGGGCTGGATGAGCAGCCACGCCAGCGGCGTGGGCACCGACACGATCTCCAGCGGCCTTGAGGTGACCTGGACCGACCGGCCGACGCAGTGGAGTAACCGCTTCTTCGAGATCCTGTTCGGCTACGAGTGGGAACTCACTACCAGCCCCGGTGGCGCGAAGCAGTGGGTCGCCAAGGACGCCGAGGCGATCATTCCCGACGCGTACGACTCGGCCAAGAAGCACAAGCCGACGATGCTCACGACCGACCTGTCGCTGCGCGTCGACCCGGCGTACGAGCGGATCTCGCGTCGCTTCCTGGAGAACCCGGACGAGTTCGCGCTGGCCTTCGCCAAGGCCTGGTACAAGTTGCTGCACCGCGACATGGGCCCGGTCAGCCGGTTCCTCGGGCCCTGGGTGGCGCAGCCGCAGCTGTGGCAGGACCCGGTACCCGCCGTTGACCACGAGCTCGTCGGCGCGGCCGACATCGCCGCCCTCAAGGCGAAGGTGCTTGAGTCTGGCCTGACGACCGCCCAGCTGGTCTCCACCGCGTGGTCCTCCGCGGCTAGCTTCCGCCACACCGACAAGCGCGGTGGCGCCAACGGTGCCCGGATCCGCCTCGAGCCGCAGCGCAGCTGGGAGGTCAACCAGCCCGAGCAGCTCGCCACCGTCCTGGCGGCGCTGGAGGAGATCCAGCGGGAGTTCAACGCCGCCGGTGGCGCCAAGATCTCGCTCGCGGACCTGATCGTGCTGGCCGGCTCGGCCGCGGTCGAGAAGGCGGCGCGGGACGCGGGCGTCGAGGTGACCGTGCCGTTCCGGCCGGGTCGTACCGACGCCACCCAGGAGCAGACCGATGTCGAGTCCTTCCAGGTGCTCGAGCCGCGGGCCGACGCGTTCCGCAACTATCTGCGTCCCGGTGAGAAGACCCAGCCGGAGGTGCTGCTCATTGACCGCGCCTACCTGCTCAACCTGACCGCACCCGAGATGACCGTCCTCATCGGCGGCCTGCGGGCGCTCGAGGCCAACTCCGGCGGCAGCCGGCACGGCGTTCTCACCGACCGTCCCGGTGTGCTCACCAACGACTTCTTCACCAACCTGCTCGCCTCGGGCGCGCGGTGGAAGGCTTCGGAGTCCGCTGAGCACGGGTACGAGATTCGGGATCTCGCCACCGACAAGGTGAAGTGGACCGCCAGCGCGGTCGACCTCATCTTCGGCTCCAACTCGCAGCTGCGGGCCCTCGCCGAGGTTTACGCCAGCGAGGACGCGCGGGAGAAGTTCGTGCAGGACTTCGTCGCGGCCTGGACCAAG
>NZ_JCANTD010000008.1:0-174823 GCF_059570675.1 Salinispora goodfellowii | reverse complement strand
GGGACGGAAGGTTCACCAACTGCACCAGGCGGGTGCCCTCCCGCCGAGTGACCAGCCAGCCCCGACCGGGCGGCAGCGGCCCGGGACGGACGTTGCCGAGTAGCACCCCTTCGTCCCGGTTACCGGACATCACGATCCCCGGGGTACTGATCTCCCGCAGCCGCATCAGCACCGGCTCGTAGAGAGCCCGGCTCGCGCCACCGGTGCGCCAGGCGACGATCAGGTGCAGACCGACGTCCCGGGCCTGCGGCAGAAACTCCAGCAGCGGCGCCAACGGATTGCTGCCCACCCCCGTCACCAGGTCATTGAACCCTTCCGGGTAAGGCTGTGGTCGCGGGGTCCTTCCACAGATCACGATGACCGGAGTTCCGCGCCAGCTATGACTATCACCTACACCGCCGCTCTGCCCGTACGTGACGAGACCGTGTTCCACCTGTCGGGCCTGCTGCACGCCGAACGCCTCCGACGCGGCACCCGCAGGAAGCGACGCGCGTTGACCTGCTTCCGGCAGGCCGTCCTGATTCAAAGCACTACGCAACATCAGCCTCTGCCCGTGGAAGATCGGCGCCATCGTCGCCGCAGCCCTGGTCATCCTCCACATCGACCATCAACGAACCACCTGAAACCGGACGCTACCCAACGCCACCCACCGTTACGCGGAAAGCCTCATTAACTGTCCGTTGAGCACTCCTGACAGGACGAATCACGTCTGTCGGCGCTTGACGATCCTTCCGGAGTAATCGGCGGTACCTATAGCGAACCGCGAATCATGCTCTGTGGGTATGCTCTCGAGCATCGAGAACCGGTGAACGTGGTGAAAGATCATCAGTGGTGCGGGAGGCGAACTGTGGCGCGCAACAGCGTTGGCAACGCCAGCTCGTGGCGGCGATTGCCGAAGCCGGCCTGTCCCATGCCCAAATTGCAAGGGTCGTCGCACAGGTCGCTATCGAGAGCGGAGTTACGGAGTGCGCTGGCATTGGCCGTTCCCATGTCTCGCACTGGGTCCGAGGCACGATGCCATCGGGACGGGCGCCGCTGATCTTGGTCGAAGCTCTGTCCAGGAAGCTCCAACGCGGCGGGATCGGCGAGCAAGTAGCGCCACCCCTCCCCGACGGACGCTGTGGAGTTGACCCCGACGCGGCGTCATGGTTTGCGATGGTCGTATGAGCAAGGTGTCCTGGGCCTATTTGACCTCCTACGTCCTATCCATGCTGGGGAACTCCATTGCCGGGGTGGTCCTGCCGTTGCTGGTCCTGCAGACCACCGGCAGTGTGCTCGCCACCGGTGCGGTCGCCGTTGCCTCGGCGCTGCCCGCAGCCATCGCGGGGCTGGTCATGGGCGTGGTGATCGACCGGATCAACCGGCGTACGGCCGCCGTGCTCACCGATGTGATCTCCGCGCTCTCGATTGCCGCGCTGCCCTTGGTCGACGCCGCCGTCGGGCTCGCGCTCGGCTGGTTCGTGCTGTTCGCGGTGATCGGCTCGTTCGGCGACGTGCCGGGGCTGACCGCCCGGGAAGCGATGATCCCAGGCGTCATCCGGGCCGGGCGGATGAGCACCGAGCGGTTGCTAGGGCTGCGCGAGGCGCTCGGCGCAATGGTCATGCTGATCGGGCCGGCGGTCGGGGCGGTGCTGATCGCGGCGTTTGACGGAGTCGCCGTGCTGTGGGTTACCGCGGCGACCTCGGCCATGGCCGCGGCGGTCACCATGCTCATCCCGCGCGAGACCGGCGTGGTCCCGGCTGCGGTGATCCCGGTGGACGGGGCCGTGCCGCAGCGGGTGGTGCTGCGCGACGGCTGGCACACCCTGCGCCGTTCGCCGTTCCTGCTGGCCACCACCTTGATCAGCGCCGGTGTGGTGGTGGTTCTGGCCGGCTTTCAGGCGTTGGTCCTGCCGGTATACTTCACCCTTCAGCAGCGGCCCGAGCTGCTCGGGCTGGTGCTCAGCTCGCTCGCTGTCGGACTGCTGATCGGCGGCGGGACGTACGCCGCGGCGGGCAGCCGGGGCCGGCGGCGTACCTGGTTCCTGACCGGAATGCTGATCACGATCGCCGGCTTCAGCGCTATGGCGACGCTGGCGAGCCCGTGGATCGTGCTCGGCGCCGCGGCCCTGGTCGGGCTCGGCAACGGGCTGTTCGGCAGCCTGATCGGCGTACTCATGGTCGAGCGAATTCCGGACGCGATGCGCGGTCGGGTGATGAGCCTCCAGAACGCGCTGCTCACCCTCGCCCCGGCACTCGGCATGGGCGGCGCCGCGCTGCTGGTCGCGGAGTTCAGTGCGCGGACCGGCGCGATCGTCCTCGCCGCCATCTGGCTCGTCACCGGCGTCGCCGCGATCGGCGCACGGGCACTGCGCGACCTGGAACCAAGGCCGGCACCCGAGGCCGAACTAGTAAGTTGACCTGGAGGAACGGATGAACAGCGGCGAAATCGCCCGGCTGGCCGGAGTCAGCGTCCGCACCCTGCGGCACTACCACCAGGTTGGGGTCCTTCCCGAGCCGGCACGGCGGGCGAACGGCTATCGCGAGTACACGGTGCGCGACCTGGTGCTGCTGCTGCGCATCCGGCGGCTGGCCGAGATCGGCATCCCCCTCGACGAAATTCCGCCGATACTGGGGGCCAGCGGCCGGGCCCACGCTGTCCTCGACGAGCTCGACCGCGAACTGGCCGACCAGATCGATCGGCTCACCGCCCGCCGCGAGGTGATCGCCCAGCTTCGCGCCGCCGGAGCCGCCCCCGACACGCCGTCGGAACTGGTCGGCCTGCTCGAGAGTATCGGCAGCGGCGGTGGTCCGGACCTGCCGCCAGAGCTACTCAAACACGACCGCGAGGTAGTCCTGTTGCTGCACCACCTCCTGGATGACAGGGGCCGGGCCGCGTTGATCGGGCTGCTCAGTCAGGCCACCGAGCCGGACGTGCTGGCGGCCACCACCGCGTTGACCGCCCGGTTTGCCGCGCTCGGGCCGGACACCGGCGATGAGGAGATCGACCGGCTGGTCGCCGACTATCACCTCGCCCTGGGCCAGCTGAGCGTCGACGGGTGGCCGGAATTGGATCCCCTGACCCGTGCGCTGCTCATGTCGTACCAGGAAATGGCTTTCAATGACGCCCAGCGTGAGCTTCTCGCCCGGCTGGCCAGTGTCGATCAGCCGTGACCGACTGTGCGACACCCCCGCACACCACCATCGTCACCCGGGCTGACCTGGGCGTGGGACGGATCAGCACCGGTTCGCTACTCTTCCTCCGCCGCACTGGCGGCAGCAGTGGAGAAGCCGTCCCCGTCCGCGACGGCCTTACCGTGCGACGGGACCTACCGTCCTACGCGAAGATCAATGCCTGGTCGTAAGACGTCGGGCCACCCCTTCCGGATGGCCCGACGTCGTTCTGCTGTTGCTCAGGCCGAGCAACTGGTGGTGGAGGTGGTGCTGCTGCAGGTCGAGGTGGTGGCCGACGAGGAGCAGGAGGCGAGAATCGCCTCGGACGCGTCGGCGTAGTCGGAGATCGCGAAGGTCTCCGACTCCAGCTCCATGATCTCCTCGGCGAGGGCGTTGAGGTCGGTGTCGTGCTCCATGGTGACTCCTCCCGGTCGGCGGCCGGCCGGCTTGTCCGTCGGCCCACCGCAAGCACACCCCAGGGCGCTTACCAATCGCGTGGTGCCGCTGTCACACATCACTGTCGCCCGATGTCAGCGGAATGACAGCGGCGTCGGCTTGGCTGACTTCATGGCACTCGTAGCAGCCGATGCCGCCGATTCGGCCGGTCCGCCGGTTGGTCGAGAGATCGTTGCCGCCGCGGCCCGGCTCTACCGTGACCTGCACGCGCATCCGGAGCTCTCCGGTGCGGAGGAGCGCACCGCAGCCCGCTTCGCGGCTGCCCTACGGGGGGTTGGGTACCAGGTCACGACCGGAGTCGGTGGGCATGGCGTGGTCGGCGTCCTGCGCAATGGGGCCGGCCCGACCGTCCTGATCCGGGCAGAGCTCGACGCGCTTCCGGTTGCCGAGGAGACCGGCCTGCCATATGCCAGCACCGCTACCGGCGTAGCCGCCGACGGCCGGATCGTGCCGGTCATGCACGCCTGCGGACACGACCTGCACCTAGCCGCGGCGGTCGGCGCCGCCGCCCACCTGGCCCAAACACGAGACGGCTGGCGGGGGACGCTGCTGATCCTGGGACAGCCAGCTGAGGAGACTCTGCACGGTGCGGCGGCCCTGATCGCCGACGGACTCTACGAGCGGTTCGGCCGACCTGACCTGCTTCTGGCCCAGCATGCCGCACCGCTACCGGCGGGAATGGTCGCCCACGGTGCCGGTGCGATGACGGCCGGCTGCGTCACCCTGGAGATCATCGTGTTCGGACGGGGCGGGCACCCGGCCACCCCGCAGCTCTGCGTGGATCCGGTGCTGCTCGCCGCGGACAGCGTTCTGCGGCTGCGGGCGCTGGTGGCGCGGCAGGCCAACCGGGATGACCCGGTGCTGCTCACCGTCGGGACGCTGCGTGCCGGTCACCACGCGGCAGTTATCGCCGACCAGGCGACGCTCGGGGTGACGATCCGGGCCCGGCACGAGCGGACGCTGGACCAGGTGTTGGCGGGCGTGATCCGAACGGTTCGGGTCGCCTGCGCGGCCGCCAACAGCCCGCGGGAGCCGACGGTGCGCGTCGTCGCGCGTACCCCCGCCTATGTGGGGGACCCGGCCATGACCGCCCGGGTACGGGCCGCCCACCTCGGGGTGTTCGGGACGGAGCGGGTCAGCGGGTGGCCCCCCTCCCTGGCGGCGGAGGACTTTCCGCTCCTGGCCGCCGGGGGGATACCGAGCAGCTACTGGATGCTCGGCACCGTGGGCCCAGGCCAGTGGCGGACGGTGCCCGGCGCCAACGCGGCCGAGAAGCTGGGTAACCTGCCGACGAATCACAGCCCGAGGTTCGCCCCGCAGGTTGAGCTGGCGCTACCGACCGGGGTGGCGGCGCTCGTGGCCGCCGCCCGAACGCTGCTCGCTGTTGACTGACCGGGTTGCTGTCCTGGCGTCCATGTCTCTGGGCTCGTCAGGGTCATTGCTTCCCGGGGCGGTGGGTGATCACGCTGAACTGGCCGTCGGACTCCATTCGCATCTCCCGGACGTCAGCCAGGCTGTCGATGCCCTGCTCGCGCAGCTGCCCGTACACCTCGTCTTCGGTGACCAACTCCCGGCGCATGTTGCGGCGAAGCATTCGGCCGTCGCGGACCAGGGCCAGTGGTTTCGGTCGGATCAGTCGGGCGGCGGGTTGCCAGCGGTAGGCGACGGCGTCGAGCAGGTACGCCCAACCGATGATCACCGCGACCAGTAGCACCCCGTCGGCGAGTGAGGTGTAGCCGTTCGCCATACCGTTCTGCGCGGCGTCGGCGATCAGCACGATGACCAGCAGGTCGGTCATTCCGGTGGTGCCGCTCTCTCGCTTCAGTAGGACCCGCAGCAGGAAGAACAGCGTCAGGTACATCACGCTGCCCCGGACGATGATCTCCAACAGCGGAGCGTCCGGCGTGAAGACCGCCCGCCAGTCGACCACGGCAACGGCTACCCGACGACGACTGCGTCATGCCGGTGAGCTCAGCGCGTTGCTCCGCCGCACCGTTCCCAGTCCTGCCGCCACTGCCGTTCATCTGGTTCGCCGGCGGCGGCCACCAGCGCCTCCAGTGTGCCGATCAGCCCGACCTCGGGCGCGGTGCCGGTCACCGCGACCAGCCGCCGGATTTCGGCACTACGGCGTCGAACGACCTCGCCGACCAGGTCTCGACCGGGGACGGTCAGGCTGAGCCAGGACACCCGGCGGTCGCTCTCGCCGGTCCGTCGGGCCACCAGCCCTCGTCGGACCAGACGATCACAGGCGCGGGTGACGGTGGAGGGATGGACGTGCAGGCTGGTGGCGAGGTCAACGACCCGGACCGGTCCCCGGGAGACGAGGAGGACCAGAATTCGGTACTGCGACATCGTGAGGTCGATATCGAGAGCGTCGAGCGTGCGGACGGTGACACCGACCAGCGAGCGGCAGAGCGCTGCCAGCGCGTCTACCAGGGGGTCGTCTACCTGAGGCTCGTCCACCGCCGTCGACGACCCCGTTGGCTCCACGTAGAGTCGCATCGGCCCATAGTTGCACGGACATACGCACCACGGTCGGGGTGATCATGGAAAACACCCGCTCCATCAGCTGGCGGGAGCAGTGGGCCGCGAGTTGGGAGCGCCTGACCGCGCTACCGTTGACCGTTTTCTCCCTGGCGTTCCTGGCCGCATACGCTGCGCCGATCCTGGATCCACAGCTCAGCTCGGCGTGGAACACGGCCTGTCAGGTGACCACGTTCACCATCTGGCTCGTGTTCTGGCTCGACATGGCTGTCCGATTCATCCTGCACACGCAGCGGCGACGCTTCCTCCGGGAGCACCTGTTCGACCTCGCCGTCCTGATCCTGCCGATGCTCCGTCCGCTACGGGCGCTGCGGTTGGTGACGGTGGTGCTCTCGCTCAGCCGGCGGACCGAGGCATGGGTTCGCGGCCGGCTCGGCATCTACGTGGCCGCGACCACCGCGTTGCTGGTGGGGGTGGCCTCCCTGGCGGTCCTGGACGCCGAGCGGCAGGCTCCGGACCCGTCCATCACCAACTACGGCGATGCCCTCTGGTGGGCGGCCGTGACCATCACGACTGTCGGCTACGGCGACTTCTATCCGGTCACCCCGGAGGGGCGGCTGGTGGCGGTCGGCCTGATGATCGGCGGCATCGGGCTGATCGGTTTCGTGACCGGCTCGCTTGCCACCTGGATCGTTGACCGGGTGAGCGGTCGGGACCGACACCCGGCAGCGACCGCCGAGGACGTCGCGGCGCTGCGCCAGGAGATCGTGGCGCTGCGCCAGCAGCTCGACCCGTCGGCCGGCGCCGGCTCCGCCGACCCGGTGGCCCCGCCGGTGCAGCCGGCCCGCACGACCCACACCTGACGGGGGACCAGCGGCGGATGACACCGCCCGCCGGGGCGGGATCGGCCGACGGCAACGCGATCGGGTGTTGTCCCGGCGTGCCGGCGCTCGCGGCGGCATGGAGCCGCTGGTATGGATGGCATGGCCGACCAGCATTGGTTCTTGGAATCGGTGGACCTCCTGGTGCGAGTGGTGGAGGCCGCCGGCATCCTCATCATCTTCGTCGGGGCGATGATGGCGTTCATCCGGTTCCTGCTCGCGGGGTTGTGGCACCGGCGGAGCCGGGCGTTCGTGCCGATCCGGCTGACTCTCGGCCGGTTCCTGACCCTCGGGCTGGAGTTTCAACTCGCCTCGGACATCATGCGCACCTCGGTCGCTCCCACCCTGCTGGATATCTCCGAGCTGGCCGCGGTGGCGGCGATCCGAACCGCCCTGAACTTCTTCCTCGCTCGTGAGCTCAAGCAGGAACGCCGCGAGATCGCCGAGTTCGGCTCGCCCCGGTCCGCCGAGCCGAACCGGGCGGGTAAGGAGCCCACCACGTGAACACCCTGGTCGAGTACGCCACCCTGGCCTGCGTCGCCGCGGGCATCGGCTCGGCCGCGGTGGTCCTGCTGGTGTCCCGGGATGGGCGCCTGGCCCTGCACGTCGGCCTCGACCTGTGGTTGGCCGCCAGTCTGCTGCGGCTCGCCCCGGCACCGGTGGGGGAGAACCTGCTCTACGTAGTGGCGATCATGGTGATCCGCCAGCTGGTCCGAGTAGGTTTGACCGCCGGCCGCAGCCAGCCAGGGCCAGCGGAGCGTGGGTTGTCGCAGCGCCCTTCCGGCCGCTAGGCGCACCGCCGTCAGTCGTCCTGCCGCCAACTGCCCGCCGTGCGCGGCGGGTCGTGCCCCAGCCCATAGGCGGCGTGGATCTCGACCGCGCTCACCCCGAGCGCATCGAGACCCCGGTTGAGCTCACGCTCCGCCCGGAACTTGGCAGTCACGTACTGCTCCCCTCCGACCGCGGTCGGAGGGGAGCCCAGCCGCCACCTGTGCGGTCGCTTGCTCTCGCAGCCAGCTCTGGATCCACTGCGGGACCTCTCCCGCCTCGGTGTCGGTGCCACCGTCGGGATCCGCATCGGTCTCCTCTGACCGGTCGGTATCGACGTCACCCGCCGCGACGGCATTCGCATCGACGTTCCAGTACCCGGTGTCCCGGAAGCGAGCGACCACGTCGTTCCAGGCGAGAGCGGCCGGTTCGGTGGGGCTGTCGGACTCTGGTGGCGCCGGCTCATTGCCGGAAAGGAACCCACGTACGAAGTACCGGGTCTGCGCGGAGCAGTCGCTGATCTCACCCTTCGACACCCGGGTACGGATACCGCGCTCGGCGCAATAGGCGTACATCCGTCCGGGGGACGTGTGGGGGTTGCCGTCGAGGAGATAGTGCCGGCCGCACTGCTCGGTGTCGAACCACAGCTCGGGGTCCACGTCCGGCGGCAATGGTGGGCGAGAGGGGAAGGGCATCCGCGAAAGATAGACCGTTCCGATGGCGGTGCCGAGCGCTTTCCAGCGTTGACGGCGTGTTACCACGTCGGCACGGCACCCGGGCCGGTTTGCCGGTAGTCCCACCGCCGGTGCCGCCGCCGGTCGCACGATGGGTGGTACGAGCGCCGGCACGCCAGGTGCCGGTGGTGAAGCTACCGGGGGTAGCAAGGTGCAGGAGGTCGTGGCCTCGCCGGTGGAGGAGATCGGCGGCGTGTTGCCGGGGCTGGCCGAGCAGGTGTGGACCAACGCCCGGGAGGAACCGGAGGTGGTGCAGTTCGTCCGGCCCGCACCGGTGTCCCGCGCCTGGCCCGCGCGGCGCTCGGTGCGCGGTGGGGATGTGCCGGTGACGTGCGCCCAGTTCCGGGACGACGTGCTCAGCCTCGCCCGCGGCTTCCTCGCGGCCGGGGTGGGGCACGGTGACCGGGTCGGGCTGGTCAGCCGCACCCGGTACGAGTGGACCCTGGTCGACTACGCCCTCTGGGCGATCGGGGCGGTGTCGGTGCCGGTGTTCGAGACGGCCAGCGCGGACCAGCTCGGGTGGGTCCTGTCGGACGCGGGCGTGGTGGGCTGCGTGGTGGAGACCGCCGGTCAGGCCGAGTTGATTGCCAGCCTCCGTTCGGAGCTGCCGGCGCTGCGCGACGTGTGGCAGATCGACGCTGGCGACCTGATCAATCTGGCTGGCCAGGGCCGTGCGGTCGACGCCGCGGTGGTGGACGGCCGGCGCCGTCGGGTGACCGGCGGTGACATGGCCACGATCGTCTACACCAGCGGCACGACCGGCCGGCCAAAGGGCTGTGTGCTGACCCACCGGTCTATCCACTGCGATGTGAGCGCCGCGGTCTCGGTGCTGCCGCAGCTGTTCCACGCCGGGGCGACCACGGTGTTGTTCCTGCCCCTGGCCCACGCGTTCGCCCGGATGATCCAGGTTGGGGTGGTGCATACCCGCAGCACCATGGTGCACAGCGCCGACATCGCGGGTGTGCTGGAGCAGCTGCGCCGGCATCGGCCGATGTTCGTCCTGGCGGTGCCCCGGGTCTTCGAGAAGCTGCACAGTCGGGCCCGGCAGAAGGCCGAGGAGAGTCACCGGGGCTGGTTGTTCCGGCTCGCCGAGCGGGTGGCGGTGCGGTACAGCCACGGCCTCGATCGTTCCTGGGGCCCGAACCCCCTGCTCCGGCTCGCCCGAGGCGGGTTCGACCTGTTGGTGTACCGGAAACTGCGGGCCGCCCTGGGCGGTCGGTGCTCCGCGGCGATTGTCGGCGGCGCGCCGCTCGGCGAACGGCTGGGACATTTCTTCCGGGGCGCGGGCCTGCTGGTGCTGGAGGGGTACGGACTCACCGAGGCATCCCCGGCGTTGACGGTGAACACGCCGACGACACAGCGGGTCGGCACGGTTGGTCGCCCCCTGCCGGGGGTGCGGATCCAGATCGCCGACGATGGTGAGATCCTCGCCCGCGGCGACCCGGTCTTCCCGGGGTACTGGAATAACGCGGAGGCAACCCGGGCGGTGTTCACCCAGGACGGGTGGATGCGGACCGGTGACCTGGGAGAGCTCGACTCGGACGGATTTCTGCGGATCACCGGGCGGCAGAAGGAGATCATTGTTACCGCCTCGGGGCAGAATCTCGCGCCCGCGCCGATCGAGGAGGCGATCCGGGCGCACCCGTTGGTCAGTCAGTGCATGCTGATCGGTGATGATCGCCCCTACGTCGTCGCGCTGATAAGCATCGATCCGTCTGCCTGGGGTCGGTGGCGTTCCGAGCACGGCCGTTCGGACGACGCGACCGTGGCCGAGCTGCGGGACGACCCGGAGCTGTGTGACGAGATCCAGGGGGCCGTTGACCGGGCGAACGCGACCGTCTCCCGGGCCGAGCAGGTCAAGACCTTCCGCATCCTGCCCCGGGATCTCACCGAGGCCGATGGCGAACTCACCCCCATTCTCAAGATCAAGAAAAATGTTGTCGAGGAACACTTCAGTGAAGACGTCAATGCCCTGTACCAGGGCCACTGAGCTGGGCGGGCGTACCGGAAGGGGTGCCATGGCAGCCGGCTTCATCGGCGTGGTGATCGTGCTGGTCGTCCTGGCGCTGCTCGGCGCCCTGAGCCTGCGGATCGTGCAGCAGTACGAACGCGGGGTGGTCTTCCGCTTCGGACGGGTGCTGCTGCCCGTCCGGGAACCCGGCCTGCGGCTGATCATTCCGATCGTGGACCGAATGGTCCGGGTTAGCATGCAGACCACGGTGATCGACGTGCCTGCGCAGGGGGCGATCACGCGGGACAACGTGACCCTCAAGGTCGACGCGGTGGTCTACTTCCGGGTCGTGGACCCGGTGAAGGCCCTGGTGAACGTGGAGAAGTATCCGGCAGCGGTGCTCCAGATCTCGCAGACCGCGCTGCGTTCGGTGATCGGCAAGGTGGACCTGGACACCCTCCTCGCCGACCGGGACAAGGTCAACGCCGACCTCAAGTCGGTGATCGACGACCCGACCGAAGGGCCGTGGGGGCTGAACATCGAGCGGGTCGAGGTCAAGGATGTCTCGCTGCCGGAGGGGATGAAGCGGTCGATGTCCCGGCAGGCCGAGGCCGAGCGGGACCGGCGGGCCCGGGTCATCGCCGCCGACGGGGAGTACCAGGCGTCCCGGCGGCTTGCCGACGCCTCCCAGACCATGGCGGACACCCCGGGCGCGTACCAGCTGCGGCTGCTACAGACCGTGTCGGATGTGGCGGCGGAGAAGAACAGCACCCTGGTGATGCCGTTCCCGGTGGAACTGCTGCGCTTCTTCGACAAGTGCGCGCGCGGCGCCCCGACCGACCAGGACGAGGCGGTGGCGGAGCAAGCAGCCGCGGTGGCCGGTGACGGGCACCGCCGCGACGACGGGCCGCGTCCGGCCCGGTGAACTGCTACCATCGGCCGCATGATCTGGCGACATTGATCCACCGCTGACTGCCCTTCCCGTGGGCCACCGCGGTCGCCGTACCTCCGGCGTCCGCACTCACCTCACGGGAAGAATCGATGATCTTCGACACGAACCCACCGAGAGGTGGCCCGCACCCGGGCCCGATCGCCTCACCCGACCGGCGGGTCCGGTCACTCGCGGCAACCCTCTACGGGTACTCGTTCCTGCGCGACCTCGTCCTGCTCTACCCCGTCTATCCGCTGCTGTTCACCGACACCGGCCTGACGGTGTGGCAGATCTCGACCCTGTTCGTCATCTGGTCGGCCAGTTCGATCGCGCTGGAGGTCCCCTCCGGGGCGTTGGCCGACGCCGTCTCCCGGCGGCTGCTGCTCTGCCTCGCGCCGCTGGTGACCGCCGCCGGCTTCGCGCTCTGGACACTCGTGCCCTCGTACCCGGCCTTCGCGGTGGGTTTCCTGCTCTGGGGAGTCGGCGGCGCGCTCGCCTCCGGTGCGTTGGAGGCCCTGGTCTACACCGGCCTGGACCGGCTCGGCGCGGCCAGCCGGTACGCCCGGGTCATCGGCCGGGCCCGCACCGCGGAAACCCTCGGCGTGTTGGCCTCCCTCGTGTTGGCGGCGCCGGTACTCGCCCTCGGCGGCTACCCCGCTCTCGGCGTGGCGAGCGTCCTGGCCTGCCTGGGGGCCGCCGCCGTCGCCACCCGCCTACCGGAGCACCGCGAGCCGGCCACCGACACCGACACCGACGACGGTGAACCCGGCTGGTGGGCCTCCCTGCGGGGCGGGCTGGCCGAGGCGCACGCCGACCGGACGGTGCGCGCGGCGGTGCTGCTGGTCGCCGCCGTCGCCGCCGGATGGGGGGCGCTCGAGGAGTACCTTCCGCTGTTGGCCCGAGACGTAGGGGCGAGCGGGCCGGCCGTGCCGTTGCTGCTCGTGCTCACCTGGGTTGGTGTCGCTGTCGGCGGCCTGCTCGCCCCGGCGGGGGAGCGGCTGGGTCGTCGCGGGTACGCCGGCCTGATCGGTGGGTCCGCCGGGGCGCTCGCCGCCGGCGCGCTGATCGGTCACCCAATTGGGTTCCTGCTGGTGGGCGTCGCCTTCTGCGGCTTCCAACTGGCCACTGTGCTCGCCGATGTCCGGCTTCAGGCGCGGATCGTCGGCCCGGCCCGCGCCACCGTCACCTCGCTCGCCGGGATGGCGACCGACACGACGATCATCGCGTGCTACGTCGGGTACGGCCTGCTCGCCACCGTCGCCGGCAACCGGGTCGCGTTCGCGGTGGCGGTGGCGCCCTACCTTGTCGTGGCGCTGCTGGTGGCCGTCGTACGACCAGCCCGCCGATGACCCAGGCCGTGGATGTGGCGGCGGGCACGGTGGCCCGCGTCGCCGCCCCGGCCCGCCCGGTGGAGTTGCTGCGCTTTTCGACAAGTACGTGCGGGGCGCCCCGACCGACCAGGACGAGGTCCGGGCCGAGCAGGGCACCCCGCAGGTGTCAGGCGGCGGATGCCGTACGCAGCGGTCGCCAGGCGGTGACAGCGATGAGCGCCAGCACGGCGGCGGCGATCCAGAACGGTGTGGTGAGTCCCCACGCGCCGGCGAGCAGGCCGCCGAGGAGTGAACCGAGGGCTGCGCCGCCGAGATCGAGCAGCGAGTAGACGCTGCCAACCCGGCCGAGCAGGTGCGCGGGCACGACCCGTTGGCGCAGGGTCACCACGATGACGCCCCAGACCATGGTGTGTATTCCGAAGATGATCAGAATGACGGCGGCGACGAGTGGGGTTGTGGTGATCGCCAGAGTGGTGTGGGTGATGAGCTCGACGACGAGGCCCGCGCGGAGCAGCGTGCCGGCCCCGACTATCCGTTGTAGCCGCGGCGCGAGGACAGTACCGACCAACCCACCGCCGGCGAAGGTGGTCAGGAGGAAGCCGAAGCCGAGGTCGGACAGGCCCAGCCGCTGCCGGGCGTAGAGGACCAAGGTGGCGAAGGCGGCGCAGAACGCGAGGTTCGCCAGCCCCATACTCACCGCGAGCGTACGCAGCAGTCGATGTCCGAACAGCCAGCGAACACCGTCGGTGATCTCCATCCGCAGGCTCCGGCGCGGTGCCGCTGGCGGGAGCGCGGGGATCGGCCGGATCGTCGCCACCAGCGCCGCGGCCACGGCGAAGGTCAGGGCGTTGACGCCGAACGGCGCGGCGGCGGCGATGACGAACAGCCACGCCCCGAGCGGTTTGGCGACGAACTGGTTGGCGATGGTGAAGGTGGCCATCAGCCGGGCGTTGGCGCTGGCCAACTGGTCCGGTGCCACGATGGCGGGCAGGAACGCGCCGGCGGCGGTGTCGGCCAGGGTCTCCCCGGTGCCGAGCAGGAAGAACACCGCGTAGACCAGAGCGACCGTGGCGGTGTCGGTGGCGACGGCGAGGGTCAGTGCGGTGAGGGCCGCGGCGCGCAGCGTGTTGACGGCCATCACCAGCTTGCGGCGGTCCAGCCGGTCCACGTAGGCGCCGCTGATCAGGGCGAACAGCAGCCAGGGCAGTTGTTGGACGAAGACAGCGCCACCGATGAGCGCCGGATTGGTGGTGATGGAGGCGACCAGCAGTGGACCGGCCGCCATGGTGACTCCGTCACCGACATTGGCTACGGCCGAGGCGGTCCACAGCTTGGTGAAGTCCGCGCCGAGACGCGCGGATACAAGGGCACGCAAAATAGCTCCTCGAGCAAGGGGGAAACGGTCGTCTTGGGAGCGACCGCTTCGCGGCGAGGAGCGCTATACCGTGGGGTGCGCGAGCCCGTCGGTGGGACCGGCTAGCGCGCGGTGTGCTCTCACGGCGAAGCGGTGACCGTGACCTTGCCCTGGCGCATGCCAACTCCTAACTGTCGATCGCGGCCAGGATAGCCGCGGTCGGGTGGATGCGAGAACCGCTCGGCTGGCCCGGTGATGCCGGTGAAAACTCGGTGCCGCCGGTCCGGCCGGTGGACCCGACCGTGGGTGTGGCAGCGTGTACCGGTGCCCACCGTTGACGTTGACCTTGCCCTGGTCGGAGGGGGCGGCGCGGGCTCCCTTGTGCTCGCCGCCCTGGACCGGCGGGGGGTGCGTGGCCTGCGGGTGGCGGTGATCGATCCGGTGCACCGTCGCGGGGCGGACCGGACCTGGGCGTTCTGGGGCCGACCCGACGACGGGCTCGACCCGCTGCTGACGGCGAGCTGGACACAGGTTGCGGTGACGACCCCCGAGCGGCACCGCGTGCTCGACCTGGCCCCGCTGCGGTACGCGATGCTGCGCTCGGCCTCCGTCTACGACCGGGCGGACCGCGCCGAGCGGCGGCTCGGCGCGGTCCGCGTCGTCGCCCCGGCCGAGGCGGTCGAGGACGACGGCGACCGGGTCACGGTCCGCGCCGGCGGGTCGACGCTACGGGCGTCCTGGGTCCTCGACTCCCGGCCCCGGCCGCCCCGGCGGGCCGGGCGTACCAACTGGCTGCAGCATTTCCGTGGCTGGTGGCTCGAGACCGACCGGCCGCTCTTCGACCCGGGTCGGGCGGTGTTGATGGACTTCCGTACCCCGCAGCCGGAGCGGGGGGTCTCGTTCGGCTACGTGCTGCCGGTCACCGACCGGTACGCGTTGGTCGAGTACACCGAGTTCACCCCCGGCCTACTCACCGATTCCGGCTACGACGCGGCGTTGGCCGGGTACCGGGACCGGCTCGGGCTGGACCCGGCCCGGTTGCGAGTGCGGGAGGTGGAGAACGGGGTGATCCCGATGACCGATGGCCCGTTCGACCCGCGGCCCTCACCCCGGGTGGTCCGCCTCGGCACCGGCGGTGGCGCGACCCGACCCTCCACCGGCTTCACGTTCGCCGCTATGCACCGGCAGGCGGGGCAGATCGCCGAGGCGCTTGCCGAAGGGCGGGCACCGGTGCCGGCACCCGCGTACCCCCGCCGGCACCGGTGGCTGGACGCGGTCGCGCTGCGGGCGCTGGACCGCGGCCCGCTGGCGGGCCCCGACTTCTTCGACCGGCTCTTTGACCGCAACCCGGCCGAGCGGGTGCTGCGTTTCCTCGACGGGACGACCAGCCCGGCCGAGGAGGTCGCGCTGATGGGCACCACCCGGCTGGCGCCGATGCTCGCCGCCACCGCCGGTGACGCCGCCACCCGGCTGCGGGATCGGCTCCTGCCGTGGCGGCGCCCGGCCGCCGGGCTGATCCCGCCACCGGTCACCGGCGCGGCGCGACGCCCTCAGCCGGACGAGTGACCTACCCCGCTGGACGAGTGCCGCGGTGACCAGTTCACTCCCGGTTCGGGTCGACGGCCCCGGAAACGTCAGCCACGTCGTAGCCGGCCCGACTGATCTCCCGTGCCGATCGTCGGTCTTCGGCGGGCAGGTCGGCGAAATCGTCGCCGACGTCCTCGGTCTGCGGCAGCGACTCGCCCGGCGGCCGAAGCGACGCCTCCATCGCCGTGGTGCCGTCCGGTTCGTCCGTGTCGGCCAGGTCGAAGCGGTGTTGCTCGGTCATGGCGCACTCCCGCCCGTCGGCTCGCGGTGACCGCCCCGGCCACCGCCCCTGCCGCGGCGACCGAAACCGGCTTACCCCCGATCACCTACCCGGACGCCGCCCGGAGAAACGCGGGGAGCGGCCGCGGGCGCGCGGCGGGGCTGCCCAGTGCGCGGGTCGGCTGCGCCGCGGCGGAAGACCGGTGGCCCGGTCGCCGCGGGCCGCATCCAGCTGTGACTGGTGCACGAAGAGAGCGCCCGACAGGTCCGCCCCACGCACGTCGGCCCCGCGTAGGTCCGCGCCGGTGAGGTCCGCGCCGGTCAGGTCGACTCCGCGCAGGTCGGCGCCGACCAGCTGGGCGCCGCGCAGGCTCGCTCGACGTAGGTCGACTCGGCGTAGGTCGGTGCCGATCAGGGCGGCGCCGCGTCGGTCAACGCCGGGCCGGCCACCCTGGGCCCGGGCCTGGTCTCCGGCCCGGGCCAGCAGCGGAACGACCCTGCTCCGGTGCGCGTCAACGGCCAGCGACCGCAGTGACTCCGGGTCGCCGCCGGCGAGCCGGTCGGTGGCGGCGAGCACCTCGGCCAGCGCGGCCCGCAGCGGTGCGGGCAGCTCCATCGTCAGCGCCTCGGTCAGATGCCAGAGCAGTTCGTGGAGCGGCCGTACCACGGTGAAGGTGTCGAACATCGCCTGGGCGGTGGGCTGGTCGTCCCGCCAGTCTCGCCCCTCGAAGGTCACCTGGGTCACCCGCTGGCCGGCACCGAAGCAGTCGAAGACGGTGCAGCCGGGGAAGCCGTGGCTCCGCAGCTTGGTGTGGATTCCGCAGCGGAAGTCCGGGCGTAGGTTCGGACAGGGACGCCCGGCTGGCTTGTCGATCGCGAAGTCGGACGAGGCGGCGAAGGCGGGAGCCACGCAGCAGATCCCTACGCATCGGGAGCAGTCGGCACGCAGCTCCTCCGGACCGACCGCTGTCATGTGAACCGATTCTCCTGCCGTGGCGTTCGATGCGAACTCCCTATTCTTCCACGGCGTCGGACGTGCACCGGTTTGCGACGGCAGCGGGGGTAGAGTTCAACCATAATCATCGATTGGTTTGCGGTGGGGGATTGTGCTGCCGGACCTCCTCTGCCATCCTCCTGGATGGACGCTGCCAGTGACGGTTGCCAATCCCGGAGGCCGCGCTGCGGCGACGCCTTCTTCGGGAGGAACCTTGTGAAGCGCAGACGTCGCCAGCTACTCGCCGGACTAGCGGTCATCGCCCTCGCCGCGACGACGGGTGTCGCCGGAATCCACCTCGCCGGCACCGAAGTGCCGGCCGCCGCCGCGGCGACCGGGGACGGCGAGCTACCGAACGCCCTCGGGGCCCACCTGGAGCAGATGCGCCGGTCAATACCGGGCAACGATGGCATGTCGCTGGACGGCCCGGGTGGGGCCGCGCAGCAGGAGTTCCTCAAGCGGGCCTACCCGGCCAACGAGGTGAGCCTCGCCGAGGTCGACCGCTCGAAGGCGGACTTTGCGGCGGCGGAGCGCCGGTTCCGGGGCGGCCAACGGTGGACCAACGTCGGGCCGAGCGAGGCGGTGTACCCGTTCACCGAGTACCGCAACGCCTTCAACTACGTCCCCAACGAGTATGTCGCCGGTGGCCGGGTGACCTCCCTGGACATCAGCCCCGACTGTAACCGGTGGCTCTGCCGGGCGTACGCCACGCCCGCCGGTGGTGGCGTCTGGGGCACCCTCAACATCCTCGCCGCCGAGCCGAAGTGGTTCTACCTGGGCGGTCCGCTCGGCATCAACGCGGCCGGCTCGGTCAAGATCGACCGCAACGACCGGCACGGGCTCACCATCTACGTCGGTACCGGAGAAGCGAACATCTGTGGTTCCGGCTGTGTCGCCGGGGTCGGTCTCTACCGGTCCACCAACGGCGGCCTGACCTGGCAGGGCCCGCTCGGCAAGGAGGCGCTCGCCGGTAAGGGCATCGCCGAGATCACCATCGAGCCGGACGACCCCAAGACCATCTACGTCGCCACCACCACCGCGCTGCGCGGCATGTCCAGCGCCTGCTGCACCGGCGTGACGCGACCGGTGCCCGACGCGGAGAAGTGGGGTCTCTACAAGACCACCGACGGTGGCAAGAACTGGAACTTCATCCACAACGGCTCGGCCGCCGCCACCGACTGCACCGGCGACGCCGAGGAGTTCGGCAACAACGCGGTCTGCTCGCCGCGCGGCGTCCGCTACGTCAAGCTCGACCCGAACAACTCCGACATCGTGTACGCGTCGTCGTACGCCCGTGGTGTCTGGCGCTCCCCGGACGCCGGAGCCAGCTGGACGCAGATCAAGCCGTCGCTCAACCCGGACCTGTTCCAGACCCGGGCCGCCATCGACGTCACCGCCCTGCCCGACGGCAAGACCCGGATGTACGTCTACGAGGGTAACTTCGGCAACCCGTACTCGCGGTTGCTGCGCAGCGACGACGTGGCTGGCGGAACCCCCACGTTCACCGACCTGAGCAGCTCGAACCCGGCAGACCCGGGGTACGCCACCTACAACCAGTGCACCGGCCAGTGCTGGTACGACATGTTTGTGCACACCCCGCCGGGGCATCCGGACATCGTCTACACCGGTGGCTCCTACGTCTACGGTGAGACGGTCGCGCACAAGCGGGCCGTTGTCCTCTCCACCGACGCCGGGGTCAGCGGCACCGACATGACCTTCGACGGCACCGACGAGTTGCACCCGAACGGTCTGCACCCGGACCAGCACGCGATCGTGACCCACCCGCGTGACCCGTACCAGTTCTTCGAGGCCAACGACGGCGGGATCATGCGCTCCAGCGGGGATTTCGTCGATCGATCCGCCTGGTGTGACAACCCGGACCGCAACCTGACCACGGCGGCCCAGCAGGATCGCTGCAAGCAGATGCTCTCCCGGATTCCGAGCAAGCTGGAGAGCGTCAACAAGGGCATGAACACGTTGCAGTTCATCAGCCTGTCGGTCAGCCCGCACGACGTGAACCTGCTGCAGGGCGGCACCCAGGACAACGGGACCTGGGAGAACAACGGCGAGCGGCGGCGCTGGTCAAACACGATGATCGGTGACGGCGGTGCCTCCGGCTTCGACGTCGGCAAGCCCGAGTTCCGCTTCCACACTTTCTTCAACGCGTCACCGGAGGTGAACTTCGCCAGTGGTGACATCGCCGAGTGGATCTGGACCGCGGATCCGATCTACGGCCAGCCGGGCACCCTCTTCTACGCGCCGTTGATCAGCGACCCGGTGGTCAGCGGCACGATGTTCGCCGGTACCGGCCGCTCGGTGTACCGGACGAAGACCTTCGGTCTGGGTGACCGGAGCATCGAGGAGGCCAACCGGATCTGCAACACCTGGACCGGCACCTTCGAGGAGCAGTGCGGGGACTGGGAGGAGTTGGGCTCCACGCCGCTAACCGACGGGGCGTGGGGTGATCGGGCCGGCGGCGCGGTCTCGGTGGTCCAGCGGGTCGACACCGACTCCGCCACCGCCTATGCGGCCACCAGCACCGGTCGGGTCTTCGTCAGCCACAACGTGGACGCCGAGTCGGCCGCCGAGGTGACCTGGACCCGGATCGACAACCCGGACACCCCGAACCGCTTTGTCACCAGTGTCCACATCGACCCGGATGACCCGAACCGGGCGTGGGTCTCCTACAGCGGCTTCAACTCGAACACGCCCGAGACGCTCGGGCACGCCTTCGAGGTGACGACCGCCGGCACGACGGTGACCTGGACCGACCGCTCGTACGACTTCGGTGATCAGCCGATCACCGACCTGGTCCGGGACGATGTCACCGGTGACCTGTACGCCTCGACCGACTTCGGCGTGTTGCGGCTGGCCGACGGGCGGACCAGCTGGACCAAGGCAGCCGGTGGCATGCCGAATGTGGAGGTCGCCGGGCTCACCATCGTGCCGGGCGAGCGGGTCCTCTATGCGGCCTCGCACGGCCTCGGCGCCTGGCAGCTCAACCTGAAGTAGGTCGACTATTCACACCACCAACCGGGTGGGGGGCCGCGCCGGCGGCCCCCCACCGCTGTCCGGGACGATCAGCCGGATCTGGCGCGCCCTGGGCGCGCTCTTCGTCCTGCTCGTTTTCGTCCCGCCGCTCCTGCTGCTGGTCTCGGGCTCGCTCACCGAGCCCGGCCTGCCACCGTCCCCCACCCCGCAGCTGATCCCCGACCCCGTCTCCACCGCCGGCTACCGACAGGCCCTGGCGGTCGGCGGGGTGCTGCGCGCCGCGCTCAACTCGCTGCTGGTCGCGGTCGTCGCCGTGCCGTTGAGTGTGCTGGTCGCCGCGCTGGCCGGCTTCGCGCTGGCCCGGCTCGCGCCCCGGCGGGCCGGGTTCGTCATCGTGGCCTCCCTGGTAGCCCTGATGGTGCCGGCCACCGCACTGCTGGTACCCCGGTTCGCGATCTTCCGCGCGCTCGGGCTGACCGATACGCTGGTGCCCTTGATCGCTCCGGCGCTGTTGGGCACCTCCCCGCTCTACGTCCTGGTCTACTACCTGGCCTTCCGGGCGCTGCCGCGGGACCTCTACGACGCCTGTCTGGTGGAGGACATGACTCCGATGGGCATCTGGTGGCGGGTCGCGCTCCCGCTGGTGCGTCCGGTCACCGCCGCGATCACCGCCCTCACCTTCGTGTTCACCTGGTCGAACTTCCTCGATCCACTGATCTATGTGTACGACCGTGACCTGTTCACCCTGCCCTTGGCGCTGCGTTCGCTGTCGGTGTTGGATCCGACGAACTTCCCGGTGTTCCTGGCCGGGGCGGTCCTGGCGACCGCCCCGGCCGTGCTGGTCTTCGGGCTCGTCCAGCGCCGATTCTTCCCCCACGATGACCAGACAGGACGGACCCGGCCATGAGAAGACCCAGGGCGCTGCTGGCGGCGCTGCTCGCGACTGTGCTCCTCGGGTCCGGCTGCGCCGCCGGCCCCGGGGCCGGCGGCGACGGGCCGGTGCGGCTGTTGGTCTTCGGTGCCCCCGAGGAGCTGGCCGCGTACCGCACGCTGATCGAGGCGTACGGCCAGGCGCAGCCCGGTAACGAGGTGCAGCTGATCGAGGCGAGTGACCGCAAGGACCTGCTGGCCCGGCTCGCCACCTCGGTCGCCGGGGGAGCCCCACCGGACCTGTTCCTGATGAACTACCGCTTCTACGGCCAGTTCGCCGCGAAGAACGTGGTGGAGCCCTTGGACGAGCGGATCGCCGCCTCGGGGAAGGTGAATCCCGCTGACTACTATCCGGTGGCGATGGAGGCCTTCAGCTGGGGCGGCAAACAGCTCTGCCTGCCGCAGAACGTCTCCAGTCTCGCCGTCTACTACAACCGCACACTCTTCGCCCAATACCAGGTCCCCGAGCCGAAGGCGGGCTGGACCTGGAACGACATGGTCGGGACCGCCATCGCGATGACCCGGGACGACCGTGGCGTGGTGGTCAAGGGCACCGAGAGCGAGGGGGCCGTTGCCCGCCCGGCCGTGCACGGGCTCGGCGTTGAGCCGTCGATCATCCGGGTCGCCCCGTTCACGTGGTCTGCCGGCGGTGAGATCGTCGATGATCCAGACCGACCGACCCGACTCACCCTGGACACCCCGACCGGCCGGGAGGCGCTGAAGAACCTGGTCGACCTCCGCCAGGCGTACGGGGTGGTGCCCACCGACGAGGAGGTCGAGGCGGAGGACGACGAGTCCCGCTTCGCCAACGGTCGGCTCGCCATGTTGATGTCCTCGCGGCGCTCCACCACCACCTTCCGCTCGATCACCGACTTCGAGTGGGACGTCGCCCCGCTGCCGGTCTACCAGGACCAGGTCGGGGTGCTGCACTCGGACGCGTACTGCATGACCCGGGGTGCCAAGCGCAAGGATGCGGCGTGGCGGTTCCTGGAGTTCGCCATCTCCGCCGAGGGGCAGCAGATCATCGCCGCCACCGGGCGGACGGTGCCGTCGCACATCGCTGTCTCACAGTCCCCGGTGTTCCTCGACTCGTCCCAGCCGCCGCGCAACGCGACGGTCTTCCTCGACACGATTCCCACTCTCCGGACGTTGCCGACCATCTCCACCTGGCCGGAGGTCGAGGACGTGACCGCCGGGATCCTGGAGAACGCGCTGTATCGGGGCGACCGGTTGGATGAGGTCATCCGCGCCCTCGATGAGCAGACCCGCCCGCTGTTCGCCCGTGGTGAGCACGGGTGAGCGATGTCGGTCTGACCCACGACGCCGGACTGACTCTGGACGGAGTGGGTGCCGCCTACCGCGGCGTCACCGTTCTGCGGCAGCTGCGGCTGACCGCGGCCCGGGGAGAACTCCTGGTGGTACTCGGCCCCTCCGGCGCCGGCAAGTCGACGCTGTTGCGGGTGGTGGCCGGCCTGGAACCGGTCACCACC
This sequence comes from Salinispora goodfellowii, assembly GCF_059570675.1. Classification (NCBI taxonomy): domain Bacteria; kingdom Bacillati; phylum Actinomycetota; class Actinomycetes; order Micromonosporales; family Micromonosporaceae; genus Salinispora; species Salinispora goodfellowii. Next base: position 152,569 of record NZ_JCANTD010000008.1, on the reverse strand, counting down.
GGGCGGGTCTGGATCGCCGGCCGGGATGTCACCGCCGACCGTCCGGGCCGGCGCAACGTGTCGATGGTCTTCCAGTCGTACGCGCTCTTTCCCCACCTGACCGTCGCCGAGAACATCGCGTTCGGCCTGGTGGTGCGGGATGTCCCGAAGGCGGCGGCCCGGGAGCGGGCCCGGACCGCCGCCGAGCAGGTCGGCGCGGCGCACCTGCTCGGCCGGCGACCCGGGCAGCTCTCCGGCGGTGAGCGACAGCGGGTCGCGTTGGCCCGGGCGTTGGTGCGCGAGCCGGACGTCTTCCTCCTCGACGAGCCCCTGTCCAACCTCGACCTTGCGCTGCGGGTGCAGATGCGGGCCGAGCTGCGGGCCCTGCACGACCGGCTCGGCGCCACGATGGTGCACGTCACCCACGATCAAACCGAGGCGCTGGTGCTGGCCGACCGGATCGCGGTGCTGCGCGACGGCCGGGTGGAGCAGGTCGGTACGCCGGACCAGATCTGGCACACCCCGGCGAGCCGGTTCGTGGCCGGTTTTGTCGGCTCCCCGGCGATGAACGTGCTCCCCAGCTCCGGCCCGATCCACCCGTCCGGCGCTCCGCCGGCGGAGGTGGCCGGCGACCGGGAGATCGGATTCCGCCCGGAGTCGGTGGTGTTGGGGGAGCCCGACGGCGTGCCGGCGACCGTTGACCGGGTTGAGGTGGTCGGCACGGACGCCTACGCCTACCTCACCCTCCGCACCGGCAACCCGGTGGTGGCCCGGGTGGCCGCCGCCCACCGGCCCGCGCGCGGTGCTGCGGTACGAGTCGGGGTCCGCTGGGCCGATACGCACGTCTTCGACGCCACCACCGGGCTCCGGTGTGCCTCTTGAGGGCGAGCAGGGAGCGGTCGCGCGCCGGGGCAGGGCCGGCGGCGCGTGGGCACCGGCAGGTGGCGGTGATGCTGGCGCCGTATCTGGTCGGCCTGGTCGGTCTGGTGTTGCTCCCCGCCGCGGTCACGCTCGCCCTGGCCTTCACCGAGTACGACCTGGTCAATCCGCCGAGCTGGGCGGGGTTGGCGAACGTCTCCGAGTTGGTGACGGACCCGGTGTTCCGGGTCGCGCTGACCAACTCGCTGGTGTTCGCGTTGGTGGCCGTGCCGCTTCGGGTGCTGCTCGCACTGGGTCTGGCGCTGCTGCTGCATCGCCGGTCGTTCGGGAGCCGTCCCGCGCGGGTCGCGGCGCTGCTGCCGACCGCGGTACCCGAGATCGCCTATGGTCTGCTGTGGCTCTGGCTGTTCAACCCCTTGTACGGCCCGATCAACCAGCTGTTGCGGGTCGGCGGCGAGAACGGGTTGACCGTGCTCGGTCGTACCCCGCCGCAGTGGCTCACCGACCCCACCGACGCCCGCGCCGCGATCATCCTGATGAGTGTCTTCACCATGGCCGAGACCTTCGTGGTGCTGCTCGCCGCCCGGCGGGCCCTGCCAGCGGATGTCTATGAGGTGGCGGCCCTGGAGGACGCGACCGGTTGGGACGTCTTCCGCCGGGTCACCCTGCCGTTGATGGCGCCGGTGCTGGCCCTGCTGGTGGTGCGGGATCTGATCGCCAGCCTGCACTTCTCCTTCGTGCCGGCGTTCGTGGTGACCGACGGCGGCCCACCGCCGTACGCCACCACCTACCTGTCGTTGTTCATCTACCGCACCGGCTTCGAGTACCTGCGCTACGGCTATGCCGCCGCCGCGACGTTGGTGATGATGCTGCTGACGGTGGCGGCGGTGGTGCTGCAATGGCGGCTGTTCCGCCGGTACCGGGCCTTCTATCGGCTGTGATCACCCAGGGCCGGTCGGTTCCGTGGCTTCCGTCGGACTCTTCATCCGCGGGTTCGGGGTTCGAGTCCCTGGCGGCGCACCAACGAGCAAGGCCCTGACCTGGTACTTCTGTGCCGGTCAGGGCCTCTTTCGCGTACGGCGGTGGTGGTTGGTCGCTCGGTGGGTGCTCGGGAGCCGTTGGACCGGGTTGGGCAGTACTTCACGCTCTCGGGGTCGGCTGTCGACTATGGCGAGGATGGCCTCGTGGGCCGGGGCAACGCCCGCACCGGCGTGATCAGCGGTGCCCACCTGGCCGGGAACGAGGCGACGTTCGGGAAGAATCCGGCCTACCTTCCTCGGCTTCACGTTCCAGCGCCGAGCAGCACGGAACAGGAACGGCAAGATCTTCACGTCGTTCCTGCCCGCGGTCAGCAAGGACGCCCTCAAGAAGATTGAGTGCGGAAGTCCGCTCCTGGCGGCTCCACATGCACATCGGCTACACCTTCACCGAGTTCGCACGTTGGATCAATCCGATCGTGCGTGGCTGGATGCAGTACTTCGGGGCGTTTTACAAAACCGAACTGTATCCCCTCCTGAGGCGCATCAACTACTACCTGATGCGCTGGGTCCGCAAGAAGTTCCGTCGGCTGAAGACCTTCAACAAGTTCCATCGGCGGTGGAAGCAGATCACCAAGGCGTATCCGCTCTTCTTCGCCCACTGGAAATGGGTCCACTCGATCTGGTGATCAGGACGATAAGAGCCCGGTGATGCTGGGCCGGGGCCCGGTCGACCCGACGAGGGTCGACCGGGCCCGTCGCTGTCCGGCCCAGCGTCGGCAGCGGTGTCTGACCACCCATAGGTCGCCAAGGACGACCGGCGTTAGCAGCGGATCTGAACTGCCGCCATAGTTTTATTGTCATCGAAGCCACAGCCGTCACTCTCTGGTGGCGATGATGGCCGTCTGCGTAGGCTCACCAGTGCGAGTGGAACGAGTTCTCGCTCGATGCTGACTTGGGGCGATCCCGCGCAACGGAGTGTGGAGGTGGCTGATCCGATGGACGAAACCACGTACGATGTCGTGATTGTCGGAGCCGGGCCAACCGGGCTGCTGCTCGCCGGTGATCTCGCGGCGGCCGGGGTTCGGGTCGCTGTTCTGGAGAAGCGCCGCGACGAGTCGAACCTGACCCGAGCTTTCGGGGTGCATGCGCGAACCCTCGAGCAGTTCGACGCCCGTGGGCTCGCCGACCAACTGGTCGACACCGGCAAGGCGCTGGGCCGGCTCCGGTTGTTCGGCACGGTGTCGGTGTCCCTCGCGTCGCTGCCGACCCGCTTCCCGTTCCTGCTCGTCACCCCCCAGTACCAGGTGGAGCGACTGTTGCTGGAGCGCGCCGTAGCAGGTGGGGTCGATCTGATCCGCGGTGCCCGGGTAATCAAGATCGAGTCAGGTCAGGCTGAGGTGCAGCTGACCGTTGACCGCGACGGGGACGTCCACACGTTGACGGGCCGGTACGTCGTCGGCACCGACGGACGCCACTCCACGGTGCGGGAGCAGCTCGGCCTGGACTTCCCGGGCCACTCCGTACTCCGTTCACTGATCTTGGCTGACGTCCAGCTCACCGAGTCGCCGCCGGAGGTACTGACGGTCCTGGGTAACCAGCATGGCTTCTGCCTGATCGTCCCGTTCGGCGACGGTTGGTACCGGGTCATGGCGCGGGACCCAAACTGGGAGCCGCCCGACAGCACGCCGGTCACCCTTGCGGAGATCACCACGCTGGTGCGCCGGATCGCCGGAACTGACTACGGCATGCACAGTCCACGCTGGATGTCCCGGTTCCACAGCGACGAGCGGCAGGCCACCGCCTACCGGCAGGGGCGGGTGCTGCTCGCCGGTGACGCCGCCCACGTCCACTCGCCGGCTGGTGGCATGGGCATGAACACCGGTCTGCAGGACGCAGCCAACCTGGGGTGGAAGCTCGCTGCCGTGGTGCAGGGTCGGGCTGGTGACAGTCTGCTCGACACGTACGAGGCGGAGCGGCGGCCGGTCGGTCGCATGGTGCTGCGTACGAGCGGCGGGCTGATCCGGGCGGTGATCCTCCGTTCCTCGCTCGCGCGGGCAGCCCGCAACGGACTCTTCCGTGCTGGCATCGCCGTGCGGCCGCTGGGCGACCAGCTGCGAATGCGGCTCAGCGGGATCGGCGTACGCTATCCGGCCGCCCGCGGTGCGCATCCGTTGGTCGGCCAGCGCGCCCCCGACCTCGCCGCCCAGGATGGGAGCCGGCTGTACACGGCGCTGCGGGGTGGCGGCTTCGTCCTGGTGGATCCGGATCCGAACGGCCCCGGCTACGACCACCTGGTGACGTTCCGCCCGGCGGAGCCGACCACACCGATGTTGGTGCGGCCCGACGGGTATGTCGCCTGGGCCGGTTCCATCGGGCCCGACCTGGATCGGGCCCTGTCCGTCTGGGGCGTCGCCCGGCCCGCGTCGTGACCTGGTGTAGGTAGTCCCACTCGGGTCTCCCGCCCAGCGGGGTCGCCCGGGAGTCGTGGGTCCCCATCGGGGCCGCCGAACGTGGGGGTCGGCGGTCACCGTCGGGGCCGCCGAAGCTCATGTTGCTGATCTACTCTGGCCTCTTCTCCGAAACGGGTGGGAAGGGTGACATGAGCTACGCGGCGCTGATTCGACCGGTGCTTGACCGGGTGTATGTGGGTCTCCGTAGCCAGGGGAAGGACCGCATCCGCGCGGTCTACGACTGGTACGACGTTCGCCCCGGCTTTGAGAGCAGCTTCTACTTCGGGCTGCTGGCTCGGCCGATGCCCGCCGAGAGTTTCGCGGCGGCCACCACCTACTCCGGCTCCAACATGACCGGCGAGCTCGAACAGGGCATCGCTGAGGATGACGCTGACGGCACGTGGCGGCTTACCCCACGCGGACGAGAGGTGGCGCTGGCGGTGCAGCGTGCCATCGGCGACTGGGCCGAAGAGCTCTGGGATCGGCGGCTGATCGGCACGATGCCGGGGCTGGCCGTTGTTCCTCGGCTGGCGGATCTTGTCGGTCGGCTGCTGGAGGCGGGCCAGGTCACCGGCGGGCCGGCGTTTCGTGCGATGGCGCCGGTGTACGAGCCAGCTGACGCCACTGCGGCTCTTCGCCTCAGCTCTCGGCTCGGAGCATTGCGTCACCACCGCGCGGATGCGCACCGCGCGGCCTGGGCTGCCGCGGGATTCAGCCTGGCGCAGCTGAGAGCGTTACCGCCCGAGGAGCCAGCTCGACAAGCGATCGAGGACGACACCAACCGGCTGGATGGGCCGATCTATCAGACCCTGTCTGAATCCGAGCGGGCCGAGCTGCTCGCCGGCCTGGGGGCGCTTCCCGGGTGAGGTAGCTGCACAGCGGTGGCGACAGGTCCTCGGAACTGCTTCGGAAGATCGGCTGGCGGCTCGGGCGCTTGCCGTCCGGGCCGCTCAGTCTCCCCAGACCAGGTAGGCCGGGGCCGGCCGACCGGGCAGTAGCCGCAGCGGCGCGTGGTCCAGCCCGAGAACTTCCCGCACGGCGACGTTTTCGCCGGGCCACTTCGGGTTGTCCACCTCGTCGAAGGCGACAATGCTACCCCTGGTCAGGCGCGGCAGAATGGCCTCCAGGGCTGCCCTCGTCGGTTCGTACAGATCCAGGTCGAGGTAGGCCAGGGCGACGACGGTCTGCGGGTTCTCCTCCAGGTAGCGCGGCACGGTCTCCCGTACGTCGCCCTGGACCAGCACGCTTCGCTGGGTTACGTGACCGAAGAATTCACTCTGTTCGTGTGCGTCCAAGATCTCTCGTAGGTACGTCGGGTAGCCCGGCGGGGTGGCGAAGCGACCCTCGTACGCGGTCGGGCCCACCCGGTCGACGTCGTTGAGGTCGGGAAAGCCGGTGAAAGTATCGAAGCCAACGATGCGTCGCAGCGGGTTGTACGGTTCGTAGACTCCACGAAGGGCGGCGAAGGTGGCGAGGTGGCGGCCGTACCGGACCCCGAACTCCATGATTACGCCGGGGACGTCGAGGACCTGCCGATACAGCGCGTCCATGGAGAGCAGGTCGGTCAGCTGATGCCGGCGGAGGAAGAGCGGCAGATTGTTGATCATTTCCTCGGGCGGGATCGGCGAGGTGGCCAGAAGCTTGGTCAGCCGTAGCGCCGTCTCCGTCTCGGTGGGTGAGTCGTGTGCGAATGACCGCAAATATTGGCTGTCATCCTTGTCCATTATCGACCTCCTGTCATGGGGGGGGGTGACATGATGGGCGAAAGCGTAGGGGAGGCGGTCGGGTGACACAATGGCATCGGCGCGAGCTTCGATCTGAAATCGGCTGTGTTGGTGCTGGCCCGAACGCTCTTTTCGAGGTGAGCCGGCAGGCAAGGGTGAATTCTGCGGGTGCTCAAACTCCGGGCTTTGTTCAACTGTGGAGTTTCGGGTGAGCTGGCCGGGGTGCCTTCTCGCATAAGGGAAATTTATGCGATGGCCCCCCTGGCGGGGGCGGCGGCTAGCGGGGCTGAGTCCGGACACCGTGGCGGTTCAGAGAGACAGGCGAACGTCTCGATGATCCGGCCGACCGGGCCGATCGCCAACACCGGCGGGTCGGTTGGCTGTGGCGGTCCGATCAGGATGTGGCCGACCGTCGCGCCGCGCTGGGTCAGCTCCACCTCGGCAGTACCGACCAGGTAGCTCGTCGGCTCCTCGTCGACCAGGGCGCTGATCAGCGTGCGGTGCGCCCGTGCCAGCACGATCTGGGCGTGGTAGGAGCTGGGCCGGGCGACGACCGGAACGGCCGAACCGCCGGCGGCCACCGTCCACGCGGTCGGTACGTCGGTGCTCCGTCCCTTCCCGCGCAGGCCCACCAGCACCAGATCGCCGGGCTCGCTGTCGGGCACGAGCAGGGTGAGCCGGGGGCGGGTGACCACTGCGGCCGTACGGTGAAGTCGGTCCGCCAGGATGTGGCAGCAGTGACCATCGAGCAGACGGACCACCTGCCGGAAGTACCCCGGCGTGGTACCGACCAGCCGCGAGAACTGGGTGGTGAAGGTTGCGGCGCTGGTGTAGCCGACGCACCGGCCAATCGCGGTGACGGTCCGATCCGTGTGCAGCAGCAACCGCCGTGCCTCCGCCATCCGGAGGGCGGCGAGGAAACGGGCCGGAGTCATCGTGGTCACGTCGCGGAACAGCCGATGGAAGTAGAAGGGGCTGAACGGCGCTACCCGAGCCAGGTCGGCCAGTTGCAGCGGCTCCGCCAGGTGCTGGCGCATGTAGTCGATCGCCTGTGCCGCGGCTGCCTTTCGGGCCCGGTCCGCCAGGTAGGGCGAGACGACTGAGGTCGAATTCATGTGCGCCCCCTGTGCGGTTGTTCGGGCACCACCGAAAATTCTGCTTAGACCTCCTTGAACTTTTCTTGAAGCCGTCACCACCACGTATCACCGGGTGCGGGCGCAGTGGCCTCGCCCCGCTTGGGAAACTGCCCGGCAGGGTTGCGGACCACAGTTCCGAAATATTTACGACTGTCGCGGACTCAACCGCCGAGGTGGCAGCGGCAGGTGCACCGTGCCGAGGGCGGTGCCTCCGCGTAGCCGCCCTCCTGAAACAGCTGCCGGGCCAATGCGTGCACCGTGCCGAGCATGTGGTAGCTCCGGCCGGCGGGACCGTGTCGAACCTCCAACACCGATTTGTCGACCAATCGTTCCAGGAGCATCCGCACGGCGCGGAGATCACCGATCGGTGCCGCACCGGCGCCCGCACCCGCACTAGCACCGGCACCCGTGCCGGTACCCGCACCGACCGCCAGGTCGAAGTCGGCGGGCATCGCCCCGAGCCCGGTGAAGCAGCGAAGCTCCGCCGCGTCGAGCAACTCGATGCTTCGGTGCACAGCGGCGTGTAGCGACCGATGATGACTCGGCACCCCTCGTCGCGGCGGCCGGAGCCACTGCAGCGGATCGGCGACGACCTTAACCAGGGCGTCCAGCTGTTGCGTCCGCAGACACGCTGCGGCCAACTCGATGGCGAGCGGGAGGCCGTCCAGGGCCCGGCACACCGTGGTGACCCCCGGCATGGTGGCCTCGTCGAGTCGGAAGCTCGGCTGCACCTGGATGGCCCGTCGGGCGAACAACTGTTGCGCGGGTGGAGGTGCCGACGACCCTGGTTCCGGATCGGTGTGCAGTGGCCGGACCGGATACACCGCCTCGTACCGCATCCCGAGTAACTCGCGCGAGGTCAACAGGACGGTGAGGCCGGGACAACCCCGGAGTAGTTCGTCCGTCAGGTCAGCCGCCGCGTCGGTGACCAACTCGGCGTTGTCGATCACGAGCAGTAGCCGTCGGTCGTGCAGCTGACGTACCAGGGGCACGGGTGGTTCCGTCGTGCGCCGCGGTGGGGAGGTGACCACGGCGATCACCGCCCGTTCGAGTGCGGGTCCCGTGCGTACGTCCGTCAGGTCGACCACCGCCACCCCGTCGGCGTGCCGCTCCCGCTGCTGCTCGGCGACGGCCAGGCCGAGCGCGGACTTGCCCACCCCGGCCGGACCGGTGAGGCTCACCAGGCGATATCCGTGGAGCAGGTCGTTAGCTGCGGCAAGGTCGTTCGATCGTCCGGTCAGCTCGTCGATCAGGGGCGCCGTTCCACGCCACGGTGCGGCGTGCGCCGGGCTCGGGCGGTGGGTGGACGACGAGGCCAGCTTGGCGTCCAACACCTCGCGGTACGCTGCGGACAGTTCGGACCCCGGGTCCACCCCGAGGTCGAGCCGAAGCCGCTCGCGGACCTCGGCGTACCGCTCGATGGCCCGAGCCCGCTGGCCGATTCGGGCCAGGGTCTGCAACAGTCGGGCCTGCACCCGCTCGTTGAGGGGCTCGGTCAGGGCCAGTTGTTCGGCCACGGGCAGGACTGCCTCTGCCCGGCCCAGTTCCAGCCCGAGGCCGACATAGTTGAGCGCCGCGGCCAGGAACTCCTGCCGCAGCGGGCGGATGTCGTCCGGCTCAATCAGGAGCGCGGCCAACTCGCCGACCTGGGGATCTCGCCACCGACCAAGGCTCTCGCCGAAGCGGGCGAAGGCGCCGGTCGGCTGGCCGCGCTCGCGGAGGGATGCGGCCTCCCGGACTTCGGCACGAAACGCGTGCAGGTCGAGTTGACCGACGCCGACCGCCAGCCGGTACCCGCCGGGTACCGAGGCGATGACGTTGGTTCGTTGATGGCGTGGTGTGTCCGGTTCCAGCACCTGGCGCAGCCGGGCGACATAGGTGTGTACGAGGTTGGCGGCCCGGGCCGGTGACTGTCCCGCCCAGAGCGCGGCGATCACCTCATCGAGTGGTACGTGTCGTCCGGCCCGGAGCGCCAGCAGGGCGAGAATTGCTCGTTGTTTCGGGGGGCCCAGGTTGATCTCGCTACCGCGGATCGTCGCTTGGAGGGGACCGAGGATCTGAATATGGGGTTCGATCTCGATCCGGTTCATGTTTCCCCCAAGCTGTCGTGCCGCCGCGCTCGGTTCGTAGTTATTTTAAGTTAGGTTTCCGGGCGTCTGAAGTGGCTATTCGGTTGCCTGGGGTGGCAGGTGCTCGGGCCGCGCCTGCCCATCTTCGCTTTTGGCTGCCCTGGCGTGATCGATTTTGGATTTGGGTCGGTCGCATGGCGGAACGTTTCGATGTTCTTCAGGATGGGGAATCCACGAGGAGGACGATCTTTCCCCGCCCGTGCCCGGTCTCGATCGAGCGGTGTGCCTCGGCGGCCTGCGCGAGTGAGAGCGCCTGTCGAATGTGCAGTTTGAGCTTGCCCTTTGCGTGGAGCTCGGCCAGCTCGGCGAGCTGGGCGTTGGACCGTTTCGGTGTGACGGTCGGAACGCCGAGTTCGGCGGCGAGTTCGTCGGAGACCATGGTGCGGACCCGGTTCTTGTCCTTGACCAGTTCTACCGAGGCGCGCAGCGCGTCGTCGCCGGCGATGTCCAGGGCGGCGTCCACCCCGTCGGGCGCTAGGGCGCGTACCCGCTCGACCAGCCCAGCGCCGTAGGTCACCGGGACTACGCCCATCGACCGCAGGTAGTCATGGTTGGCCTCGCTCGCCGTACCGATGACGGTGCTCGCTCCCCAGGCCTGGGCCAGCTGGGCGGCGAAGGTGCCCAGGGCGCCCGCCGCGGCGTGGATCAGGACCGTGTCGCCGGGGCCGACCTTCATCTCGCGCAGGCACATGTGCGCACCGAGGCCGTTGGCGGAGAAGCCGCCCGCGATGTCCCAGGGCATGCTCGTCGGCCTGGCCGTTACCTGCTCGGGGGAGACCACCACGTACTCGGCGTAGGCGCCCAGCGTGCAGTAGCCGAGGACGTTGTCCCCCACCGAGGGTCCGGTGACACCTTCGCCAACCTGGTCCACGACGCCCGCGTACTCGTTGCCGGGTACGACCGGGAAGGAGTTGTCGACCGTCGGTGGTGCCCAACCCTTCCTGATGGCGGTGTCGAAGTGGTTGACCCCGGCCGACCGCACGTGAACACGCAGTTGGCCGGGGCCGGCCTCAGGAGTGGTGATCTCGATCAGCGTCAGAACCTCCGGTCCACCGAAGGATGTCAAGGCGGCAGCTTTCATGAGGGTCTCTTCTCACTTCCCTTGTCCTGGATCTGGGGCTTCGACGCGGAGTGACGCCGGGTGTTCGGAACCGGGGTGCCCCGGGGGACCCGGCAACGGAGGGAAGTATCGAACCTCAAGTCCACTACAGGTCAAGGTTGACGCTGGCTGCCGGTGCTGGCCCGCTGACAGACTGGCGGGCATGGCTGATATGCGTGATCCGAAGGGCGTGCTGCACCACTACCTGCAGGCGACTCGTGACGATCTGATCTGGAAGCTCGACGGGTTAGGCGAACGCGAGGCGAGGTGGCCGCGTACGTCAACCGGCAACAACCTGCTGGGAATCCTCAAACACTGCCTCAACGTCGAAGCTGGCTACTTTGGTCCTACCTTCGGGCGGGAGTTCCCCACGCCGGAGGAAACTGGTTTCAGTGGAGGCGTATGAGAAGGATTCACAGGCGGACTGGTATGCGGAGGTAGACGAGACGAAGGATGGGCTGATCGAGCTGTATCGTCGGGTCGCCGCCTTCGCGGATCAGACGATCGAGCAGCTTCCACTCGATGCCCCCGGCCGGGTGAGCTGGTGGCGACCAGACCGGCAGGAGGTGACCCTGCAACGAATCATCGTTCACGTCACCTGTGACCTGACCCGGCACGTGGGCCGGGCTGACATCCTGCGCGAGCAGCACGATGGAGCGATCGGTTGGCATGCGGGCAACACCAGCGTTCCCGACTACGACTGGTCGGGCTATGTCGTACGGCTGACTGATCTCGCCCAGCGGTTCGGATAGCGCACGGTCCGACCGGGGCCTGCTGGTGGAGGACTTCCGGGTCGCGCCGTGGTGCCCACGGGACGAGACCGGGCTGTCCGACCACGAGGTGGGCCAGGGGTACGAAACGGTGGTCGACCCGTCGGTACTCGTGCGCTTCCCGCTGACCACCGGCCCGCTGACCACCGGCCCGCTGGCCGGCCGCGCGGCGCTGCTGGTCTGGACCACGACTCCGTGGACGCTGCCGGCTAATGTCGCGGTGGCGGTGCACCCCGACGTCCGGTACGTGGTGGCGACCGACGGCGAGGAGCAACTCGTCGTCGCCGAGCCGCTCCTCGCGTCCGCGCTCGGCGACGGGTGGGACCTCACCGGGGAGTCGTTCCTGGGTAAGGAGCTGGAACGATGGACCTATCGGCCGCCGTTCGCCCTGGTTGACGTCGAGGGGGCGCACATCGTGGTGCTGGCGTCGTTCGTGACCACGGACAGCGGCACCGGACTGGTGCACCAGGCGCCGGCGTTCGGGGCGGATGACCTGGCCACCAGCCGCGCGTACGGCCTGCCGATGGTCAACCCGGTCCGGCCCGACGGTCGCTTCGAGCTGGACCTGCCGCTCGTCGGCGGGGTCTTCTTCAAGGCGGCGGACCGGCCGCTGATCGAGGATCTCGCGGCCCGAGGTCTGCTGTTCCGGGAGTTCCCGTACGAGCACAGCTACCCACACTGCTGGCGCTGCCACACGGCGTTGATCTACTACGCCCAGCCGTCCTGGTACATCCGCACCACAGCCGTTCGGAACGCCCTGTTGCGGGAGAACGAACAGACCACCTGGCACCCGGCCACCGTGAAGCATGGCCGGTACGGCGACTGGCTGGCCAACAACGTCGACTGGGCGCTGTCCCGGCGGCGCTACTGGGGTACGCCGCTGCCGATCTGGCGGTGCCCCGAGGGACACCTGACCTGTGTGGGCTCGTTGGCCGAGCTCAGCAAGTTGACCGGAACTGACCACAGCGGCCTTGACCCGCACCGACCCTTCGTGGACGAGGTGACGCTCGCCTGCGGGTGCGGGGCGACCGCTCGACGAGTCGAAGAGGTCATCGACGCCTGGTACGACTCGGGAGCTATGCCGTGCCGCGGTTCGGGTACCCGAACCGCGGCACGGACGAGTTCGCCGCACAGTACCCGGCGCAGTTCATCTCGGAGGCCATCGACCAGACACGTGGCTGGTTCTACACCCTGATGACGGTGGGCACGCTGGTGTTCGACCAGTCGCCGTACGAGACGGTGGTCTGTCTCGGGCACATCCTGGCCGAAGACGGGCGAAAGATGTCCAAGCACCTCGGCAACGCCCTGGAGCCGATCCCGCTGCTGGACCGGCATGGTGCCGACGCCGTCCGATGGTTCATGGCCGCGGTCGGTTCTCCCTGGTCAGCTCGTCGGATCGGGCACACCGCGCTTCAGGAGGTAGTCCGCAAGGTCCTGCTGACCTACTGGAACACCGTCGCCTTCCAGTCCCCGTACGGCCGTACCGCGGGTTGGTCGCCGTCGCCCGCCGACCCGTCGCCCGCCGACCGGCCCGTGCTGGACCGGTGGCTCCTCTCCGAACTGCACCTTCTGGTGGGGCGGGTCGACGCCGCTCTGGCCGACTTCGACACGCACCAGGCGGGTCGACTGCTGTCGGCGTTCATCGACGAGGTGTCCAACTGGTACGTACGGCGCAGCCGGCGACGGTTCTGGCGCGGCGACCGGGCGGCGCTGGCGACCCTGCACGAGGCGCTCTCCACGCTCACGCTACTGCTGGCACCGATCACTCCCTTCATCGCCGAGCGGGTCTGGCAGGACCTGGTAGCTTCGGTCACCCCGGGCGCCGAACCCTCGGTTCACCTGGCCGCCTACCCGGTGGCAGACCCAGCGCGGGTGGACCCGAGGCTGTCCGAACAGATGGCCCTCGCCCGGCGCCTGGTGGAGCTGGGGCGCACCGCGCGGGCCGAGTCGGGGATGAAGGTCCGCCAACCGCTGTCCCGAGCTCTCGCCTCCGGTCCCGACTTCGCGACGCTCCCGCCCGAGCTACTGGCCGAAGTCGCCGCGGAGCTGAACGTAGGCTCGGTCACCGCGCTCGGCGCCGCCGCGGGCTCGCTGGTGGACACCACGGCGAAGGCAAACTTCCGTACTCTGGGCCGCCGGCTTGGCAAGGCGGTCCAGCAGATGGCCGCGGCCATCGCCGCCACCGACGCGGCCGCACTTCGGGACGCCCTCGGCGAGAGCGGTACGGCCACGATCTCCGTGGCCGGTGAGCCGGTAAAGCTCCGGCCGAACGATGTCGTGATCACCGAGACTCCCCGGACGGGTTGGGCGGTGGCCAGCGAGGCCGGAGCGACGCTCGCCCTAGACCTGGAACTCACGCCCGAACTGCGTCGTGCCGGGCTGGCCCGGGACGCGATCCGAATGATCCAGGAGGCCCGTAAGAACAGCGGCTTTGAGGTCACCGATCGGATCACGTTGCGCTACCAGCCCCACCGGGAGGAAACCGCCCGAGCTCTTGTGGAGCATCGGGCCCTCGTAGCCGACGAGGTGCTCGCGACCGACTGTGCCGAGGGCGTGCCCTGGCCGGACGCGGAGTCGTTCACCGACGAGTCACTCGGCCTGACCTTCTGGCTCCGCCGCGACTGAGTGGTGGCATCCAGGCCAGAGCGGCGGCCCGGATGATCCGAGCCGCTCTTCTAGCCCGGATCATCCGAGCCGCCCTTCTCGCCCGGATCATCCGGGGCGATGCCGAAGCGGCGCCGCCCCGGATGGTTGGTCTCCTCGACGGCTGGCCCTGCGGTCGCCGCACGGTCAGCTGGCGGAGGGCTCCTGGTCGAGGAAGCCGTACACCGCGGAAACCCGGCCGTCGTGGTCGGCCTTGACCACGTCAAATCCAACGGCCACCGGCTCGGCCGCCTCGGCTGGGGCGAGGTGCCAGGTAAAGCGGGCGATGTCGTGGTGGGTGTCGACCGGCCCGGCCAGGGTGAAGGTCATGCCCCTGACCTGCTCCCGGACGGCACCGATCAACGCGTTGATCGCCTCGGGTCCACTGACGTCCGCCTTTGGGTCTGTATAGGTCGCATTCTCGGTACAGATATTGCGAACTTTTTCGGCCCGGCGCGTCGGGTCCGGCTCGTTCCACATAGCGATGTAGCGCTGGACGGTGTCGGTGAGGTCGATCATGACTGCGACTCCTCTCTTCTCGGAAGCCACGCGGTGTATTCCGTGGCCCCGAAAGATTCACACCGCCGCCGGCAGAGTGTCGATTATGTGTTAGGTAATGACACCATCGCTGAACCGCGGGCAGGCCCGCGCCGCACCCGAGCCCCCGGTTCAGGTGTGGAGATAGTCCATGGGCGGCTACTGCTCGTCGAGGAGGGCGCGTAGCTCACGCAACGCCTCGCGGAGCCGGTCGGCCAACGTGTGCATCATCTCCGCGACCGGGCGGGGAGTGCTGAGGTACAGGTGGAACCGGTCCGGCAGCAGCACGTAGGCGATTCCGATGCACCGGCTGCTGGTGGCCCCGAACCCGAAGTAGCGGATATTAGTGGACGGCGCCGAGCTGGTGCTCAGGTAGTCGTCGCGCATCGTGCGCCACCCCGGCGTCTCGTAGAGTCGGGGCGACTCCGGAACGCCGAGTGCGGCCCCCCGCCGTTGCTGGATGAGCTGTAGCTCCCAGAGGTGCTGCTCCGGTGCGGCGCCGGCCTGGCACTGCTTCGCCCGTTCGACATGTTTGTCGGCCGCCGCCCGGAACGCCGCCCGTCGCTCGTCGCCAGTTGCGGCGGGATCGTCCATGACCGCGACGAACCGCAGCACCTCCGGCGTGACGACGCGCATCGCCTCAGTTCGTCCCCGCGAGTACTGGCGGGTGGCGATGGACTCGTACGTGGCACCGGTGAACCCCTTGGCGCGCTTGTGCGCGAGCTGGTACCCCAGCTGTACGAAGGCGTCGGGTGACATCCGGAGCCGCTTGACCTCGTCCACCCCGAACTCGTCGAGGGACAGGGTCACGGTGGCGGTGTCCGCGCCGAACTGGGCGAAGGCTTGTGCCGCGGTGGCGATCTCGGCTTGCAGCCCGTCGTCGAGCACGAAGGTGACCGGCTCGATCGCTGGCATGCCCTGTGCCACCGCACCGGACTGCGCGGCGTGCTGCTCCGGCGTTCCGGCGAGAATCGCGTCGACGAAGCTGAGGATGGTGGTGCCGTCCAGCTCGCAGTGTTCGACGTTGATGCCGGCGGTGCCGTCCGCGAAGACGATGAGCGACATCGCCTTGTCGAACCACCGGTTGCCGCTGTCGCCGTGCAGCAGTTGGTCGCAGGCCGCCAGGTCGTCGGCGGGGGTCAGGTCCTCCAGGCAGACGCAGAACAGTGCCGTCTCGATGGTCTCCAGCGCCGCGGCGTTGCTGGGGTCGAGCGCGACCAGCCGCTGTCGGGCGGCCGCCCACTCGGCCCGAGCCATGGTGGTGAGATGGCCGGTCGCGGTGGTCATCGCCGCCGGCACGAGGCCGGCCTTCTGCAGCTCCCGCAGGCCCGCGGTCAGGTCATCGAGGGAGTACGGGCGTCCGTCCGGACCGAGTACGTCCATCCGAAAGGCATTGCCGTGGCAGAACACCACGATGTGCCGTGCGGCTGCGGGGCCCGGCATCTCCTCGCTGTACGGCGCTCGGACGCTGTCCTGTATCGGCCCCGGGATGCGGGTGGTGGCGAAGAGGAACTTGTTCTGCTCCATCGACAGTGGCTGCCCACGGGTCACGGCGGGTGGGATGCGTTCCGCGTCGAGCTGGACCTTGTAGTTGACGGTGGCGGCGATGAGCCGCACCGTGCGCTCCGCCTGTGGGTCGGTGAACCCGCGCAGCGGCGCGTCGCGGAACAGGAAGAAGAAGTTGGCGTTCAACGCGATGCGGTCGCGCCGGCCGAGGTAGCGGGCCGGCCAGAAATCGTCCAGCCAGCTGTGGGTAGCGGCATCCTCGTTGTACCGCACCAGGTCGGCGTGGAGCTTCGGACCCGGACCGTCGGCCCGCTCGAACTCCCGCACCGCGGCCTCGGTGTCGGCGAACTCCTGCTCCGTCAGCAGCGGCCCGGACCACTCGAGGAACCGGGCACAGGTCTCCGCCAGCGTGGGTAGCGGTACCGAGGGCAGCTTGTCCTCGTTGTCGAACGTACTCACTCGGCCTCCTGGAAGGTGCTGCTCGTCGGGCCGTCTGCTGGGCCAGTGGTTGCGGTCAAAGGGTATGCCGTCGGACGTCCGCCGGGCTGGTTGAAACGCATGGGGCTACTTGCGTGAGCGCTAATCCAGCAGCTGGTCGACTCGAATGGCATGACGTTCGGCATCGTGGTGCGTGGGTAGGACCCGGCCGAAGAGCTGCCGCGTACGGGTGACACTGCCCGTCACGCCGGGGCGCTGGGAGTAGGCGAAGATCGCCGTGTGCCGGGCGGTGTCCCCGTGCACGGCACTCACCCGGTGTAGCGCGTACCGCCCCTTGAACAGTTGGAGGTCACCGGGGCGCAGGGTCTGGGCCCGTACCGGTGCTCGATCGGCACCGGTGAGCACCGCACGGACCGCGTCGAAGTTCTCCGCACCCGCCGAACGGATGTTCGGGCAGTACTCGAAGACGCCCCCGTCCTCCGGCTCCTGGGTCAGCAGGCTGACGGTGAACTCGTTGAGGTCAAAGTGCCACGGATGGTCCATACCGGGCTGCACGACGTTGAGTACCAGGCCGGAGAGCGGGTCGGCGAGTTCGTGGAGCGCGGGAAGTTCGAAACAGGCGGCGACGAAGCGTACGAACGACGGGTCGCGGTAGAGCCGGTGGATGACACTGTCGGCGGGGATCAGATCGCGCGGGACGAACGCGTTGCCGCGGCGCATGATGATGCGACCCGGGTGTTCCGCCGGCAGATCGGCATCGAGTTCCGTATTGTAGACATTGGTTTCGGTAACGTTGTAGTATGCCGACGGGGCAACTGTGGCGCCTTCCCGTCGTAGCGTCTCCCAGCTGGTTGGCCGAATGAACTCTGGTAGCACACTGCAACCGTGGTCCCGCAGTTCGGCGCTGGTTTTTGTGACGACGTGTTCCCATACGTCGCTTCCTGGAGCGGCCAGTGGATAACGCACGGTGTCCACGTCATGCATTCAGAAGCTTCCCTTCTTCAATGGCGGCGACATGAAGAATTGCGGAATCCTAACAGGATTCACCAGCGCGCAGCCTCATGTTGGTTACCTTTTTCACAGCCGCAGCGACGAGTTCGGGTCGGCAGAGCTCGACCAGGTTTCCCCGGCTGCCGCCCGCCACCGAGTTGGTGGTGGGGTGCTGGGTGTTGGGCTGTCCTGTCGGTCGGGTGTTGGTGACGTGGCGCTGGCTGTCGAGCTGCCCCACCAGTGAGACTGACCTCCGGGTTCGCCTTCGCGCCATGGTCTGCCCGCGCACAGTGGTGGGATTGGCGCGCGGAAGTTGGCGATGACGTGGAGCACGGCCGGTGTGGCCGGGTATGGCCAGTGCTCCGGTCCGTGCCCCAGCTACGAGGGCAGCTCGACAGCGAGCGCGAGCGTAGGCCGGGTGCGTGGCTCGCTCTAAGGCTACGAGGCCGACGCCCGGGTCGAGCAGGCGTTGCATGGACTGGGGCTGACCGCGGTGGAGCGGAACCGCCCGCTTGGCGGCCTCTCCGGCGGGGAGCAGGCACGCGTGCACCTGGCCTCGGTACTGGCCGCGAACAGCGAGGTGTTGCTGCTCGACGAACCGACCAACCACCTCGACGACGCCGCGTTGAGCTGGCTGGAGGGGTACCTCCGCTCCCGACGCGGCACCACGGTCGTGGTCTCCCATGACCGGGTTTTCCTGGAGCAGGTCACCACCGGCCTGATCGAGGTGGACGCGGACCGGCGCACCCTGGTCCGCTACGGCACCGGGTACGCCGGCTACCTGGCCGAGCGGGCGGCGGCCCGGCAACGCTGGGAGCAGGCGTACGAACAGTGGCAGGCGGAGTTGGACCGGCTGCGGGAGGTCGCGGCGACCACGGCCCGCCAGGTGGCACCCGGCCGGGCGATCAAGGACCGTAACGGGCAACGCCAGCGGCTGGCGCTGGCCCGGCTGTTCAGTGAGCCCGCCGACCTGCTGCTGCTGGACGAGCCCACCAACCATCTCTCGCTGGGTCTGGTCGAGGAGTTGGGGACTGCCCTCGAGGAGTACCAGGGCGCCGTGGTGGTGGTCAGTCACGACCGCCGGCTGCGCCGGCGTTGGTCCGGGCAGACCCGGGAACTGGCCTGACGCTGTCCCGGGCTGGTAGTGCGAACGCCACGACGGCGACGAGGGCCAGGATGAGGGCGGTGAACGCGAACGCCTGTGCGTAGCCGCTGACGAGGTCGGTCTTGGTGGACGAAGCCCGGCTGGTCAACGCGACCAATGTGGTCAGGCCAAGGGCTCCACCAAACTGTTTGGCGGTGTTCGTCAGCCCAGAGACTGCCCCGGCGTCGGGGCCGGAGACACCGGAGGTCACCACGGCGGTCAGCGGCACGGTGAGCAGCCCGCCGCCGATCGACATCACGACGGCTGGGCCGAGTACGCCGGACAGGTAGGTGCTGTGCACGGTGATCTGGCTCTGCCACCAGAAGCCGGCCGCGGCGGTGGCGGTTCCGACGATGACCAGGGTCCGGGCGGGAACGCGCTGCATCAGCCATGGGGTCACGCGCATGCCGACCAGCATCATCAGCAGGGTGTGGGGTAAGAACCCGGCACCGGTCTGCAGCGGGGTGAGTTCGAGTACCTGCTGCAGGTACAGGGTCAGGAAGTACCACAGCGGGATCTGGAAGCCGGCCCCGACCAGCAGCATCAGCAGGTTGCCCAGCCAGATCGGCCTGGTTCGCAGTAGCCGCAGTGGCAGGAGTCGTGGCTCCGCGCCGCGTGCCTCGACCACGACGAAGGCGGCCAGGCAGATCAGGCCGGTGGCCACCGCCGCTGCGGTCCTCAGGTCGCGCCAGCCGTGCGTGTTGCTGGCCGTGACGGCGTAGGCTACCGCGAGCAGGGCGGTGGTGATCAGGGCGGCACCTTTGACGTCGAGGCGGCCAACCCGATCACGTGGCTGCCCTCCGGCCAACGTGGCAGCTGCTACGACGACGCAGAACGTGCCGATCGGTACGTTGATTAGCAGGGTTGACCGCCAGGTCAGGTACTCGGTCAGGGTGCCGCTGAGGAGGTTGCCGACCGCGCCGCCGGCCAGGCTGACCGCGGTCCAGACCGCCAACGCACGGTTGCGCGCGGGCCCATGCGGAAATGTCGTGGTGAGGATCGTCAAGGTGGCGGGTGCCAGTACGGCGGCACCGAGGCCCTGGAACGCACGGGCGCCGACCAGCGCACCGGCGGAGGCGGCGAGCCCGCCGACGAGACTCGCGGCCGTGAACAGCCCCAGCCCGGCGATGAAGACCGGTTTGCGGCCATATACATCGGCCAGTCGGCCGCCCAGCAGAAGGAAGCCGCCGAACACCAGCGCGTAGGCGTTGGCCACCCAGAGTAGGCCGGACGGGGAAAGGGCGAGGGCCCGTTGGATGGACGGAAGTGCGACGTTGAGCACTGATGCGTCGAGCACTACCAGGAACTGCGCGGTGCAGGCCAGTAGGAGCGCCGTCCGGCCGGAGGCCGGGTCGGGGGTGACGCGCCGGACGCGCTGCGTGCCCGGCTTGTCCCCGTCCCACCCCCTCACGACACCCCCGATCAAATCAGTGTAACCATATTGCTATACGGCAGACCGTAGCCATGAAGTAGCGTTTGGGCAACCTGGATGGGGAAGGGGGGAAGGGTTGCCGACCGGTCGAACCCGCGGGGTGGGCGTCGAGCATGAGCATCGGCGCAACGAGATCGCCGATGCGGTACTGGCTGTTGTCGCCGAACGCGGCCTGGCGGCCGTGTCCCTGGTCGCGGTGGCGGCGCAGGCCGGGGTGTCGCCCGGCCGGGTGCAGCACTATTTTCCCACCAAGCGAGAACTGGTCGAGGCTGCCTTCGAACGGGGCAACGCCCTGTCCAGCGATCGGATAGCTGCCAAGGCCAGACCCGATGACCAGGACGTCAGCCGGCGGCGCCTACTTACCGTGGTGCTCACCGAGCTGATTCCGTACGACGCCGTCACCCGTGCCCATCTGCGGGTACGCCAGTCCTTCACCGCGGCGGCGCTGGCCGACGAGGCCATCGCCGCCCGCCTGCGCGTCGACTACGCCAACCTCCACGGCCAACTCGCCGAGCTGCTCCGCTGCGACCGGGCCGCCGGCCACCTCCGTGCCCGGACCGATCCCGTGGAGGTGGCCGTAACCCTGGTGGCACTCGCGGAAGGGCTGGCCTACTACGTGCTTGTCGGCGTCCGTCCGGCCGCGGCCGCCCGGGATCAGGTACTCGCCGCGATCTCTGAGGTCTACGCCGTGGGGTGAGGCGCGGGCGTCGGGTCAGTCCGACTCGGGGTGAACGGAGCGGGCGACGCGGAAGCCCACGTCGTCCACGCGAAACGTCGGGTGGCTCCGGCGTCGTACGGAGGCCCGGCAACTCCAGTGCTCGTCGAACCAGCCGCCGCCACGGAGGACCCGGTAGTTGCCGTAGACCTCCGGGTCGTAGTGATCCCAGCACCAGTCCCAGACGTTGCCCAGCATGTCGTGCAGGCCCCAGGCGTTCGGTTGCCGGCCGCCCGCCGCGTGGATTCGTTCCCGCGAGTTGCCGCGGTACCAGGCGATCTCGTTCAGCGGTCCGTAGCGGGGGCCGGTCGTACCGGCGCGGCACGCGTGCTCCCACTCGGCTTCGGTTGGCAACCGGTACCCGCCGGCGGAGCGGTCCCATTCGATTTCCTCGTCGCCGGAGATCCGATAGGCCGGCAGCAACCCGTCCCGTCGTGACCAGGCATTGCAGCACCGGACGGCATCCCACCAGGACACCCCCTCGACCGGCAGTTGATCCCCGCGAGCCGTGCTCGGGTTGGCGCCGGTGATCGCGGCGTACTGGGCCTGCGTGACCGGGAATCGGGCGAGCTCGTACGGCTTCAGGTCGACTGACCATCGGCGCTGTGTTCGGCGGTCGGAGAGCGTGACCTGCCCCGCCGGGACAGCGATCATCAGTTCCTGCTGGTTCCGGTCCACAAGGCGCCGACCGTACCCGTGGTAAAGGCTTCTGTCGTCGGTGTTTCCGGCGCGGCCGGAGCCGATCCCGCTGACGTCCGGGTCCCGTCCCGGTGGCAGGGCCGCTAGGCTGGGCGGCGCGTGGGGCCCATCCGCGGGTTGCGCGCTTCGGTTGTTGGTGGTTGGTCTTTGTTGGGGGATTGTGGTGGAAAAAGGGACAATTGTTCGGTTCGATGACATTCGCGGCTACGGGTTCATCGCACCGCTCGGTGGTGGCGATGACGTCTTTGTGCACGCGAATGACTTCGGCGATCAGCGGCACCAGGTCGCCGCCGGCATGCGGGTGAGCTACGAGGTTGTGCAGTCCGAACGGGGCCTGAAGGTCGCGAGCGTGGCGCTGGAGGCGGCCCCGGCGGCGTCGAGCCGTAGTGTGCCGAGTCGCCCGCAGCCGCTGTCCGACGAGGACGGTGAGTGCGATGTGCTGGCGGTCGAGCAGTTCGACAGCGCCGTGACCGAGCTACTGCTGGCGAACGTGCCCACGATGACCGGTGCGCAGATCATCGAGGCCCGGCGGGCGCTGGTCGCCATGGCCCGTCAGTACGGCTGGGTCGAGGACTGACCGCTTCGCGCGCGGCGGCCCGGGGCCCGCGCCCTCCGACCTCGAGGGCGGGCCGTGGGAGGGCGACGCGCTCTCCAGGGCGGGCAACGGCTCGCCGCGCGCGGCGAGGTGGTCGTCTGGTGATCGATCGGCTGCGACAATCCGGGGATGGATGACAGCGATCAGGGCATCGATCGTGCCGTTGCGGGCGCTGACTTCGTGGAGTGGAATTTCTCGATCATGGCGGATGGTTCGCCGTGGCGCATCGAGGAGGGGATGACGCAGCTGCTCGCCCATGAGGGTGCGGAGGGGATCGGGCCATCCCTGGCTGTCGCCGCGCGCGAGGATGCCCGGGTCATCCAGGAGCTGGGTCGGCGGGAGACGCCGACGGCGGTGGCGGCGCTGCGGGCGTTCCAGGCGATGAGTCCGGTCGACACGCAGCGGGAACTGGCCGGGTTGCACGCCGACCGGCTCAGCCGGCAGGGCGTTCCCGACGCCTCCTGGGCGGCCACAATCGGCCGGGTGCGGGTGGAGGGCTGCTGGTGGGCGCACGACCCCTTCGACGAGACCGCCTTCCTGCTGTGCGTCTTCTCCTACGACGGAGACGATGAGCACGGCATCCTGGCCATGATCGACCTTGCCGTCGATGGTGGCCTGTTTCGGGAGCTGACCCTCGGCATGGACGTGGAGGTGCTGCAGGATGTCCTGCGCCGTGCCGACGGAGTCGATGGTCTGGTCACCGAGCCGGTTGACCCGGCGTATGCCCGGCGGCTGTTCGAGGACGCGGTCGTCACCTCGGACGAGGTGCTGGAAGATCGGGATTACCAGCCGAATCCGGCGCCGGCTGCCTACCGGAAGATGCGGGCGCTGACCCTGGCCCGGGCCCGGGCCCTGAGCGTCGCCGCCGCACCGCCGGACCCGCTGCCCGACAGCGTGGATGTCGAACTCATGAAGCGGGCGTTCCTCGCCTCCAGCATTGGCTCCAAGCTGCCCGGGGGCGGCGCGACGAGCCAGGCGGTGGACCTCTTCGTCGAGCAGCTCACCGAGCGGGCTTGCTGCCATCCGATGCGGGTCGGCCCGCGCCGGGTGATGGCTGCCCTGGGGCTGCCAGGTCTGACCCGGGACGCCATCGGTGATCCGGAGGTGGGCGACGTCCTTCCGGACGTTGTCCATGCCTGGGCGTCCTGGACCGCAGCCGAACGTGGTCTGTCCCGCGACGCCACGGAACGACTTGAACGGGCGTGCGAGCAGGCGTGTGCGCGCCTGCGCTCCACCGATTCGGGGGATCCGCCGCCCACCTGACCTGTGCTGGCTGGCTGGCCACGACCGCCGTTCAGCGTGGACGCACGCCGAGGCTCCGCGCTGCCGTCGCGAAGATCGCGAGGGCGAGCAGGAGCGACGAGTACAGCAGCACAGTCGGGACGGCACCGAGCCACTGCACCAGTACGCCGGCGAGCGCGGGGGCTATCGGTAGGAGGCTCCCGCCGAGGAGGTGCACGGCGGCACTCACCCGTCCCTGGAGGGCGGGCTCGGCGCGGGTGAGGATGTAGCCGATTATCGCGGCGTTGGCTGCGGGGCCGAGGAAGAAGACCAGCGCGCCGAGGACACCGATGAGATACGCGGAGTGGGCCACCGCCAGCAGCGGCGTCACCATCGCCGCAACCCACCCGAACGCCATGATCAGCGTCCGGGGCGGGAAGCGCCCGACCAGCCGGGGTGCCGCCAACGCGCCCAGCAACCCACCGGTGCTGGTAATCGAGAACAGCAGCCCCGCGGCAACCGGCCCGGCGCCGTGCCGCTCGGCCAGGAGGACGCAGACCAGGCCGATCGACTGAAAAACGAAGGTGACACCGGCGAACCAGAGCACCGCGCCCCGGGCGAACTGCTCCTGCCACAGCCACCGCAGACCCGCGTTGACGAAACCGCGGCCTCGGTGCGGCCGATGATCCCGGGTGTGGTGGTGCAGGGGGCGTCGGATCAGGGCCAGTCCCATCGCGGAGACGAGGTAGGAGACGGCATCCACCAGGAACGGCAGCATCCGGCCGGCGCTGAAGAGTATCCCGCCGAGGGCGGGTCCGACCAGCGTCGCGAGCTGCGTACGGGATTCGTTTCGGGCGGCGGCCTGGGGCACCTGCGCTCGCGCCACGACAAACCGAAGGGCTGCCGTCTCCGCGGGTTGGAAGCAACTGGCCAGGGCGGCTTCCGTGGCTGCCACAGCGGCAATGTGGACGAATGTGATCTTGTCGATGATGATTGCGATGACCAGGCTTCCCAGCGCCAGCGTGCGTCCCAGATCTGCCGCGATCATGAGAAGTCGTCGGTCGTGTCGGTCCGCCAGGGAGCCCGCCGGGAGTCGACACACCACAGCGGTGATGGCGGCGATTGACGCGATGGCTCCCGCGTGTGCTGCCGATCCGGTGACGGCCAGAGTCAGCAGGACGAAGCTAACCGAGGAGACGGCGCTACCCAGCGCGGAAATTGACTGGCTCACCCAGAGGATGACGAAGTCACGGTTCTGGGAGAGTGGACGTACCGGCGGCCCGGAGGTCGGCGGTTCTTGATTCTCGATCGACGGATCAACCACGTCCCCCGACGCTAGGCATGGTCCGGATCGGAAGCATGCGTGATCTGTGTCACCAGACCCGCAAACTCGTCCGATGTGGAGCTGCCATAGACTGCGCGCGATGATCAAGACGAGACGATTGGCGGGAGCCCTCGTCGGGCTGCTGGCGACGAGCGTGATGATTGGTCCGGCACCGGCCCTCGCGGATCGGGATACCCCGGTCGAGCCACCGAAGGTCGAGCTGGTCCTTGATGTCAGCGGGTCGATGCGGGCCACCGACATCGACGGGCGAAGCCGAATTTCGGTTGCCCAGCAGGCGTTCAACGAGGTGGTGGACGCGCTGCCGGACGAGACTGAACTGGGCATCCGGGTCCTCGGTGCCACCTATCCCGGTGATGACAAGGAGCAGGGCTGCCAGGACACCCAGCAGATCGTGCCGGTCGGACCGGTCGACCGGGTGCAGGCGAAGGCGGCGGTGTCGACGCTTCGGCCGACCGGGTACACCCCGGTCGGGCTGGCGCTGCGCTTGGCCGCCGAGGATCTCGGCACCGGTAGCACCGCCCGGCGGATCGTGCTGATCACCGACGGGGAGGACACCTGCGCCCCACCGGACCCCTGTGAGGTGGCCCGAGAGCTGGCTGCGCAGGGGACGAAGCTGGTCGTGGACACCCTCGGGCTGGCCCCGGATGAGAAGGTACGCCAGCAGCTACTCTGCATCGCCGCGGCCACTGGTGGCACGTACACCGCGGCGCAGAGTGCGGACGAGCTGACTGGGCGGATCAAGCAATTGGTCGACCGGGCGCAGGACACGCACACGGTCACGCCGGCCGTGGTCGCCGGCACCTCGGTCTGCGCCGACGCCCCGCTGCTCGGCGCCGGCGTCTACAGCGATCGGGAGACGTTCTCGGAGCACCGTTGGTATCGGGTGCCGATGTATCCCGGGCAGGAGCTGCGTGCCTCTGTCAGCGTGGCGTTGGACCGGCCGGTCAACCCCGACCACGCGGTGCTGCTGCGGGCGGTGGCCACCGACGGTCGGGAACTGGTGCGTGGCGTGGACGCCGGTAGCGGCCGGACCGACGTCGTCTCCGCCGGTCTGCGCTGGTCGGCCGGGGAGGAGCCAGAGGATGAGCCCTCCCCCACCCCGTCCACCACCCCCGAGGCCGAAGCCACCATCGTCTGTCTCGTGGTGAGTAACGCCTTCGCACCCCAGCCGGGGACCCAGACCTCGCCGGGGATGCCGGTTGAGTTGACCGTGGACATGGTCGCGTCCTCGCCCGCTCCGGCGGCCCCGGATCTCGGTCGTGGCGTGGTGCTGCTCGTCCTGCTGACGGTGGCTGGTCTGCTGGCCGGACTGGCGTCCGGGGTACTCACCCGGTGGTGGGTAGCGACCTGGAGGGAGAAGTGATGCCGGTCCGTTCAATGCGGGGTGGAGCCGTCCTGGCCGCTGTCGGCCTGGCCCTGCTGGTCTCGCCCGGGGCGGCCCGGGCCACCCCGACACCCACGCCGGGGGCGGTCCCGGTCACTCGAGCGGGGACCTCCTTCCTGACCGCCACCGATATCGCTGCCGGGCAGCCGGTGCAGGTGGACGCCGCTACCGGCGACTACCTGTACTGGTCGTTCCCGGCGGTGGCCGGCGAGCGCCACGAGATCACCGCGACCGTGTCGTTCCCCAAGCAGCGCAGTGGCGAGTCGACGTGGACCGTGGAGGTCTTCGACGGGCTGCGGCGGCGTCAGGCCTGCACCGCTGGTGCCCAGACGCCGACGGCTACCGCCGAGGCCGAGAGCGTCTCGCTCGGGTGCACCCTGCGGCAGGTGCGCTCCTGGGCGGAGCCGTGGTCGGCCGATCCGTTGCCGGGGACCTACTACGTCCGGCTCTCCGTGGCCGAACTGCCGGAGGAGGACCTTGGCCTGCCGATCGAGGTTGACCTACTGGTCGGCGCGCCGGATGCGGGGTCCCGCGACGACGGCGTGCTGGCGGAGCCGTTGGTGCTGCCCACCGAGGCCGGCACCATACTCGACGCCGCGCCGACGGAGCCGGCCGAGGGCGACGACGACGGCTACTTCGGTTGGCTGCCCGAGCTCGGTTCGCGCTGGGCCTGGAGCACGGTCGGCGGCATCCTCGCCGCGGTGGCGGGAGTCGTCGGCTTCGGTCTGACCCGGCGTCCCCGTCGTCGCTGACGGTGCGGGTCCCGGCCGGGAGGGCGCCCGCGTCCGCGGGCGCCCTCCCGGCCGGGACGTCACAACGGGTCGGCCGAAGACCCGTACGGGCTGGGCAGGGCGAGCCGGTGGCGAGGGACTACTTCCGGTCAGTCCTGCGGCAGCAGCTCGTAGATCTGCGCGCGGGGTGGGAAGGCCAGCGCCAGGGTCAGGTCGAGCACGGTGGCGGGGTCGGTGAGCCGTTCCCCGTACAGTTCGCGCAGCTGGCCCATTCGGTAGCGCACGGTCTGCGGGTGCACGAAGAGCTCGGCGGCGACATCGTCGCGGCGGCCGTGGTGCAGCAGCCAGGAGCGCAGTGTCTCGGTCAATCGTTCGGCGGTGGTGGGTGGCAGCGCCACCAGCGGGGCCAGCACCCGTGCCCGCAGGTCTGCTAGGCCTTCCGGGTCGTGGCTGAGTAGCAGCTCGGCCAGGTGCGCCTCGGTGTCCAGGGGTGCGCCGGCGTCGTCCGGGCGCAGACCCAGGGTGAGCGCCCGGATGGTCCGCTGCCAGGAATAGGCGACCTGGGTCCACGGCCGGGCCGGGCCGAGCACCGCCCGCCGGTCGCGCAGCAGCCGGGCAAGCTGCCGTCGCCGGTCGCCGTGGGCGTCCGGGACGAGCAGTCCGGCGGTCTCGTCGCCGGGTCCACCGCCGGGCAGGTCGTCGGCGCTCTCCAGGGTCTGTCCGGGTAGCAGCTTGAGCACCGGGCGTAGGTTCGACCGGGGCAGCAGCACGGCGGTGAGGGTCTGCGGTGGTGGCCAGTCGGCCCGCTCCGCGCTGCGCAGCAGTACTTCTTCGTCGGCTCCGGTGACCAGCTGCTGGGTGAGTCGTTCCAGGTTTCGGCGGCGGATGAGGCCAGTGCTGGCCAACTCGTCGGCGTGCCCGGCGACGCTGGCGGCGGAGAGCTCGTCGATGTAGGCGAACATCAGCTCGGCGAACTCGGCCACCGTGGCGGCCGGTAGCTGTCCGCGTACGGCGATGGCGGACATCTCGCGCCAGGAAACCCGGGCGCCCACCCGGTACGCGGCGAGTAGCGCGTCCACGCTGCGGCCGGAGCGGGCCTCTCCGCTGCCGAGCGCGTACGCGGCCTCGATGGCGGGGACGAGTGGGGTGCTGGGGTCGGCCCCGTGGGAGCGTTCGACGAGTTGCAGGAAGGTGCCGAGGGCGATTCGTACGGCATTTTCGATCTTGTCCCGCATCTGCCCGGTGAGGGTGCCGGAGTAGCTGGGTACCTCGGCGGTGATCGCGGTGACGGTGTGCTCGGCGAGTAGGGCGAGTCGGTTGCGGAGCTCCGCGGCGACCGGGTCATCCAGGTCCAGCCGGGCGGCCCGCCGGGTTGCCTCGGATCGTTCGGCCACGAACTTGTTCCCTTCGTATAAATTCGCGCATCGGGTTCACCTTCCCAGGTCAAGATTTTATGCCAGTTCGCCGCCACGATCGGGAGATGACCACCACCGTCCAGCGCCCGTCCGCGCCGGCGTCCCTGCGTCGCGGGCTGCTGCGGCTCGCCGCGGCGGTCACCACCCCGCTGCTGCCCGACGACTACCTTGACCTGGTCGCCCCGCTGCGTGCTGGCGCCGACCTACGGGGTCGGATCGTCGAGGTGCGCCCGGAGACCCCGGACGCCGCCACCGTCGTGATCCAGCCGGGGCGAGACTGGCAGGGGCACCGCCCCGGGCAGTACATCCGGCTCGGCGTGGATGTCAACGGCGTGCGACAGTGGCGGGCCTACTCGGTGACCTCCGCTCCCGGCGACCGCCACGACCCGATTACGATCACCGTCAAGGCGATTCCGGACGGACTGGTCAGCAACCATCTGGTGCGGCACGCTCGACCCGGCACGATTGTGCAGCTTGACCAGGCGCAGGGCGACTTCGTGTCACCGGCCACCCCGCCGGCGCGGGTGCTGCTGGTGACCGCGGGCAGTGGAATCACCCCCGTCATGGGGATGCTGCGCAGCGGGGCCCTCACCGGGGCGGACGTCACGTTGGTGCACTCGGCGCCCACCGCAGCGGACGTGATCTTCGGTGCGGCGCTGCGGGACCTCGCCACCACCGGTTCGCTCCGGCTGGTAGAGCGGCACACCCGGGATGCCGGCCAGCTCCGCCTCGCCGACCTAGCCGCGCTGGTGCCGGACCATCTCGAGCGGGAGACGTGGGCGTGCGGCCCGGCCGGGCTCCTCGACGCCCTGACCGCGCACTGGACCGCCGCCGGCCTCGGCGAACGACTGCACACCGAGCAGTTCCGCCCGACCGTCATCGCCCCGGGCGAGGGCGGCACCGTCACCTTCGGTCGCAGCGGGGTGACCGTCGCCGCCGACGGCCGCACCCCGCTACTGGAGGCGGGGGAGGCGGCCGGTGTGCTGATGCCGTCCGGCTGCCGCATGGGCATCTGCTACGGCTGTGTCCTGCCGCTGCGCCAGGGCGCCGTCCGTGACCTGCGCAACGGGTCGCTCACCACGGCGGTTCCCGGTGACGGTGTCCTCGTCCAAACCTGCGTGTCGGCCGCCGCCGGCCCCTGCGATCTCGAACACTGATTCCGGAGTACCGACGTGACCGTCATGCAACGCAAGCCCGCCAACCCGATCGCTCACCTCAGCGCGGAGGACATTGAGGTGATCGGAAAGGAACTGGATGCGATCCGGGACCGGGTGCTGGCCGACCTGGGGGAACGGGACGCCCGCTACATCCGCCGGCTGATCCGGACGCAGCGGCGCCTGGAGTTGGGCAGTCGGGCGGTGCTGCTCTTCTCGCTGTTCCCGCCGGCGTGGATCATCGGGACGGCCGGTCTGTCGATCGCCAAGATCCTGGAGAACATGGAGATCGGGCACAACATCCTGCACGGCCAGTGGGACTGGATGCGGGACCCGAAGATCCATTCCACGACCTGGGAGTGGGACCACGTCTCTCCGGCCGAGCAGTGGAAGCACTCCCACAACGAGCTGCACCACCGCTACACCAACGTGATCGGCAAGGACAACGACCTCGGGTACGGCATCATGCGCGTTGACGAGGACCAGCGGTGGCACCCGCTCTACCTGGGGCAGCCGTTGTGGAACCTGATCAACGCCTGCTTCTTCGAGTACGGCATCGCCGCGTACGACCTGGAACTGGGACGTAACCTGAAGAAGGGCCGGCACCGGGATCCGGCGTTCCGGGCCCGGGCCCGAGCGGTCGGCCGGAAGATCCGCCGTCAGGTCCTGAAGGACTACGTGCTGCACCCACTGCTGTCCGGGCCATCGTTTCTGAGCACGCTCGCCGCGACCTTCACCGCGAACCTGGTCCGGAACCTGTGGAGCCACTCCGTGATCATGTGCGGGCACTTCCCGGAGGGCGTGGAGACCTTCGAGAAGACCTCGATCGAGGGGGAGACCCGCGGCGAGTGGTACCTGCGGCAGATGCTCGGCTCGGCGAACATCAGCGGTAGCCGGTTGCTGCACATCATGTCGGGCAACCTCTCCCACCAGATCGAGCACCACCTCTTCCCGGACCTGCCGAGCAACCGCTACCGGGAGGTCGTCCCGGAGGTCCGGGCGCTGTTCGACCGGTACGGCCTGAAGTACACCACCGGATCGCTGCCCCGGCAGGTCTTCTCCGCCTGGAAGAAGGTCATCCGGCTGTCGTTGCCCAACCGCCGGCCGCGCGAGGGGGCCAGCAGCCGGCCGGCACCGGCGCTGGGCACCTCTGGTGCCTGAGCTGGCGTAGGTCAGTGCGCCCGGGCCGGCTCGGCGGCCCGGGCTCTGGTCAGGTGGCGAGCAGCCGGTCGCGGGGTCAGGTGGCGAGCAGTCGGTCGCGGACCTCGCGGCGCAGCACCTTGCCGATCTGGGAGCGGGGCAGGTCGTCAACCACCACCACCCGGCGCGGCACCTTGTACGCGGTCAGCTGCTCCCGGCACCTGGCCCGGATGCCCGCTTCGTCGGTGGTGCAGTCGTCGTGCAGCACCACCACGGCCACAACCTCCTCGCCGCCGGCGGCGCCGGGCAGGCCGACCGCCGCGGCGTCGCGGATCCCCGGGATCTGCCGCAGCGCCTCCTCCACCTCGGACGGGTAGACGTTGAACCCACCAGTAATGATCAGTTCTTTGATCCGGTCAACGACCCGTACGAAGCCGTCCGAGTTCATCTCCACGATGTCCCCGGTCCGGAGCCAACCATCGGGCAGCAGCACCGCCGCTGTCTCCTCCGGCCGGCACCAGTAGCCGGCGAAGACCTGCGGCCCGTTGATCAGCAACTCGCCTGCCTCGCCGGGCGCGCGGTCTCGGGTCGGGTCCTCCGGGTCAACGATGCGGATGTTGGTGGCGGGGAACGGAATGCCCACGGTGCCGGGCTGCCGGGCCGCGGACACCGGATTCCCCAACGCCACCGGGGAGGTCTCGGTCATCCCGTACCCCTCGACCAGCAGCCCGCCGGTCACCGACTCCCACAGGCCCACGGTGGCCGGGGGCAGCGACATCGCCCCGGAGATGGCGTACCGGATGGAGGTCAGGTCGACCCCGCGTTCCCGGGCGGCGTTGGCGAGCTTCTCGTAGATCGGCGGCACTGCCGGCAGGAACGTCGGCGGGCGGCGACGCATCGCCTGGAGGGTCTCGTCCACGTCGAAGCGGGGCAGCAGGACCAGGGTCGCGCCGATGCTGACCGAGAAGGTCAGGCAGAGCGTCAGCCCGTAGGCGTGGAACAGCGGTAGTACGCCGTACACGGTCTCGGCGCCGTCGCGGAGTCCCGGCACCCACGCGCGGCCCTGCGCCGCGTTGACGCGTAGGTTGCGGTGGGTGAGGATCGCTCCCTTCGGGGTGCCGGTGGTGCCGCCGGTGTACTGCAACAACGCGGTGTCGTCCGACTCTGGCGCGGGATGCTCGGCGGCCAGCGGCCCGCTGCCGGCCAGCAGGCGTTCCCAGGCCAGGGTGCCCGGTGCGGGGGCGGTGATCGCGGCGCGGGCAGTGCGGGCTCGGGGCACCGGTAGCCGCAGCGCCCAGCGCTTGAGCGGGGGTAGGGCCGCGCTGAGATCGACTGCGATGACCGTTTCGACCTTGGTGGTGCCGGCGGTGCGTTGCACCAGCGGCGCGACTTTGTTCCAGACCACGGCGACCCGGGCGCCGTGGTCGGCGAGCTGGTGGGCGAGTTCCTGCTCGGTGTAAAGCGGGTTGTGCTCGACCACAATCGCACCGAGTCTCAGCACCGCGTAGAAGGCCACCACATGCTGCGGGCAGTTCGGCAGGACCAGTGCGACCCGGTCGCCTTGGCCGACGCCGAGGCGGCGTAGCGCCTCAGCCGCCCGGTCTACCTGGGCCGCCAGCTCTCGGTAGCTGGTGGTGGCGCCGAAGAAGTCCAGTGCGGTCCGGTCGCCGAACCGGTGAACGGCCACTCGCAGCAGGTCGACCAGGGACTCGTCGGTCGGGGTGATGGTTGTCGGCACCCCCGGTGCATAGCTACGAAGCCACGGCCGCTCGGCGCTCAGGTTCATGGTGCCATCCTCCCCACGTTCGTCTACCGGACCGTAACCTACGGTCTGGTAGAAAACCCGGCGAGGTGCCTGTCGCCGCACCGCCGATCGAGTGCCCGGTGGTCAGTGCCGTCGTTGCGATTGCCGGGTCATCTGGCGCACCTTGACCACCGCCATGATGATCACGATCACCAGCGCGATCGCACCGATAACCATCAGCCATTGGGCCGCCTGCCAGAGCAGTCCCAGCAGGATGAGTGCGGCCGCGACGATGCCGATAACCCACAGTACTACCCGCATGTCTACCTCCGTCCCGCCCCCGTCGGCGGGGGACGCTCTGCCGCCTTCCCGGCCTGGCCGACAACATGCCGGGCCGAAACCGGCGAGTTCCTGCCCGCCTGGTCAGCGCTCCGCCTGGTGATCCGGTGCGGCACGGTGCGCCGGCCCGGTCGTCCCGGCGGGTCTGCGGCGGCGCCCGGCGACCAGCAGCGCCCCCGCCGCGAGGGCGCTGGCGAGGGCGGCTACCAGGAGCTTGACCCGGCCATCTCCGGGCACCTGCTGGACCAGCATGAACACCCCCGCGACCGCCACGAATCCGCCGAAGGTCCGGCGGAGCACGGCTTCCGGTACCCGGCCGGCCAGTCGGGCGCCGGCGAGGCTGCCGGCGACCGCGGCGGTGGTGACCGCGGCGGCCAGGCCCCAGTCGATGCTGACGCTGGACAGGAACCCGGCCAGAGCCGCGAACGACTTCATTGCAATGACGACCAGTGAGGTGCCGGCGGCGACCGACATCGGCAGGCCACCGAGCAGCGTGAGTGCGGGCACCACCAGGAAGCCGCCACCCGCGCCGACGATGCCGGTGACCAGGCCGACCACGACGCCGTCCAGTAGGACCCGCCGCACCGGGAGCTCTCGTGGCACCCTCGACCCGCCGGGGCCACGGCGACCACGGATCATCGCGGTCGCGGTGGCGAGCATCATCACCCCGAAGCCGGTGAGCAGGACCGCCGCCGGGACGAATGCGGCCAGCCGGCCGCCGACGTAGGCCCCGGCCATGCCGGCGGTCCCGAAGAGCAGGCCGGTACGCCAGCGGATCCGTCCGGCGCGGGCGTGCGGTAGCACGCCGACCGCGCTGGTCACGCCGACCACCAGCAGCGAGGTGGCGATCGCCTCCTTCGCGGGCAGGTCGGCGACGTAGACCAGCAGCGGTACGGCGAGGATGGAGCCGCCCCCGCCGAGTAGGCCGAGGCTGAGCCCGATCAGGACGGCCAGCCCGACGGTCAGGATGAGGCTGACCGTCACGACCGCCGTCCGGTTGGTGCGTCGTCGTGGGGGGTGCGGGTAGCTTCCGCGCCGACCAGGGTGATTCCGGCCGCCTCGGCCGCTGCGAATCGGTCGTCGATGACGACCACGACGCGGCCGGCGTTCGCCAACAGCGATCCGGCGGCGGTGGCCCGATAGCCGGAGCCGCAGTGCACCCAGACCGCACCGGTGGGCAGGTCGGCGAGACGCCGGGGAAGCTCGGGTAGGGGCAGGTGTACGGCGCCGGCGAGATGCCCTGCGGTCCACTCGTTGGCCATTCGCACGTCGAGCACCACGTCGGGGGTGGGCAGCCCGGTGGGGAGCCGCCCGGCACGGGCGGCGGCCAGCGCGGCGAAGTCGGCCAGCGGTAGCTTCCGTAGCTGTTCGGGGTCGGCCGCCCACCGCTCGGCCTCGCCGGTGGCCTGGCCAGCCGGCCGGTCGATGCCGATGCGTACTAGTTCGCGCTGTGCCTCGGCGATCTGCGCGGAGGTCTCGGCGAGCAGGGTGACCGGTGTGCCCCAGCTGATGAGCCAGCCGAGCCAGGTGGACATCGCTCCGTCCAGGCCGAGGCTGACCGTACCGACCAGATGGGCGGCGGCGTACGCCCTGCGGTGCCGTAGGTCAACCACCCACTCCCCGGCATTGACCCGCCGACGTAGCTCGGCGGCGTCGACGCGGGCGACCGGGGTGAGGTTCACCGGTGCCGGACCGTTGAGGTTCGTAACGCCCGTGTGGGCGTAGTAGGCCGGGTAGGCGTCCAACCCGGAGAGGGTTTCGGTGATGAAGTCGTCGGCGGCCAGCCGGAGCACCGGGTTAACCTCCTTCTCCCGGCCGATGGTCGACTCCGGGGCGTCGGTCTGGCTGGCGGAGCAGAAGCTGCCGAACCCGTGGGTCGGCCACACCTCGGCGCCGTCGGGCAGCAGGTCTGCCAGCCGTCGGGCGGAGGTGTGCTGGTGGTGGGCCAGTTCGTGGGCGTGTTGCTGGCCGAGCAGGTCAGTGCGGCCGGTGGTGCCGAAGAGGAGTGAGCCGCCGGTGAAGACTCCCCCTGGTTGCCAGTCGCCATCGTTCGCGTAGTCCAGGACGTAGGACAGGTGGTGGAAGGTGTGGCCGGGGGTGGCGGTAACCCGTAGGCGCATCGTGTCGGAGACCGCCAGGGTGTCGCCGTCGGTGACCGGCAGGCGTTCGAATTCGACCCGCTCGGCCGCGGCGACCAGGTAGTGGGCTCCGGTGACCCGAGCCAGGTCGAGCCCGCCGGAGACGTAGTCGTTGTGAATGTGCGTCTCGACCACATGGGTGATGCGGACCCCCGCCCCTCCGGCGAGGTACAGGATTCGGTCGATGTCACGCTGTGGGTCAACGACGACCGCCACCTGACCGTCGGTGGCCAGGTAACTGCGGTCGCCCAGTGATGAGGTCGTGAGGACCGACACGTTGAACGTCACCGTCGTGCTCCTTTCAGGGCAAAACCTATACCCCGGGGGGTATGCTGCGGGCAGGTGGGTGGGTGTCTTTCGGTTGGCGTGCGGTTACCCCCTCCGGTCGCCGGGATGCGGCCGGAGGGTTGGTTCTCGGTTGACTCAGGCCAGGGCGAGGAAGAGCTTCTCCAGCTCCTCCTCGGTCATCTCGGGTTCCGCGCCCTGTTTCCGGGCGGTGGTGCAGTGCCGCATGCCCGACGCGATGATTTTGTAGCCAGCCCGGTCGACGGCCTTCGACACCGCGGCGAGCTGGGTCAGCACCTCCCGGCAGTCCTGACCGTCCTCCATCATGTCGATCACAGCGTTGAGTTGGCCGCGGGCTCGCTTGAGCCGGGTCAGCGCATCACCGGTCATCTCGGGTCGAAGCTTCATCTGGCACCTCCATCACCCACGATACCCCCGGGGGTATGCCGTTCATCCTGATCGCCACCTTCCATCTCTTCAAAGGGCTGTGCGCAAAGCGAGATCCCGGTCAGATCCCCAGATTTCGGGTGGGGTGCTGCTCCTCGTCGCATGATGGCTCCATGGCGACCGTGCCCGGCTGGACCGTGATCACCGCCCTCCTGGCCCCGCTGCTGTTGATCGGCGGCGCGGCGGTCGCGGCCAACCTCCAGCCGTGCGGCTTCGACCAGGTCAGCTGCTCGATCAGTCAACTCGCCGCGCACGGTGCCAGTCACCGTTGGGTGATGACCCTGTTTGTTCTCGGCGCCGGCCTCTGTGTCGTGCTGTCCGCCGTTGGCCTGCGCACGGTGCGGATGGCGGGCCGTCTGATGCTCGCCTTCTCCGGCGTCGCCACCATCGCGGTGGCCGCCTTTCCCGACCGGTGGGTGGACGGGCGTCCGGCCCCCATGGCGGTGGTCAACGCCCACACGGTCGCCGGTTGGCTGGTGTTTCTCGCGGCGGCACGTCGCCAGGCCACCCGTCGCCAGGCCACCCGTCGCCAGGCCACCCGTCGCCAGGCCACCTGACGACCGGTCGCGTGACGACCACCGGGCAGGTGGCCGTTTGGTCAGCGGTCGCCGCCGCTCGCGCTGTCGAGCAGCTGGCGGAGGTGGGGCGAGTCGATGCTCTTCGCGCGGTACATCGCGGCGTCGGCCCGGTCCAACGCCTCGGAGAGCTGGGCGGGGCAGGTGACCGGCGCCAATCCGACCGAGGCGGTCACCCGCACGCTTGCGGAGTGCAGCCGGATCGGCGCGGCGAGGAGCTCGTGCAGCCGGCGGGTGGCGTGCTCAAGCCACCGCCGCTCGACCTCGGGGGCGGTGAGCAGCCCGGCGAACTCATCCCCGCCGAGTCGGGCGACCGGGTCGTCTCCCGCGAAGTCGGCGAGCCGCTGGGCGACGTGGACCAGTACCTGGTCGCCGGCGGCGTGTCCGTACCGATCGTTGATCTGTTTGAAGTCGTCGAGATCGAGGACGACGGCGATCAGTGGTCGCCCGTCGGCTCGGGTCAGCAGGGCGGCGGCCAGCCGATGAAAGGCTCGCCGGTTGGGCAGGCCGGTGAGTGGGTCGTGGCTGGCCGCGTGGCGCTCGGCGGCGAGCTCGGCCTGGAGGACGGCGATCTCCGTCTCGGCCTGCACCGCCCGGCGGTGCAGCTGCCAGGAGGAGATGAGGGCGCCCGCGGCGCAGACGCCGGACGCGATCGTCAGCGGATCCGGCATGAGTCCTCCCGTCATGCCGATGCCCCGGCATTGCCGACGGTCACCGACCCGTGTCTGCCCTGCTAGCCGCCCAGTAAAGGTGACTTACGGTAAGCGGATCGACACCACTCCCGTCGGCTATCATGCTCGTTGTCCGATGCAGATGCAATAGCAGATGCACGTGCAGGAGCCTCTCCGTCCACACGCACTCGTCCGGGCCGCGGTGTGGACGGATGCATGACGAGAAGGGCGCACATGCAGCCGCTATCGAATGGCGTTCCCGCTCCCGAGCTACCGCCGCTGCGGTGGCAGAAGAGTCGCCGTAGTAACCCCAGTGGCAACTGCGTCGAGCTGGCCGAACTTCCGGATGGTGCGGGCATCGCGGTGCGCAACTCGCGGCATCCCGACGGCCCCGCTCTGATCTACACCGTGGACGAGATCGCAGCCTTCGTGCTGGGGGCCAGGGATGGTGACTTCGATCACTTCATCCACTAATCTACTGATCCGCGCCGCGCCGCCGGGACCGATTCCCCTCACCGCCGGGCCATGACATGCTGACCCGGCGACCGGGTCAGGTCCGGCCCGGGCGCGTCCAGTAGACGGAGGGGCGACAGTGGCGACGGTACCCGTTGAGGGGGGGTCATCGGCTGGCCCAACCGTCCTACGGATGATGCTCGGCGGGCAGCTGCGCCGGCTACGCGAGTCCTGCGGGGTCACCCGGGAGGGTGCGGGCTGGGAGATTCGGGCCTCCGAGTCGAAGATCAGCAGAATGGAGCTGGGACGGGTCGGTTTCAAGGAGCGCGACGTCGCGGATCTGCTGACCCTCTATGGCATCACCGACCCAACGGAGCGGGAAGCCCTGCTCCGCCTGGCCCGGGACGCGAACAGCCCCGGTTGGTGGCACCGGTACGGGGACGTGCTGCCGTCCTGGTTCCAGGCATACCTCGGGCTGGAGGCAGCGGCTACCCGGATCCGCACGTACGAGCTCCAGTTCGTGCCCGGCCTGCTCCAGACCGAGGAGTACGCCCGGGCCGTCGTGCTCCTAGGGCACAGCCGTGCCGCCTCCGCGGAGATTGACCGTCGGGTAGCGCTGCGGATGCGGCGGCAGCAGGTGCTGCACGGGGCGGATCCGCCACAGCTGTGGGCCGTGGTGGACGAAGCGGCCCTGCGCCGGCCGATCGGCGGCGCGGCGGTCATGCGGCAGCAGGTTTCAGCGCTGATCGAGGCGACAAGGTTGCCGAACGTGCGGCTCCAGGTCGTACCGTTCGCCGCCGGCGGGCATGCCGCCGCGGGCGGCGCCTTCACCATTCTCCGCTTCAGTGACCAGGAACTGCCCGACGTGGTCTACATTGAGCAGCTCACCAGCGCCCTCTACCTCGACAAGCGGGAAGATCTGGAGTTCTACGCGTTGGCGATGGAGCGGCTCTGCGTGGAGGCGGAGCCGCCAGAGCGTACGCCGGAACTGCTCGGCCGGATCCTGGCCGAACTACCCTCGGGCTGACTCGGCGCGGACCCACCTGATCTCGTCGTCTGGGAAGGCGCCGACCGGCTGGGTGTGCACAGGCCGACCGGCTGGGTGTGCACACAGGTGGAGTTCGTACCGTATAGCCCATGCCTCGAACCGTGCACGCCCTCCTCGCCGCCAGTACCACCGCCAGCCAGGCCGAACCCCCTCAGGACGGCCTGGTCGGGCACGTGATCGGTCTGGTGGAGCGGCTGGGCGGGCCCGGCGCCGGCCTCGCCGTGGCGCTGGAGAACCTCTTTCCACCGATCCCCAGCGAGGTGATCCTTCCACTGGCCGGGTTCGTTGCCGGCCAGGGACGGATGAGCGTCATCAGCGCGATCTTCTGGACCACGTTGGGCTCCCTGGTGGGTGCGCTCGCGCTGTACTACATCGGTGCGGCATTGGGGCGGGACCGGATGCGGGCCATCGCCGCCCGGGTTCCGCTGGTGAAGCTGAGCGACGTCGACAAGACCGAAGAGTGGTTTCTCCGGCACGGCGTCAAAGCGGTGTTCTTTGGCCGGATGATTCCGATCTTCCGAAGCATGATCTCGATTCCGGCCGGGGTGGAGCGGATGCCGGTGTGGACCTTCGTCGTCTACACCACTTTGGGCAGTCTGATCTGGAACACCACCTTCGTCATGGCCGGCTACCTGCTCGGGGACAACTGGCACCTGGTCGAGGAGTACGCCGGTGTGCTCCAGAACATCGTCATCCTGGCCTGCGTGGCGGGGCTCGTCTGGTTCGTCGTCACCCGGCTCCGCCGGTCCCGGATGGCCGGGGGAGTGCAGCCCAACGGGCCGGAGGACGAGTTCCCCGCGCCGCTGCCGCCCGTCGATGGTGTCCCCGACCCGCAGGGCCGGGGAACCCTCTACCGGAGTAGCTGGTCCGAGGACACCACCGTGAGCTGACAGTCCGATCGAGGCGCCGGCGGGCTAGCCGAGGTCGATGGCGGGGTAGAGGGGGAAGCCGGTGAGCAGGTCGCTGGCCTGCTTGCTGACCCGGTCGGCGACGCCCGGGTCCAGCACGTACTTCGCCTTCGAGGCGGTGCCGTCGGCGTTCGTCCCGGGTGCGGTCCGGCTCAGGACGGTGTGGATCAGCTCGGCAGTGGCGTCCAACTCCGCGGTGCCGAAGCCCCGGGTGGTCAACGCCGGCGTGCCGACCCGGATCCCGGAGGTGTACCAGGCGCCGTTCGGGTCCTGCGGGATCGCGTTGCGGTTGGTGACGATGCCTGAGTCGAGCAGCGCCTGCTCGGCCTGCCGACCGGTGAGCCTGTACCCGGTCACGTCGATCAGCGCCAGGTGGTTGTCGGTCCCGCCGGTGACCAGCTTCGCGCCCCGTCGCTGCAACCCGTCGGCCAGGGCCTGCGCGTTGACGACGATTCGCCCGGCGTAGTCGACGAAGTCGGGCCGCCGGGCCTCGGCGAGCGCGACCGCCTTGGCGGCCATCACCTGCGGCAGCGGGCCGCCGAGCACCATCGGGCAGCCCCGGTCGACCTGCTCGGCGAGCTCTGGACCGCAGAGCACCAGGCCGCCGCGGGGCCCGCGTAGCGACTTGTGCGTGGTGGAGGTCACGATGTGCGCGTGCGGAACCGGGTCGAAGTCACCGGTGAAGACCTTGCCGGCGACCAGCCCGGCGAAGTGGGCCATGTCCACCATGAACGTCGCACCGACCGAGTCGGCGATCTCCCGCAGGATCCGGAAGTTGACCTTCCGGGGGTACGCCGAGTAGCCGCCGACGAGGATCAGCGGCTTGAACTCGCGGGCCGCCTCGGCGACCCGGTCGTAGTCGATCAGCCCGGTCTCCGGGTCGGTGCCGTAGCTGCGCTGGTCGAACATCTTGCCGGAGATGTTCGGCCGGAAGCCGTGGGTGAGGTGACCTCCCGCGTCCAGCGACATGCCCAGCATTCGCTGGTTGCCCAACTCACGGCGCAGGGCGAACCAGTCGGCCTCGGTGAGGTCGTTGACATGCCGGGCCTGGGCGCGCCTGAGCGCGGGCGACTCGACCCGGTCGGCGAGGACCGCCCAGAAGGCGACCAGGTTGGCGTCGATCCCCGAGTGCGGCTGTACGTAGGCGTACGGCGCTCCGAACAACTCCCGGGCGTGCTCGGCGGCCAGCGCCTCGACGGTGTCGACGTTCTGGCAGCCGGCGTAGAAGCGACGGCCGACCGTACCTTCGGCGTACTTGTCGCTGAACCAGTTGCCCATGGCCAGCAGCGTCGCGGGGGAGGCGTAGTTCTCGCTGGCGATCAGCTTGAGCGACTCACGCTGGTCGGCCAACTCGGCGCGGATGGCGGTGGCCACCCGCGGCTCGACGGCACCGATCACCTCGAGGGCGCTGCGATAGGCGGTGGACTCGGCGTTACCCGACATGTGACCTCCTGGTGAACGTTCCCGGTGGACGTGTGGAGGCCCAGGCGCTCGGCGTGCGTCCGTGTGATGGGCCGTTCCCCGATGGTGCTCCATCCCAAATCGCGCCAGTCCCGACCCGAGGGGATCCTACCGGGTTCGCGGTGCAGCGCCCGGCCGACGTTCCTCCGCCGTGCTCGGCGGGGCCGCGCCGGATCGAAGATCGACGGCGATGGGGAGCGCGGCTAGGATCGGAACATGACGGGGCCGGGCGAGGGGGCGGACGGTCGGGGAAGTCTGCTCGCAATCAGTGATCTGCACGTACGGCACGCGGAGAACCGGACGGTTGTCGAGCAGCTCCGCCCGGAGTCGCCGGCGGACTGGCTGCTGGTCGCCGGCGACGTGGGAGACACGATCGCGCAGGTCGAATGGGCGCTGCGGCTGCTGGCTGCCCGGTTCGCGAAGGTGCTCTGGTCGCCCGGCAACCACGAGCTGTGGAGCCTGCCAGCCGACCCGGTGCCGCTGCGGGGTGCCGCCCGCTACGCCCACCTGGTCGAGCTCTGCCGGGAGCTCGGCGTCGTCACACCGGAGGACCCGTACCCGGTGTGGGAGGGGCCCGGCGGCCCGGTCACCGTGGCACCGCTGTTCCTGCTCTACGACTACAGCTGGCGCCCGGAGGGCCTCGACACGTCGCAGGCGGCGCTCGCCGAGGCGCACCGGACCGGGATCGTCTGCACCGATGAGTACCTGCTGCACCCTGACCCGTACGAGAGCCGGTCGGCCTGGTGCGCCGCCCGGATCGCCGAGACGGCCCGGCGGCTGGCGGAGCGGGACCCGGCGCTGCCGATGGTCCTGATGAACCACTGGCCGCTGCGTCGTGAGCCCACCCGCATTCTCCGCTATCCGATCTTCGCGCAGTGGTGCGGCACCGAGGCGACGGCCGACTGGCATCGGCGTTTCGACGCCGCCGCGGTGGTCTATGGCCACCTCCACATCCCGCGCACCACCTGGTACGACGGGGTGCGCTTCGAGGAGGTGTCGGTGGGCTACCCCCGGGAGTGGCGGCGCCGGGGCGGGCCGCCGGGGCAGCCGCGCCGGATCCTACCGGCGCCGGCCGGGTTGCCACCGACCGCCTGGTAGCCCGTTCCTTCGCCGGGGGCTACCGGATCCGTGCGGCGATGCGCGTCCGACCCGGTGCGCGCGGCGGATCACGGCTACGGTGTGGGCGTGGCGACGCCGGCCGAGCAGATCCGGGTGGGACGGCGGCTGGTGCGCGTCACCAACCCGGACAAGCCCTACTTCGCCGAGTTGGGGCTGACCAAGCTCGATGTGGTGCACTACTTCCTGGCCGTCGGCGGGGGCATCCTGCGCGCCCTGCGGGACCGGCCGACGATGCTTGAGCGGTGGCCGCGCGGCGTCTTCGCCGGTGCCAGGATCGCGACGCGGGCGGACAACCGCGGGGACGCCTTTTTCCAGAAGCGGCTGCCGGCGGGCGCTCCTGACTGGGTTCGCACCGCGCACCTGACGTTCCCGAGCGGTCGGAGCGCGGACGAGCTCGCGCCCAGTGAGCTGGCTGTGGTGGCCTGGGCGGTCAACCTCGGCACGCTCCGGTTCCACCCGTGGCCGGTGTCCCGACCTGACGTCGAGCGACCAGACCAGCTCCGCATCGACCTGGATCCGCTACCCGGGGTCGGGTTCGACCAGGTGGTCCCGGTGGCGCACGAGGTCCGCGCGTTCCTCGACGAGCTCGGGCTGGTGGGATACCCGAAGACCACCGGGGGGCGAGGGTTGCACGTCTACCTCACCATCGAGCCACGGTGGGGCTTCGGTGACTGCCGCCGGGCGGTGCTGGCGTTGGGTCGGGAGATCCAGCGCCGTCGGCCCGACCTGGTCACCACCACCTGGTGGCGGGAACAGCGGGACCGGCCGGTCTTCGTCGACTACAACCAGATGGCCCGGGACCACACGATGGCCTCGGCGTACTCGATCCGGCCCACCCCGGCGGCGCTGGTCTCCGCCCCGGTGGCCTGGACCGAGCTGGACGATGCCCAGCCGGAGGACTTCGACATCACCACGATGCCGACCCGCTTCGCCGAGCATGGAGATCCACACGCGGGCCTGGACGAACGGGCGTATTCGCTGGAGCCGTTGCTGGAGTTGGCCGACCGGGAGAAGCTGGCGGCGCCACCGGAGCGTTAGGGTCCCGGGCGCCTGGGTCCGGGAGACGGAGGGGGCGCGGCCGGGCCCCAGGGTGACGTCTCGCCGTCGAACTCGTGGAAGACCAGCCAGGTGCGGCTGGAGAGCACCCCGGGGATGCTCTGCACCCGGGTCAGCACCACGTCTCGCAGCGTGGCGTTGTCCGGGGCCCGGACCAGCGCGAGTACGTCGTGCTCGCCGCCGACCAGCGCGGCGTGCTCCAGGTAGCGCACCTGGGCCAGCTCCGCCGAGACCTCCCGCCAGGTGTTCTGTTCGATGGTGATGGCGATGTACGCCGAGGTACCCAAGCCGGCGGCCTCCGGTGCCACCCGGGCCTGAAAGCCGGTGACCACACCGTCGCGCAGTAACCGCTCCATCCGGGCGTACGCGTTGGTTCGGGAGATGTGCAGGCGTGCGGCGAGCGTCCGCACCGACGTGCGTCCGTCCCGGACCAACTCGGCCAGGATGCGGCGGTCCACATCGTCCAGCGGCCGGGCCGATCGTCCCGGCCCGGTCGCCGCGGCCCTACCTGGACCGGACTCTTGGCTCATCGCGGCACCTCCTCTAGGCCAACCATCCTGCGTTTTCGCCGGTTCTTGAGTCAACCATCCGACCACAGGAGCATGGGCGCACCAGATGTCCAGGAGGTACCCGCCGTGACGACCACATCCCGGGCGGTTCGCCGAAAGTCTCGGCCGGCTGCGCCGCCGGACCCGGCCCGCCCGTTCCTGCCCACCACCGAGCAGATTCGCCTGCTCGATCCCGCTGGCACCTCGCTGCCGGCGCACCCCGACTACCCGGTGCCCCCGGTGGAGGCGCTGGTCGAGCTGTATCGCCGGATGGTGCTCGGCCGTCGCTTCGACCTGCAGGCCACCGCCCTGACCAAACAGGGTCGGCTCGCCGTCTACCCGTCGGCTCGGGGCCAGGAGGCATGTCAGGTCGGCGCGGTCCTCGCGCTGCGCGACGAGGACTGGGTGTTCCCGACCTATCGCGAGTCGATGGCGTTGACCGCCCGGGGGATCGACCCCGTCGAGGTACTGACCCTGCTGCGCGGCGACTGGCACTGTGGCTACGATCCGGCCGTCCGGCGTACCGCCCCGCAGTGCACCCCGTTGGCCACCCAGTGCGTGCACGCCGCCGGCCTCGCCTACGGCGAGGCGTACCAGGGCCGGGACACGGTGGCACTGGCCTTTCTCGGCGACGGCGCCACCAGCGAGGGTGACTTCCACGAGGGGGTCAACTTCGCGGCCGTCTTCAAGGCGCCGGTCGTCTACTTCATCCAGAACAACGAGTACGCGATCAGCGTGCCGCTGTCCCGGCAGACCGCCGCACCCAGTCTCGCGTACAAGGGCGTCGGGTACGGCGTGCCCAGTGAGCGGGTCGACGGCAACGACCCGGTCGCCGTCCTCGCGGTGCTCACCCGGGCCGTGGCGCACGCCCGTGCTGGCCACGGCCCCTTCCTGGTGGAGGCGCACACCTACCGGATGGAGCCGCACACCAACGCCGACGACGCCGCCCGCTACCGGGACGCCGATGAGGTGGCGAGTTGGCAGGACCGGGACCCGGTCGTTCGGCTGGAGACCTACCTGCGGGACCGGGGGGCGTTGGACGACACCACCGTGGCGCGGGTGGCCGCGCAGGCCGAGGAGTACGCGGCCGACCTGCGCGAGCGGATGCACGACAAGCCGACCGTTGACCCGTTGACGCTCTTCGACCACGTCTACGCCGAACCAACGCCGCAGCTGGTCGAACAGCGGGCGCAGGTTCGCGCCGAGTTGGCCGCCGACCAGGAGGGAGCCGGGTGATGGCAGGCATGACCATGGCGAAGGCGCTCAACGCCGCGCTCGCCGACGCGATGCTCGACGACGATCGGGTGGTCGTCTTCGGCGAGGACGTCGGCCAACTCGGCGGCGTCTTCCGGATCACCGACGGGCTGGCGGCCCGCTTCGGCGACAAGCGCTGTTTCGACACTCCGCTCGCCGAGGCCGGCATCGTCGGCTTTGCGGTCGGCCTCGCCATGTCCGGGCTCCGGCCGGTGGTGGAGCTGCAGTTCGACGCGTTCGGGTACCCGGCCTTCGAGCAGATCGCCTCGCACGTGGCGAAGCTGCGCAACCGTACCCGAAGCGCGCTGACCGCGCCGATCGTCATCCGGATCCCGTACGCCGGTGGCATCGGCGGGGTGGAGCACCACTGTGACTCCTCGGAGGCGTACTACGCGCACACCCCCGGTC
This sequence comes from Salinispora goodfellowii, assembly GCF_059570675.1. Lineage (NCBI taxonomy): Bacteria > Bacillati > Actinomycetota > Actinomycetes > Micromonosporales > Micromonosporaceae > Salinispora > Salinispora goodfellowii. The sequence continues at coordinate 107,880 of NZ_JCANTD010000008.1, read as the reverse complement.
TGAAGGTCGTCACCCCGGCCACCGTTGTTGATGCCTACTCGCTGCTGCGTTCGGCGATCGACGATCCGGACCCGGTTATCTTCCTGGAGCCGAAGAAGCTCTACTTCGCCAGCGCCGAGGCGCAGCTGCCGGTTCGGACCGAGCCGTTCGGCCGCGCCGTCGTACGCCGTCCGGGCACTGACGCCACCCTGGTCGCGTACGGGCCGGCGGTGCCGGTGGCCCTGGCTGCTGCCGAGGCAGCCCAGGCGGAGGGCCGGGATCTTGAAGTTGTTGACGTGCGGACGATCGTGCCGTTCGACGACGGCACGATCGCGGCGTCGGTGCGGAAAACGGGTCGGTGCGTGGTGGTCCACGAGGCCCAGGGCTTTGCCGGGGTCGGCGCGGAGATCGCCGCGCGGGTGCAGGAGCGTTGCTTCCACTCCCTGCACGCGCCGGTGCTGCGGGTTACCGGGTTGGACATCCCGTACCCGGCGCCGATGCTGGAGCACACCCACCTGCCGTCGGTGGACCGGGTGCTCGATACGGTGGCTCGCCTCCAGTGGGACGACCAGCCCGACGAGCGGTGGGTGACGGTCGGATGAGTGAGCGAGTCTTCCTCCTGCCGGATCTCGGGGAAGGGCTGAGCGAGGCGGAGATCGTCGAGTGGCGGGTCGCCGTGGGCGACACGGTGACGGTGGACCAGGCCGTCGTGGAAGTGGAGACCGCCAAGGCGGTGGTCGATGTGCCCTGTCCGTACGCCGGACGGGTGGTGGCCCTGCACGGCACGGCGGGCGAGGTGCGGCCGGTCGGCCAGCCCTTGATCACCATCGCGTCGCTGGAGGCGGTCGAGGCGGATGGTGCTCCTTGGGGCTCCGGCGGGCCTGCGGTAGACCACGAGTCGGAGCAGGATGGCTCCGGCAACGTCTTGATCGGGTATGGGACTGGCCACGGCGGAGCGGCTCGCCGACGCCGGCCTCGGGTTGCCCGGGCCGCACCGACCGGCACTGCCCCGAGTGGCGCCGTACCGACCGGCACTGCCCCGAGTGGCGGCCTTGGTCCAGCCGGTGTGAGCGTTCGGGTCATCTCGCCGATCGTGCGGCGGCTGGCGAAGCAGCGTGGTGTTGACCTGGCCGCCCTGCGTGGTAGCGGCCGCGGTGGCGTGATTCGCCGGGCTGATGTGGAGGCCGCCACCCCGGCTCCGGTCACTGCGCCCGCCGCGAGCGCCGCGTCGGCGGCGGCCGCCGTGCCCGCCGTCGGTGATGTGATCGTGCCGTTGACCGGCATCCGCAAGGTCATCGCCGACAAGCTCTCCCGCAGCCGGCGGGAGATTCCCGAGGTGACGATCTGGGTGGATGCCGACGCGACCGCCTTGCTGGAGACCCGCGCGGCGATCAACGCGGCCACCCCGGCCGAACCGGTGAGCATCCTGGCGCTACTCGCCCGGATCTGCCTCTCTGGGCTGCGAAGATTCCCCCAGCTCAACGCTCGGGTAGACAGTGGGGCGCAGCGGATCGTCCAGTCCGCCGGGGTGCACCTGGGCATCGCGGCGCAGACCGACCGAGGGCTCGTGGTTCCGGTGCTGCGCGACGCGCAGCGGCTCACCACCGCCGGGCTGGCCGTCGCGCTGGCCGAGACCACGGCGGCGGCGCGGGCTGGCACGCTGCCACCGACGCGGCTCACCGGCGGGACGTTCACGCTGAACAACTACGGCGTGTTCGGGGTGGACGGCTCCACGCCGATCATCAACCATCCGGAGGCGGCGCTGCTCGGCGTCGGGCGGATTGTCGACAAGCCGTGGGTGGTGGACGGGCAGCTCGCGGTACGCAAGGTGACGCAGCTCAGCCTTACTTTTGATCATCGGGTCTGCGACGGCGAGGTGGCGGGCGGCTTCCTGCGGCAGGTCGCGGACTGTGTCGAGCGGCCAGCGGTGCTGATCGCGAACCTCTGACCAGGACGGACCAGGACGCGGGGCCCGTAGGCCCCGCGTTCCGGGCTCCCCCGTACGGTGGAGTGAATTTCGGACGAACGGCCCCGAACGGCTCGGATATGAACGGTGAACCTGATCGGGCAGGTTCGGAACAGGAAGCGCAAAGGTAGAAAATGGGGAGGTAATTACGTCACCGAATTTGTCGAAAATGCGTTCCCCGGTTGGTGCGGCGGAGAGAATATGGCGGAGGAGGCGACAACGGGGGGTACGCACATGACATTCAGGCGGCGAATGACGCTGCTCACGGTAACTGTCGCGGCCGTATCGGTGGCGCTCGGCGGGTGCACCGTCGGCAAGCGCGAGGAGGCCCGACCGGCTCCGCCGGAATTGACCGTGACGCCGGCCGACCGGGCGACGGACATCCCGATCAGTGCCGAGGTCGGCACCGCGGTCAAGGACGGGACAATTACCGCGATCCGCGTCACCGACGACACGGGGGCCGAGGTCAAGGGGGAGCCCCGGGAGGATGGCTCGACCTGGGTGCCGAGCACGCCGCTAACGCCAGAACGGACATACACGGCCGAGGTGACTGCTACCGGAAACTCCGGTAAGACAACTACCACGCGGAAAACCACCTTCACCACCGGGCCGAAGTCCACGAAACCGGCAATTACCAGCACGTTGTATTTCGCGGGTGACCGGACGTACGGAACCGCTATGCCGGTGACCGTCGCGTTCGATCCGCCGATTCCGGAGGAGGCCCGGGCTGCCGTTCAGCGGCGTTTGTTTGTCCGGACCAATCCGTCCCAGCCGGGGGCGTGGTCCTGGGTGTCCGACGGCAGCCAGGTCTACTACCGGGCGCCGGACTTCTGGCGGCCGGGTACGACGATCAGTTTCCGTGCCGCCCTGGAGGGCCTGCCGATCGGTGAGGAGTACGTGGGCGACGCCGACCAGCGGGCGACGTCGAAGATCGGTCGCCAGGTCGCCTTGGAGATCGACAACGAGACCAAGCAGATGTCGGTGTTCCAGGACGGAAAGCTGCTGCGGGAGCTACCGGTGAGCCTCGGCAAGCCGAGCACGCCGACCTCCAGCGGGAAGATGGTGATCATGGAGAAGCATGAGTTCACCACCTTCGACACCCGTGGCTCGGCGGACCCGTACGTGGTGGATGTCGAGGATGCGCAGCGGTTGACTTGGCAGGGTGAGTTCCTTCACGGCGCGCCCTGGTCGGAGGGAGTTCAGGGGTACCGCAACGTCTCCCACGGCTGTACCAACCTCTCGGCCGGCAGCGCCGACTGGCTGATGGGCGTCACCCAGGTCGGCGACCTGGTGACCATCAAGGGCACCGAGGTGACCTTGGATGAGGGCAACGGCTGGACCGCCTGGAACGTGAGTTGGGAGGAGTACGTCAAGGGCAGCGCACTGCCCGTGCCGGCCAGCCTGAAACCAAGTCCGGCCGCCCCGAACCCGGGTGCGGTGGCCGGCGGCTCCCCGGCACCGGTGCCGTCCGAGGGTAGCGGTTCCCCTGCCCCGGAGCCCTCCGTGAGCGGCGGCTGACCGCCAGTGCTGAGGTGACGAGTGGTCCCCGGGCGTTCCCTCGGTTCACCGGAGGGAACGCCCGGTCCCGGTTGGGTCGGACCGGTCAGCGGAGGCCGACCAGGTCAACGACGAAGACCAGCGTTTCGCCCGGCCGGATGACGCCACCGGCCCCGCGGTCGCCGTAGGCGAGGTGCGGCGGAATGGTCAGTCGCCGTCGGCCGCCGACCCGCATGCCGACCACACCCTGGTCCCAGCCGGCGATGACCCGTCCGCCGCCGAGGGGGAACTCGAGCGGCTCGCCACGGTTCCACGATGCGTCGAACTCACGGCCCGTGGAGTGGGCGACACCGACGTAGTGGACGCGGGCGACCTGCCCGGCCTGCGCCTCCGCTCCCTCACCGACGGTGATCTCCTCGACGAGGAGATCGCTCGGCGGGGCGCCCTCGATCGGTCCCACCTCGGGCTTCGTTGCCTGGTTCACCAGCGTCTCCTGTTCTTCGTGGTCCTGCCTGACCTGCCCGATCCTGCCGGATCGCCGCTGGCCGACTTCCAGGGGGCGGTAGCCACGTTGGCGGGCGTCACCACCGGTGACGCCCGCCAACGTGGCTACCGAGATTGTCAACGGAGCCAGGGCATCCGCCGTACGATCGGGAGTCCGGCCCAGGCTCGACCGAGACCCCAGGTGTCACCGGCGTTGAGCAGGGCGATCACCGTCAGCACCGCGGCGTAGATCAGGTGATCGTCCATGAACGGGTTGTTCGACGGCGGCAGGACGGCCGTCCACATCAGGACCATGAGTAGTCCGCCGGTCGCGGCGGCGACCCGGATGCCGATCCCGAGCAGTAGGGCGGCGCCGATGGCCGCCAGACCGATCATGAACAGCCAGTCGGCCCAGGCCGCACCCGCGATGCTGTGGTAGAAGTCCGTGAACGGACCGGTCGCGCCGAAGCTCAGGAAGCCCTTCGTCGGGCTGCCGCCGTTGATCCAGGCGCTGTCGGCTTCGGTCGCCCGCCCCAGCCCGAACAGCTTGTCGAGAAAGGCCCAGAGGAAGATCCAGCCCAGTGCGAGCCGGGTGCCGGCCAGTACGTAGCGGGCGGCTCGCCCCTGCCCGGTTTCGACCTGGTTCAGGTTGCTGGTGGTCTCGGCGGCGTTCCGCTTGGTCGTTGCGGTCATCGTCTCCACGCCCCTTCCTGCTGGTGCCTCGGATCGCACTGCCTGTGGCGCTTCAATTGGATCGCAGCGGCAATGGGTGCGAACAGGGTCCAGTGGGGTTCGCCAGCCGGGACCTTGGGCCTGTGGGGTCAGCCCGCCGGGTGAGTGACCGGTGCCGCCAGCTGGGCGGCCAGGACGGCGGGCGCCTCCACCAGGGACGGGCCGTACCACGTCAGGTGTCGACCGGAGACGAGGGCGCACGGTAGCCCGGGGAATGCCTCCGGCCCATCGTCCGAAGTGAAACGGTATGGCTCGTCGGGTAACACGACCAGCGCAGGAGCCCGGCCGCGTAGCTCGTCCAGGGACGGCCGCGGATACCGCTCGGCGTGGTCGGCGTACAGATTGGTCAGCCCCAGCCGCCGGAGCACGTCCCCGGCGAACGTGTCCCGGCCCAGCGCCACCCACGGGCGGCGCCAGACCGGCACCACGGCGTGGCGCGGCGACGGGTCCTCGGGTAGGTCCGCCCAGGCGCGGCGGGCGGCGACCAACCAGTCGGGCTCACCCGGCGAACCCAGCGCGGTGAGGAGCTCGGCCAGCTCGGTGAGCGCCCCATCGACGTTCCGAGGGTAGGTGACCCGCACCGGCACCCTCGCCGCCACCAGGGCGTCGGCGTCCTCACGCCGGTTCTCCTCGACGTTGAGCAGGACCAGATCCGGCCGGAGCGCGCGGACCCGTTCCAGGTCCGGGTACTTGCTGCCGCCGACCCGGGGCACCTCCAGCCCCATCGGGTGGGTGCACCAGTCGGTGGCACCGACCAGCGCCCCGGGCAGTGTCAACGCCACCGCCTCGGTCAGCGACGGCACCAGTGACACCACCCGCATCCGCTCCGCCTCCTGTCGGTCCGCTGCGTCGATCATGCCGGCGCGGGAGTGGCCACCGCCACCCGGGCGGCCGACAATGGCCGGATGTCGCCGAACCGTGCTGAGCAACCCCCGCCGTCCGACCGCTCCCCGACTACGGCGTGCCGCCTGCGGCGGCGCTGGCTCGGGTACGCGGGTTCGCCGAGGCGATGGTCCGGCGCCGCACCGTGCGGGACTTCAGTGAGAAGCCGGTCCCGGAGGGGGTGCTCGAGCACGCCCTCCGGGCGGCAGCCTCGGCGCCGAGTGGCGCGAACCGGCAGCCCTGGCGGTTCGTGGTGGTAACCGAACCGGAGCTCAAGCGGCGGCTGCGCGTCGCCGCAGAGGCCGAGGAGCGGGTGTTCTACGAGCAGCGCGCGCCGCAGGAGTGGCTGTCGGCGCTGGCGCCGCTGGGAACGGACGCGAGCAAGCCGTTCCTGGAGACCGCCCCAGCGGTGATCGTCGTCTTCGAGGTCCACCGCGGCCCACAGAGTCCCCGCCCCTACTACGTCAAGGAGTCGGTCGGGATCGCGGTCGGGCTGCTGCTCGCCGCGCTGCACCAGGCTGGCCTCGCCACCCTGACCCATACCCCGAGTCCGATGCGTTTCCTCAACGAGTTGTTGGACCGGCCGGCGGAGGAGCGGGGAAACCTGATTATTCCGGTCGGCTACCCGGCGGCGGGGGCGACCGTGCCGGACATCTCCCGCAAGCCGTTGGACGAGGTGGTCGTCTGGCGCTGACCTGGGGCGCGTTGTCATCGTTGACCACCGGAGCGGTGGGGGACCGCACCCGCGGTGCGGTCCCCGCGCTCGGCAGGCGGTTTCCCCCAGGAACAACAGCCGAAAGTCTCGCTCCGCGAGCAACCGGCATTGGTCGACTGCTCGGTACCGACCGTTCGGGGCGCGACCGGCAGTGCGCCGCCGGGTGCCGCCGCCAGATGCTCCTTATGTGACCGGCATGGGAGCTATAGGCCGCATCTGATGGCCGGCCGCACTGCCTTCCGCAAACCGCTAACCCGCGTGGCCCAGCAGTGGCTTGGTAAACCGGGGCGATGCGGAGGGCGACGACGAAGGAGGATTTTGGCCGAAGATCTGGCGGGGGGACCGGTCTGCCCGGGGAGCGATCCGACAGTCGACATCTATACTCTCGGGGGTTGATTGCTGCTGCGCAGCATTTGGAGCATATCGCCCAGCATCGATCGAGTCGGGCGGGTAGAGTCACTGTCGTTCATCAAAAGGGATCACGCTATCGCCGATGCGGACAGTCGGCTTGCTCTGCCCATGTGGGGCCCTTAACTGACTGGCAGGTACCGGCTGCAGCCAAGTCCGGTGGTGGACTGGTGCGACCCCGAGCCTCGGTCACGGTCAAATGTTGGCGAGCCCGGATCAATTCAGCTACCGGGCGCCCGTCGGTGGTCCGGCGATTCCGGTCCCTCGCGGTCGATTCCGTAACCGTGCCGGTGCCTGGTGGAGCGCGCCCGGTCGGGCGACCGCCCGCAGGCATGGTGGTGAGTGCGGGGCGCGGCACTGGCGGCGGGTGCCGTTGGCCGGCGAAAAGGCAGCGGGGCCGTGCCGGACTCGGCACGGCCCCGCTCGGGCGGGTACCCGGGCGCTCAGCGCTTCTTGTACGCCTCGACGACCTCCACCGGGATGCGACCGCGCTCCGAAATCTTGTAGCCGTTCTGCGCGGCCCATTCCCGGATCGCGCGGTTCTGCTCCCGGTCAATTCCGGTGCTGGTGCCCCGTCGCAGCGCCCGCGACGTGTCCACGCCGCCCCGGCCGATCCTGCGGCCGGCGCTCAGATACGGATCCAGCGTCTTCCGGAGGGTGCCCGCATTCTCGTCGGACACGTCGATGGTGTACGCCACGCCGTCCAGGCTGAACTCAACGGTCCGATCGGCTTTCCCGCCGTCGAGGTCGTCGGTCAGAACCGTGATTACTTTTCTTGCCATGGCCGATTACTCCCTGTGTGGGGGCGGGGTGTGGGTCACAGTTTGACCTATCGCCGGGCATTTTCGCAACAAAACGCGTCGACTTCATTTCGGGGGAGGTGAAATCTGGTGCCGAATCGCCATGCTGGCTACCGAAAACACCTCGGGCGCACCATTGCCGACCACCGTTGGTCGGCTGGTGCGCCCGGAGTTTGGAAGCACGCGGTGGTGAGGAGCCGATCGCCGCAACCGAGGACCGGTAGCAGGCTCCGTCAATGCCAGGGTGTTGGCGACCGCGCGTCCGCCTAACGGTGCTGCCGGCGGCGGTCACCCCCGTCGGTGTCCCGGTCGCGGCGAACGGTTGCCCGGCGTCCCTTGATGGTGCTGCCGCGCAGGCCCGAGATCACCTCGTCGGCCAGCCCCGCCGGCACCTCCACCAACGAGAAGCGGTCTGCGATCTCGATCGAGCCGATGTCCCGTCCGTTCATGCCGGTCTCGCCGGTGATCGCGCCGACCAGATCCTGCGGTCGGACTCCGGCCCGCCGGCCCAGCCCGACGAAGACCTGGGTGGTGCCGGCGCTCCGGGGCCGTCCCGGCCGACGCTCCCCCCGGCCCTCCGGTCCCGGTCGGCCGGTCCGGGGTGGGCGAACCGCGATCTGCGGGATCTCCTCTTCCTCCTCCAACGCGCCCGGCAGGGTGGCCTCGTGGGCCAGGCGCACCGCGGCGAGGGCGACCTCCATCAGGTCGAACTCGTCGCTCAGCGACTCGACGATCACCCGGAACGGCTCCAGATCGTCTTCCAGTAGGCTCTCCCGCAGCGCCGCCTGGGTGAGCTCCAGGCGACGGTTACGCAGGTCCGCCACGGTGGGGATCTTGTCGATGGTGATCCGTTGGCCGGTGACCCGCTCGATGGTCTTGAGCATCCGGTGTGCCCGCGGCTCGGCGAGAGTGATCGCCACTCCCTCCCGGCCGGCTCGCCCCACCCGGCCGATCCGGTGCACGTACGACTCGGGCGCCGAGGGGACGTCGTAGTTGACGACGTGGCTGAGCTGCTCGACGTCCAGGCCCCGCGCTGCCACGTCGGTGGCGACCAGCAAGTCGGCGGTGCCAGCACGCAGTCGACCCATCACCCGGTCCCGCTGCTCCTGACTCATCCCGCCGTGCAGCGCCTCGGCCCGGTATCCGCGACCGTTCATCGTCTCGGTGAGCCGGTCGACCTCCTCCCGGCTGCGGCAGAAGACGATCGCCGCGGTGGGGGACTCGACGTCCAGCACCCGGCCCAGCGCGGCGGGTTTGTGCGCCCGGGCCACCAGGTACGCGCTCTGCCGTACCCGGGGTGCCTCACCCGCCACCGGCTTCTCCCGCGCGATGAGGATGCGGATCGGGTCGGTCAGATATGCCCGGGCCATGCCGTCGATGCGGGCCGGCATGGTCGCCGAGAACAGCACGGTCTGCCGCTGTTCCGGTGCGTGTTCCAGGATCGCCTCGATGTCCTCGGCGAAGCCCATGTCCAGCATCTCGTCGGCCTCGTCCAGCACGACGGTGCCGACGCCACCCAGGCGGAGGGTGCCACGAGCGATGTGGTCGAGCGCTCGGCCGGGCGTGGCCACCACGATGTCCACGCCGGCGTCCAGGGCCCGCAGTTGCCGGCCGATTGGCTGGCCGCCGTAGATCGGCAGCACCCGGGTGCCAAGTTCCTTGCCGTACCGATGGAACGCCTCCGAGACCTGCACTGCCAGCTCCCGGGTGGGTACCAGCACCAGCGCCACCGGGTCGGCGGTCGACCGGTCGGCGGGCATCCGTTGCAGTAGCGGTAGGGCGAATGCGGCCGTCTTGCCGGTGCCCGTGGCAGCCTGGCCGAGTAGGTCCCGTCCGGCGAGCAGGGGAGGGATCGCCTCCCGCTGGATCGGCGTCGGCTCCTCGTAGCCGAGCGCGGCGAGCGCGGCGAGGAGTTCGTCGCGCAGGCCCAGGTCGACGAAGGCGGTCGCCTCGTCGGCAGGGAACGGTTCGGCAGCTGGGTCTGGCCTAACGGGTGCGGAGCTCATGCATCAAGCCTTTCATCACGACTCGGGGCCCGCTTCGCCGACCGGCACATCATTGCGTCGGCCGATGCTGCCGCGGGTGGCGGCGTGGTTGCGAACCCGGGTGGCGGCGTGGTTGCGAACCCGGGTGGCGGCGTGGTTGCGAACCCGGGTGGCGGCGTGGTTGCGAACCCGGGTGGCGGGGGCTGCGGGCCCCGCCGGATCCCTGGCCAGCTGTCCACATGCTGGTGCTTCGCTCCTGTCCAAGCTGTTTTAACTTCTTGACGGGGAAATGGGAGGAATATTCGACCCAGCGCCCACCAGGGATGATTACGATGTCACGCAGAGTGACGCATCCTGGAGCGCGATGGCGGGAGAGGGGGCCGACGATGCGTGTGCCCAGCCGAAGCCCGGGCCAGCAGCCCGGCCCGTCCATCCCGGCTGCTCCCGCCCGCCGCGCGGCGGCAGACGCGTCCCGTCGGCTTCCGGCTGGCGAGCCCGACCTGGACGCCTACCGAGCGGCCGTCGCCGACCTGCTGATCGAGGTGGGTGCGCTCGCTGGGGCCGCCAGCACCGTAGCCCGGCAGGTGCTGATCGACCAGCGGCTGCGTGAGCCGGCCATCGCGGCGGTGCTGGATGCCACTCCATCAGGGCTGGTCGGCGCGCGCGAGACCCTGCTGTTGGAGATGGCTCGCTACCAGCCGAGCGAGCGCAGTTCCGCGGCTGACCTTACCGCGCTGGTCCGGATCTACCTGCTCTCGCGCATCGACGTCATGTGGTGGCGCGGCGCTTCCACCTACCGCACCGACGAGCAGGTCAACCAGAGTACCGAGCTGGTTGACCTGGAGTGGCTGCGCCGCCGGGACCTGCTGCGCTTCCGCTACCAGGGACAGCCGGCCACGATGTTCGAGCGTGGGATGCGGGCGCTGCGGCGCCGAATCCGCCCCAGCGCCGCCCCACAGACCGCCGGGTTGCGGTTCCGCCGATCCCGCCGGGAGATGGTGGCACTACTCAACGACATCGCCCGCGAGTTCACCGCCCACGCCCCCACCGGTACCCCGCCGCTCTGGGTGACCAGCCTGGTACGCAGCGCGGAGCACCAGTACCGGCTGCGTCAGCTCGGGTACGCGGCGATGCTGCCCAGCGGGCACTGCCTCGGCTGGGCCGCGGATGTGGAGATGACCTGGTTCGACCGCTTCGGGGCCCGGGAAGTCCTCGCCGAACTGCTCCTGGGCCGGCAGCGGGCGGGCGAGGTCAACCTGGTTGACGAGGGGCATGTCTGGCACCTGTGCCTGGCACCCGGGGCGCGCAGCCGGCTGCGTCGGGTGTACGAAGCCGAGCTGGGGGTCTGAACGCATGGGTGGGATCGCGGTGAGCCTCGGTCCGGAGGCCGATCCGGCTGTCTTCCGACAGCTGCTCGCCACCCTGGAGCCCCGCGGAGCGGTGACCGAGACCCGATCCGAGACGGGCCTGCTCACCGGGGTGCGCCGGCTGCCGGTGGTGGACCGGAAGCGGGCGGTGCAACCCTGGGTATCCGCCGACGAGCGGTGGGTGCTCTGCTACAACGGCGAGGTCTTCAACCACCATGAGCTGCGCGCGGAGTTGACCGCCCTGGGGTACCGCTTCCGTGGGGTGAGTGACACCGAGGTGGTACTCGCGGGATACCTGCACTGGGGCGAGGCGATGGTCTCCCGGCTGCGCGGTGAGTATGCCTTCGTGCTCGTCGAACGGGCCAGCGGACGGGCGTACCTGGTGCGTGATCCGCTCGGGGTCAAGCCGCTGTACTGGACCCAGACCCCGGGCTGTGTGCACGTGGCGAGCGAGGTCAAGGCCCTGGTCGGCTTCGGTGCGCCGATCATCGAGGTGCCGCCCGGACACCACGGTTGGGTGCAGGCCGACGTCGCAGCCTGCCTGCGTCCGTACGTCAACCTGCTCGCCCTCGGTGCGGGGCTGCCAACCGTGGACGACCCGGACGAGGCCGCCCTGCTCGTCCGGGCCGCCCTCACCGACAGCATCCGGGCGCGGCTGGACACCGACCTCACCGTCGGCGTGGTCCTCTCCGGTGGCCTGGACAGTTCACTCGCGCTGCTACACGCCCGCGAGCTGCACCCGGACTGTGTGGCCGTCACCGTCGGCGTGCCGGAGAGCCCCGACCTGCGTTACGCGCGTCGGCTGGCGAAGGACCTTGGGGTCCCGCACGAGGTGGTGGAGTTGCAGCCGCGAGACATCCGCCTGGCCCAGATCCGGGAGGCGATCCGGATTTCGGAACTCACCGAGTATGGCGACATCATCAACGCGGTGGTCTCGGTGCCGCTTTTCCGACGGCTGCGCGAGTTGGGCGTCAAGGTGGCGCTCACCGGCGACGGCTCGGACGAGTTGTTCGGCGGCTACCCGATGTACCACCGGGTCGGTCCGCAGGCCGCCCATCGGCTCTTTCTGCACAAGATCAGTAATCTCGGCCGTACGGAGTTGCAACGCGTCGACCGCACCAGCATGGCGTACGGGGTGGAGGCCCGGGTGCCGTTCCTCGACCCGAGCGTGGTCGAGCTCGCGATGCGGCTGCCGGTCGGGCTGAAGCTGCGCGCGGGGCAGGAGAAGTGGATCGTCCGGCGCGCCTTCGCCGATCTGTTGCCGGACTACATTCGGCGGCGACCGAAGAACCCGATGTCGTACTCCTCCGGTCTGCACGAGCGGGTCCGGCTCTACAAACCGGTCTTCGCTCGGCTGCACCGCTCCTTCCGCTACGACCTGGCCGAGCCGGTGCGCCGGGACTTCGGCCGCGTGCTGACCAACTGCGGCAACGACCTGGACCGGGCCATCGCCGCCGGCCGAGCCCGCCCGGACCACACGGTGCTGGAGCACGCCCGGGACCTGGTCGGCGCGGCGAAGTGGAACGCGCTGCCGGTCGTGCGCCGGCTGGTCGGACCGCGGCGTAGCCGGGGGGACGACGTGCCGTCGCCCGGCTGAGGACGGCCCAGGGTTGACTCTGACATCGGGTCAGGGCCGATCGTGGAGGGACCATGTTCACTATCGGAGACTTCGCCAGACTCGGCCGGGTACCAGTGCGGATGTTGCGACACTATGACCGCATCGGCCTGCTCCGGCCGGTCGCTGAACCACGTCGGACCGCCGAGCGAGACGTGGGGCCGGCTTCCGGATGGAGGCCGGCCCCACGATGCGATCGGGCTGCGCGGTTGCCCGTCGGCTACCAGCCGAAGCGGCCGGTCTGGGTCGGTGCGTTCAGCTCTGGGTAGCGGACGAAAGGATAGGCGGTGATGTCGTGGCAACCGCTGGTCGCCGACTTCTGCCCCGGCACGCCCTCATAGCCACCGTCGGGGAAGAGGTTCGGGGTGGCCACCACCGCCGCGTCGGTGGGCCGGTGCACCGGCACCTTGACGATGGAGATCGAGTCGTGCGGTGGCGGGCAGCCGAGGTAGGTGTCCGATGGGCCGTACGACGAGACGTAGATGTACATCGTCGCCTTGTTTCGTCCGGGCACCAGTGTGTGGGTGTGTGAACCGCAGGCGGTCTGCACACTCTTCAGGTAGCGGGGGTTGGCCCTGTCGCTGATGTCGAAGATCTTGATGCCCTCCCACTGGGTCTCGCTCGATGGCACCCTGATGCTGTCGCACGAGTCGTCGCTGCGGGGCGAGTCGGTGGAGAGGAAGAGCAGGTCGCCGTGGACGGAGATGTCATTCTGCGAGCCCGGACAGAGCACGCGGGAGACGACCCTCGGTGCGGCCGGACGCGAGATGTCGTAGATAACGAAGCCGTTGTAGTTGCCGGCGAAGGCGTACCGGCCCTGGAAGGCGAGGTCGCTGTTCGTCGCGTCGAGCGGTGTTTCCAGTGGCAGGAGATGTCCATCGATTTGTTGAAGGTTGGGGCGGAGCCGGTGCTGCTGGAGTTCGCGAACTCGGTCGCCGTCGAGCAGAACGCCGAGATCGGCCGGATGCAGGAACTGCTCGGCAGCTGACCAGCCGATACCGCTCCGGCGCTCCGGGTCACGCTCCTGCCCCGGGGGTGGTGGTCGGGGCCGGTGGCGTCGTCGTGGGGTCGTCGCTCGGATGGGATGGCGTGGGGCTCGGCGATGGCGGCTCGGGCGTTTCGGAGGAGGTCGGCGGCTCGCTTGGGCTCGGCGACGGGTCCGCCGATGCCGATGTCGATGTCGATGCCGACGGTGTTGGTGTTGGTGTCGGTGCCGGCGGCGGCTTGCTGGTAGACCCGTCCGGTTGATGGGGGCGCTCCGGCACCGAACTGGTGGTCGCGACGGACGGCGGGGCTGTCTCGTCGTCACCCGTGGTCGTCGGCGCCGACGACGGCGTCCCGCCCGGCAGGTCCGCGGCAGCGCCGAGAGCCACCACCGCGGCCAGGCCGGCGACCGCCACCACCGCGGTGGCCACCGCCCCAACCAGCGGTCCGCGTCGGCTGGGGTGGTACGTGTCAACGACCGGATTGTCGGCGAGCGTCTTCGGCTCGGCAGTGCGCAGCGTCGCCGGATCCAGCCGAGCCGCCGGTGTGGTTGCCGCGGTGGGGTCCGACACCGCGGCGCGGGCGGCCGCTGCCATCGCAGATCCGCCGCTGAACCGGCTCTCGGGGTTCTTCACCAGGGCTCGGCGGACCAGCGCCCGCACCGCCTCCGGAATGTCGTGGGGTAGCTCGGGGGGCTCTTCGTCGAGGTGTGCGACGGCGACCTGCAGCGGGCTTTCACCGGTGAATGGCGGGCTGCCGCTGAGGCAGCAGTAGGCCACCGCCCCGAGCGCGTAGATGTCGGTGGCACCGGAGACCGGTCGCCCGGCGGCCTGCTCCGGTGCCATGTAGAGCGCGGTTCCCGGTACGGCGTTGGTGCTGGTGATGCTCGTCATGCCAGTCGAACGGGCGACCCCGAAGTCGACCAGCACAACGGCACCGTTCTCCTGCACCACCAGGTTGCTTGGCTTGATATCCCGGTGCACGACGCCACGGCGATGCACAGCTTCCAGTGCCGTTGCGGCCTGCTCGACGATTGACATCGTCTCGGCCACGTCGAGCCGACCGGCGGCCTCGATCCGCCGGGACAGGGGTTCGCCGGTAACGAATTCCATGATCAGGTAGTTGGCCTGGTCGCCGTTGGGGAGTTCGTCCGCGCCGCAGTCGAAGACCTGCACCACCCCCGGGTGCCGCAGGGCGGCCATGATCCGCGCCTCGGAGCGGAACCGGGTGATGAAATCGGGGTCACGGACGAGCGTTGGCAGCAGTACCTTCACCGCCACGGGACGGTCCAGGATCAGATCGACGCCCCGCCAGACGTCCCCCATGCCGCCGGTGGCGATTCGTTCGTCCAAGCGGTATCGACCGCTGAGCACGACACCCGATGTCAACACGCCCAACACCGTACCCACAGCGGGCGGGGACGCTGCGCCGCGGAGTCCCACCCGCCGCGCGTGCTACTGGTATTCCACCCGATCCACGAAGTTCGTCTGCTAGACAGAGGGAGGCTGGCTCGTGGGCATCCACCTTCGTGGTGATCCGCGTTACGGTGGCACGGGTCGGACGTCGGCGCGGCGAAGGGACCGGACCATGGTGACGTCGCCGGAGGTGGACCACGGCACGGTCCTGACCTCCTCGGCCGCGGCTGCGAGCCACCTGTCGCGGATCTGTTTCAAGACCGGCCCGCCCCGATGGGTCGGCGTCGAGCTTGAATGGACCGTGCACGATGCGGTCGACCCCGCCCGCCCGGTGGGGGCCAACCGCCTACGGGCAGCCCTCGGGCCGCACAGCCCCCGCACCCTGGACACGACGAGCCCCGCCCAGCCGCTGAGGCATGGCGGCTCCGTCACCGTCGAGCCCGGCGGGCAGGTGGAGATTTCCACCGCAACACATACCTCGGTCGTGGCCCTCGTCACCGCCACCGAAGCCGAGATCGCCGAACTCACCGCGTTGCTCGAGCGGGCCGGGCTGGTCCTCGGTGCCGGTGGGATCGATGCTCATCGATTACCCCGGCCCGTGTTCGAGACCCCGCGGTACCGGGCGATGCGCCAGGTCTTCGATCGCCGCGGCCCGGCCGGGCGCAGGATGATGTACAGCACCGCCGGCCTCCAGGTCTGCCTGGATGTCGGCGAGGCGGATCAGCTCGCCGACCGTTGGGCCACGGCACACGCGATTGGTCCCCCCCTGATCGCCGCCTTCGCCACCGCCGGCCGGCATGCCGGGCGAGCGACCGGCTGGGTCTCGGCCCGGATGGCCGCGTGGCTGGCCATCGACCCGGCGCGGACCCGGGCGGTGTGGACTCCCGAGCAGGGCACCGCGGATCCGATCGCCAGTTGGACGGCGTACGTCCTCGCTGCCCCGTTGCTCTGCGTGCGGGATGGGCCGGACTGGACGGCTCCGGTCGGCGTCACCTTCGCCGACTGGCTCGCTGGCGCGTTGCCCCGGCCCCCCACAGTCGATGATCTCGACTACCACGTGAGCACGCTCTTTCCGCCGGTGCGTCCCCGCGGCTACCTGGAACTGCGCTACCTCGACGCCCAGCCGGAGGGCAGCTGGTCCGTGCCGGTGGCGGTGGTCGCCGCGTTACTCTCCGAACCGGCCGTCACCCGGGCCGCCCGCTCGCTCGTCGGGGCGCAGGCGCAGCGGTGGATCGCCGCCGCCCGGCATGGCCTGCACGACGACGCTCTCGCGGCGACGGCCGCCGACCTTTTGGATCTGGCGCTGACCGCGCTGCCCCGGCTGGGGCTGCCGGCCGTACTGCACGACGACCTTGACCGAGGCGTACGACGGCGGCGGGAGGCCGCGGGAAGGAGGCGGCGGTGACCGAGACGACCGACCGGCCCGATGGGGTACGACTGCGGGAGCACATCGCGACGGAGCTGGCCCGGGCCCGGGCCCGTACCGAGGTGTTGACCGACGCGGTTGACGACGCCGACCTGGTGCGACAGCATTCACCGCTGATGTCGCCCCTGGTCTGGGACCTCGCCCACGTCGGCAACCAGGAAGAGCTCTGGCTGGTTCGGGACGTGGGCGGCCGGGAGCCGGTCCGCCAGGACATCGATGAGCTCTATGACGCCTTCAAGCAGCCTCGCCGGGACCGGCCGGCGCTGCCGTTGCTGCCGCCGCCGCAGGCGCGGGCATACGTGTCGACGGTCCGGGACAAGGTCTTCGACCTCCTCGACGGGGTGACCTTCACCGATCGCCGGCTGGTCGCCGACGGCTTTGCCTTCGGCATGATCGTCCAACACGAGCAGCAGCACGACGAGACCATGCTCGCGACCCACCAGCTGCGCTCCGGTCCGGCTGTCTTCGCCGCGCCGCCGCCGCCGGAGCCCCGGGCCCGGGTGGGCGGGGAGGTACTGGTTCCGGCCGGTGAGTTCACCATGGGTACCGACACCGACCCCTGGGCGCTGGACAACGAGCGCCCCGCTCACCGGGTGCACCTGCCGGCGTACGTCATCGACGCGGCACCGGTCACCAACGGTGCGTACGCGGCCTTCATCGCCGAGGGTGGGTACCGCGACCCACGGTGGTGGAGCACCGCGGGGTGGGCGCACCGGCAGGAGGTGGGCCTGACGGCACCGTTGCACTGGCACCCGGACGGCGACGGCTGGGCCTACCGCCGCTTCGGCCGGTGGGCGCCGGTACGCGACGACGAGCCGGTGGTGCACGTCGGTTGGTACGAGGCGCAGGCCTACGCCACCTGGGCGGGAAAGCGGTTGCCGACCGAGGCGGAGTGGGAGAAGGCGGCCCGCTGGGACCCGGCGACCGGTCGGTCCCGCCGCTACCCGTGGGGCGACGGGGACCCGACGGCCAGTCACGCCAACCTCGGCCAGCAGCACCTCTGGCCGGCGCCGGTCGGGGCCTACCCGGCGGGTGCGTCGCCGCTCGGTGTCCACCAGCTGATCGGCGACGTGTGGGAGTGGACCTCGACCACCTTCCGCGGCCATCCCGGCTTCACGGCCTTTCCGTACCGGGAGTACTCCGAGGTCTTCTTCGGCGACGACTACCGGGTGTTGCGCGGCGGATCGTTCGGTACCGACCGGGCGGCCTGCCGGGGCACCTTCCGTAACTGGGACTATCCCATTCGGCGGCAGATTTTCAGTGGCTTCCGCTGCGCCCGGGACGTCGCCCCCGAAGAAGCACCCGAGTGAGGGCCCGCTGATGTGCCGTCACCTGGTCTATCTCGGGCCGCCGGTCACCCTGCGGGAGTTGCTCTTCGATCCGCCGGCGTCGCTGGTCCAGCAGTCCTGGGCGCCGAAGGACATGCGCCGTGGCGGGTGTATCAATGCCGACGGCTTCGGTGTCGGTTGGTACTCCGACGACGGTGATCCGGTCCGCTACCGGCGGGCACAGCCGATCTGGACCGACCCGACGATCGCCCAGCTGGCCGGCGTCACCCGGGCGGGCGCGATCCTCGCGGCGGTCCGGTCCGCGACCGTCGGCATGCCGGTGCTCGAGTCGGCCGCCGCGCCGTTTCTGGAGGGGCGGTGGCTGTTCAGTCACAACGGGGCGGTGCGCGGCTGGCCGGACAGCATGGCCTCGCTCGCTGGCGCGTTGCCGGTGCGTGACCTGCTCACCCTCGACGCGCCCACCGATGCGGCGCTGCTCTGGGCGCTGGTCCGGCACCGGCTGCGCGCCGGGGTCGAGCCGGCCCGCGCCGTGGCGGAGACAGTGGTGGCGGTTGCCCGGGCCGCCCCCGGGTCCCGGCTCAACCTGCTGTTGACCGATGGGCACACGGCGGTGGCGAGCGTCGCCGGGCACAGCCTGTCGATCCGTCGGACGCCGGACTCGGTGCTGCTGGCGTCCGAGCCGCACGACGACGACCCCGACTGGCAGGCAGTGCCAGAGGGGCAGCTGGTGGTGGCGACCGCCACCGGGGTGCGGACTGGTGCCCTGCTGGCGGAGTGACCGTCAGGTCGTTGATACCGCCGGAGACGTCAATGAGGAAGGGAACAGACATGAGCGCAGAGCCGCTGGAGATCCACCTCGAAGAGCAGGACCTGGGCCGCAGTCTGCGGCAGGAGGTCCGCGCCGGGTTGACCGCCGAGGAGAAGTGGTTGTCCCCGAAGTGGTTCTACGATGCTCGGGGCAGCCAGCTCTTCGAGGAGATCACCCGGCTGGCGGAGTACTACCAGACCGGGGCCGAACGGGCGGTGTTGCTGGAGCGGGCTGCTGAGATCGCGACGGTGAGCGGCGCCAAGACGCTGATCGAGTTGGGCTCTGGTTCCTCGGAGAAGACCCGGCTGTTGTTGGACGCGTTCACCCGCCACGGCGACCTGGGCACCTTTGTGCCGCTGGATGTGTCGGTGAGCGCGCTGCGTGAGTCCACCGCCCGGATCGCCGTGGACTACCCGGGCCTGCGTGTCCGAGGAATCGTTGGCGACTTCACCCGGCATCTTGATCGGCTGCCGGCGGGTGGGCGGCGGCTCGTGGTGTTTCTCGGCGGGACGATCGGCAACCTGCTGCCGGCCGAGCGTGCCGAGTTCCTGGCGGCGATGCGCGCCGCGCTGGAGCCGGGGGACTGGCTGCTGGTCGGCACCGACCTGGTGAAGGATCCGGCCGTCATTGTTCCCGCATACGACGACGCGGCGGGGGTGACCGCCGAGTTCAACCGCAACGTGCTGCGGGTGATCAACCGGGAGCTGGGTGCCGATTTCGACCCAGCGGCCTTCGACCACGTCGCGCTCTGGAATCCGGAGCGGGAGTGGATCGAGATGCGGCTGCGGGCCCGGCATCCGATGCGGGTGCAGGTGCTCGACACCGAGGTGACGTTCGCCGCTGGGGAGGAGCTACGGACCGAGGTCTCGGCGAAGTTCCGACCCGAGGGGATCGCGGCGGAGCTGCGCGCGGCGGGCTTCGTCACCAGTGAGTTCTGGACGGATCCGGGCGGCCTGTTCGGCGTTACGCTCGCCCGCGCCGAGTAGGCGGACGCCGCCGGCCCCCTTTTCCGACTCACCGGCCCGGCCCCCTTCTCGACTCACCGGCCCGGCCCTCCTCGACCAACCGGCCCGGCCGGTCCGCCGACATCAGCGTCGTCGGTGGTCGGCTAGGGTGGTCGGCGCGAAGGGGAGTAGCCCCCAACGTCGTGGTCGACACACTGGTGTTCCGGCACCCGGCCACACGGCCCCGCTCGGCGGGGCGGGCGAGACCTTCGACCCAGGTTGGTAGCCGGGTCGAGGTCCCTCCGTGCCTCTTTCCGGCCGGATCGGAAGGATGTCATGGCGGGTTTCCTCGTTGCGCTGGGAGTGAGCTTCGGCGTCGTCTTCGTCGCCGAGTTGGGGGACAAGTCCCAGCTGATGGCGCTGACCTTTGCCACCCGGTTTCGACCGTTGCCGGTGTTGGTCGGCATCACCGTGGCCACGGCCGTCGTACACCTGGCTTCGGTGGCGATCGGCTACGGGCTCGGTGCGGCGCTGCCTACCGGATGGATTGCGCTCCTCGCCGGCGTGGCGTTTCTCGGGTTCGGCGCCTGGACGCTTCGCGGCGACCGCCTCACCGAGCAGGAGCGCCGCAAGGCGAACCGGTCGGGCCGGCCGGCGGTGGTGGTGGTGGGCGTCGCGTTCCTCCTCGCCGAGCTGGGCGACAAGACCATGCTGGCGACCATCACCCTGGCGACCCAGTACGGCTGGTTCGGTACCTGGGTCGGATCCACGCTCGGCATGGTGGCCGCGGACGCCTTGGCGATCATGGTGGGGCGGTTGCTGGGTCGCAGGTTGCCCGAGCGGACCGTGCGCTTCGGTGCGGCGCTGCTCTTCGCCGGGTGCGGCCTCTGGCTGATCCTGGACGCGGTCGGGCAGCTCGGCTGACCTTTCCGGCGGTACGTCGGCCGCCGGCAGCGGGCGAACCGAACTCGGTCGGTTTCGCCCGCTGCCGCGATGGCAGTTGCGCCGGCGGATGCGGGGTGGCGTCCGCTGGCGACCGGTCGGCCCGGTCAGTCGTTACGGTGCTGGAAGACGTCGGGTACCCCGTCGCGGTTGCTGTCCACCCGCTCCTTCACGGCGATGCGCCGATATGCCTTGTTGCGGCGGGTCAGCACGACGGAGGCGAGCAGCGCCGCGATCAGCGACCCGCTGAGTACGGCAGCCTTGACGTTGTCATCGGCGGCATTGCTGTCGAAGGCGAGTTCACCGATCAGCAGCGACACGGTGAATCCGATGCCGGCCAGCAGGGAGACGCCGAGCAGGTCGGTCCAGGTGATGTCCCGGTCCAACTCGGCGCGGGTGAACCGGGCGAGCAGGAACGTCGAGCCGAAGATACCGAGTACCTTGCCGAGCACCAGGCCAGCGACGATGCCGACGACGATCGGGTCGGTGATCACGGCACCGAGGTCGGCACCGCGTAGGGACACTCCGGCGGCGAAGAAGGCGAAGACGGGGACGGCGAAGCCGGCGGAGATCGGCCGCCAGCGGTGCTCGAGGTGCTCGGCGAGCCCGTGCTTGTCCCCCTCCCGGCCGCGCAGGACCGGCACCGTGAAGCCGAGCAGGACGCCGGCCACCGTGGCGTGCACGCCCGACTCGTGCACCAGGGTCCAGGCCACCAGGGCCAGCGGGATCAGCGCCCACCACCAGGTCTTGCGGCGCTGCACGAGCAGGCCGAAGAGGGCGATCGGCAGCAGCGCGAGCAGCAGCGGCATGAGTTTGAAGTCGCCGGTGTAGAAGATGGCGATGACCGTGATCGCGAGCAGGTCGTCCACCACGGCCAGGGTGAGCAGGAAGGCGCGGAGCCCTTGCGGCAGGTGGGATCCGATGACCGCCAGCACGGCGAGCGCGAAGGCGATGTCGGTGG
Organism: Salinispora goodfellowii; assembly: GCF_059570675.1. Classification (NCBI taxonomy): domain Bacteria; kingdom Bacillati; phylum Actinomycetota; class Actinomycetes; order Micromonosporales; family Micromonosporaceae; genus Salinispora; species Salinispora goodfellowii. The sequence continues at coordinate 86,682 of NZ_JCANTD010000008.1, read as the reverse complement.
CGGTCGGGATGGCCCAGCCGCGCAGGTTCTCGCCACCGGCGGAGAGGTTGATGCCGACGTAGATCAGGGCCGGAACGATCATGCCGCCGACCGCCGCGACGACCGGCAGGGCGGCACGTCGTGGGTCGCGCAGGTCGCCGGCGACGAACTCGCGTTTGAGCTCGAGCCCGACCACGAAGAAGAAGATCGCTAGCAGGCCGTCGGCCGCCCAGGTGGCGAGGTCCAGGTTCAGGTGTAGGTCGGACCCGCCCGGCCAGGGCACCCACGATGCCAGGTTGGAGTAGGAGTCGCCCCAGGGCGAGTTCGCCCAGAGCAGCGCGATCACCGCGCCGAGCAGTAGCAGGCCGCCGCCGAAGGTCTCGGTCCGCAGCACGTCAGCCAGGAAGCGGGCCTCCGGCCAGGAGGTACGCGAGAAGAGGCGGCGGGCGCGGCCCGGGGGCGGGGTGCGGTCGGTCATACGCGCGGTCCATCCAAGCGGTGTCAGAGCAGCAGGAAACGTTCGCCGACCAGGCTTCCCGGCACACCGCTCACCACTCTATCTAGGCGGGTAACGGGACGGCGAGCGGAGACGACGTGACCTTGCCCCCGTCACACCGCTTCTCCCGGGGTGTCGGGCTTATCGATCGAATGGCGAAACTTCGGATATTTGATGTATGAGGCGTTGTAATGGTTTCACAGTATAAGTTGAGCTTAGGAGCTTTTATGAGTTTCTTTGGGGCTTTCGGCTCGGTGCGGCGGCGTACCTGATGGACCGCTACCGCCTGCACCCGGCACTGCAGCGCGCCTACCTGCGGGGCCGGGCGCTCGACGAGTACCAGAGCGAACCGTTCGGGTCGCTGGGCAGGGCGGACTCGTACATGGACAGCGGCCAGCGGGGCAACCCGGCCGCCCTGCTGGCAACGGGGGAGCAACGATGAAGATCGGCATCCTGGCGTATCACTTTCCACCGGAACCGGCTTTCATCCCGGGCAGCCTCGCGGAGGAACTGGCCCGTCGTGGGCACGAAGTCCGGGTACTGACCGGATTTCCGGACTATCCGGGCGGGCACACCTACCCGGGCTGGCGTCAGCGTTGGCGCCACGAGACCCGCAGCGAGCGGCTGACCGTGCGGCGGGTGCCCCGCTACGTTGGCCGCAGCGGCCAGGTACGCGGCCGGTGGTCCGGCCCCCGCTCCTTCGCGGGCAGCGTGTCGCTGGTCGGCCGGCGGTTTTTCGCCGGTGTCGACGCCCTCTACGTGCACCAGCCGCCGGCCACCGCCTTCGCCGCCGCCCGCCTGCTGCGCGCGCTTCGACGGGTGCCGGCGGTCGTGCACGTCCAGGACGTGTGGACGGGCCCGGAGCCAGCGGCCGGCGAGCCCGATCGGTGGACCGGTCGGCTCGCCAGGGCGATGGCCGCCACCTACCGCCGCGCCGACCGGGTCGCGGTCGCGGCCCCCTCGCTGCGGGACCTCGTCGTGACCGAGGGGGCCGACCCGGGGCGGGTCGAGGTGGTGCTCAACTGGACCGACGAGCGGATCTTCCAGCCGGCTCCGCCGAGCCCGGCCGCCGGTCAACTGATCCGTCGCGACGACCGCTGCGTGGTCATGCACGCCGGCACCATCGGCGCCCGACAAGGGCTGGAAACAGCGGTACGGGCGGCGGCGGCCCTCGACCAGCGGATGGATCTGGTGCTGGTCGGGTCGGGCGAGCAGGAGCGGCGGGTGCGGGGGCTCGCCGCCGAGCTGGGCGCCGACAACGTGCGGTTCGTCGACCGGCGCTCACCGTTGGAGATGCCGGAGCTGTACGCCGCCGCCGACTACCAGTTGGTCATGCTTCGGGACCGGCCCGAACTATGCAGCACCCTGCCCGGCAAGTTGCCCACGGCCCTGTCCTGCGGGGCACCGGTGATCGCCTCGGCCGGTGGCGACACCGCCGAGGTGGTGGAGAGGGCCCGGGCCGGACTGTCGTGTCCGCCGGAGGAGTGGGACGCCCTCGCCGACCGGTTCTGGTTGGCCACCACCATCCCGCCGGCCGCCCGTGCCGAGATGGGGCGGCGGGGTCGGGAGGCGTACCTGCGGCAGATGTCGATGCCCGCCGGAGTGGAACGGATCGAAAGCCTGCTGGACGAGGCCGTCAGCGCACGCCGACAGTGAGGGCGACGCGTGCCACCAGCGGTGCGGCTGGTGGCGTTGGCGAGCCGGGTGGGTGTGTGGCAGCGGTGCCGGGTAGCCAGGAGTGGCGCCGGCCGGGGCGGGTAGTCGCCGCCCATGCCGACAATCGAGGACAAGAAGCGCCTGGTCCGCCGGCTCGCCGGCGGCGGACGCGGCTTTGCTGAGCAGTACGGTTTCCGCACCACCAACAACCCGTCGAGCCTCTTCCAGCTGCTCTGCCTCGCCGTGTTGTTGTCCCGCCGCGGCGACGCCCGGCGAGCGATTGCGGTGGCCCGCGCCCTGCAGGTCAATGGCTGGGACAGTGCCGCCCGGCTGGCCCGCTCCACGCCCGCCGAGCGGGTCGGGCTGCTGCGCGACTGCGGTTTCCGCGCGGAAACCGAGCAGACCGCCGACACCCTCGGGAAGCTGGCGCAGGAGGTCGTTGACCGGTACCGGGGCGACCTGCGCCGGTTGCGGGTGGTCGCCGCCCGTGATGCCGACCGGGAACGTGCCCTGCTCACCGAGCTGCCCGGGGTGGACGATACGGCGGTTGTCCTGTTTCTCCGCGAGGTGCAGGCACTCTGGGCGGAGGTGCCGCCGGTCGCCGATCGGCGGGCGCTGGCCGCGGCCCGCCGCCTGGGCCTCGGGCGTTCCGCCGGCGACCTGGCCGGACTGGCGGGTAGCGGCCGGTCCGAGCGGCTGGCCTGGCTGGTGGGCGCGCTCGCCCGGGTTGACCTGGAGCAGCGATACCCGGAGGTGATCGGTCAGGCCGTACCGGCGCGGTGAGTGGGCAGACCCTTCCGGCTGCCGGCAACCGGCGGTTTCCGGGCGGCGCGGGTGGGTATCCGGTCGGCCGGACCGAAGGGACAGCATGGATTATCACACCTTTGTTGACCAGGTCGGGCAGCGGACGGGCACCTCTACCGCACAGGCGGTGGAGCTGACCCGGGCGGTCCTGGCGACCCTTGCCGAGCGGCTGACCGGCGGGGAAGTGCTGGACCTGGCCGTACAGCTGCCGACGCAACTGCAGGTGGTGCTGAAGCCGGGGCCCGAGAACGAGGCAGCGCAGCGGCTCGCGGCGGCGGAGTTTGTCACCCGGGTGGCAGCCCGCGCCCACGTTGACGAAGCGACTGCGCACGGGGTCATCCGAGCGGTCTTCAGCACGCTGCGGGAGGCGATCAGCGGTGGTGAGTTCGACGATGTCGCGGTGCAGCTGCCCCGCGACTACCGGGAACTGGTGGAGCCGGCGCTGGCGCCGGGTTCGGCGCTGCGCCGGCCTTGATCCGCTGTGCTGACCCCGCACCCTCGGTGGCTAGGCGACGGCGCCCGCGGCATGCAGATCGGCGACGCGGTCAGCTCCGAAGCCCGCCTCGGCCAGCAGTTCGTCCGTGTGTTCGCCGGGGTGCGGCGGTGGACGGTGCAGGGCGGTGGGGGTACCGGAGAAGCGGGGTGCGGGCGCCGGCTGGGTCACCCCGTGGTGCTCCACAAAGGTGTCCCGTGCCGCCAGGTGCGGGTGCGCTGGTGCCTCCGCCCAATCCAGAACCGGGGCTACGCAGGCGTCCGAGCCGGTGAACAGCGCCGCCCACTCGTCCCGGGTCCGGGTACGGAACAACCGTGCCCACGCCTCCCGCAACGCCGGCCAGTTCGCCGGGTCGGTGCGGTCCAGCGCGGTGTCGCCGGGCAGCGGAAAGCCGGTGCGTTGGACCAGTTCGTCGTAGAACCGGGGCTCCAGCGCGCCCACCGCCAGGTGCTTTCCGTCGGCGCACTCGTAGCTGTCGTAGAACGGTGCGCCCCCGTCGAGCAGGTTCACCCCGCGTGGGTCCTGCCACCTGCCGAGGCGGCGTAGGCCGTGGATCTGGGTGCTGAGCACCGAGACGCCGTCCACGATGGCGGCGTCCACCACCTGGCCGGTGGCGCCGCCGCGTACGGCGTACAGGGCGCTGATCAGGCCGAGGGCGAGTAGCATCCCACCGCCACCGAAGTCGCCGAGCAGGTTCAGCGGCGGCACCGGACGCTCGCCGGCCCGCCCGATCCCGTGTAGCGCCCCGGTCAGGGCCAGGTAGGTGATGTCGTGCCCGGCTTCCGGTGTGGCGGGACCGTGCTGCCCCCAGCCGGTCATCCGCCCGTACACGAGGTGCGGGTTCACCGCGTGGCAGTCCGCCGGGCCGAGACCAAGTCGCTCGGTCACGCCGGGCCGGAAGCCCTCGATCAGCACGTCCGCGCCGGCGGTCAGCGCGAGCGCCACGTCGCGGCCGGAGGGTGACTTCAGGTCCACGCCGATTGATCGCCGTCCCCGGTTCAGCAGATCGGGGTGCGGGGTGCCGAAAGCGGTCTGGTCCACGTCGGCCGCGCGGTCCACCCGGATCACCTCGGCGCCCAGATCGGCCAGCATCATTGCGGCGAATGGCCCCGGCCCAATGCCGGCCAGCTCGATTGCCCGCACCCCGGCTAGGGGGCCGGCCGGTACGTTGTCGGTCATCGGGCCACGATAAGCGCCGATGGGTTCGGGTGGTAGGGGGCTGGCTGCGCTGGTTGGAGCTGAGTGCCGTTGCCGGGGTGCCGTGTGGCAGCTTGGACCCGGACTGCCCTACCCTTGGTCGCGACGAGGGGAGTACTTCCCGTGAGCCATTCCGGTCAGTACGGCGGGCCCCGGAGCCTGCCTCGGATGGTTGCCCACGAAAGTGGGTGAAGGAGACCTCGAGCATGACATCGTGTTCGAGGAGGCTCCATGACCGATTTGTACATTTCTGTCGAGCTGCAGTCGGTCGGTACGCCGACGCTGTGGGGCGTCACCATCGCCGGTATCGTGGTGCTGCTGGTGCTCGACTTTCTGATCACCCGACGGCCGCACGAGGTTTCGCTCCGGGAGGCGCTGGCCTGGTCGGCGTTCTACCTCGCGCTGCCGCTGGCGTTCGGCGCCTGGCTCTGGTCCCGCTACGGCTCGCAGCAGGGCGTCGAATACCTGACCGGCTACCTGGTGGAGAAGTCCCTCTCGGTAGACAACCTCTTCGTCTTCATGCTGCTGCTGGCCGCGTTCGCGGTGCCCCCGGTGCTCGCCCAGCGGGTCCTGCTGTTCGGGATCACCGGTGCCCTGGTGCTGCGCGCGGTGTTCATCGCACTCGGCGCGGCTGCTCTGCAGACGCTCGACTTCGCCTTCCTGCTCTTCGCCCTCATCCTGCTCGCCACCGCGGCGAAGCTGCTGCGCGACGCGATCTCCGGCCAGGAGCAGGAGGTCGACATCAACGGGATGCGCTCGGTACGGCTCCTGCGCAGGTTCATGCCGGTCACCCAGAACTATCAGGGTACGAAGATGGTCGTACGCCTGGCTGGCAGGCGAACCCTCACCCCGCTGGCCCTGGTGGTCGTCGCGGTGCTCGCCACCGATGTGGTCTTCGCCGTCGATTCGGTGCCCGCCGTGTACGGCATCACCGAAGATCCGTACCTGGTCTTCGCCACCAACGCCTTCGCGCTGCTCGGGCTGCGGGCACTCTACTTCGTCCTGCATGCCGCGCTCAGCCGGCTGGTTCACCTCAACTACGGACTCGCGGTCATCCTCGCGTTCATCGGAGTGAAGTTGGGCCTGCACTGGGCGCACGGGGTCTGGCCGGGGGTGCCGCAGATTCCGACCCTGGCATCCCTCGCAGTGATTCTCGTTGTCCTCGTGGCGGTCACGCTCACCAGCCTGTACGCGACCCGTACCAGCAGGTCGGGTGCCAGCACCGTAGGCCGGGGCCACATCTGACCGAGGGCGTTCACCATCGGTGCGCGGTGCCGCCGGGCACCCCCGGAAGGTTTGTCCAGCCCTGCCCGGGGAACGGCGGTGGAATGACGAAGCCTCGGGTGGTGATCGTAGGGGCCGGTTTCGCTGGGTACCACGCGGCAAAGACACTCAGCCGGCTGGCCAGGGACCAGGCCGAGATCGTGCTGCTGAACACGACCGACTACTTCCTGTACCTGCCGCTGCTACCAGAGGTCGCCGCCGGTGTCGTTGAGCCGTCCCGGATCTCGGTGCCGCTGGCGGGAACTCTCGACGGGGTCCGCCTCGTGGTCGGCGAAGCCGACCATGTTGACCTGCGGAACCGTTGGGTCGGTTTCACCCAGCCGGAGGGGGAGCGGAACCGCCTCGCGTACGACCGGCTGGTGCTGGCCGTCGGTAGCGTCAATAAGCTGCTGCCGATCCCCGGGGTCACCGAGTACGCGCACGGCTTCCGTGGCCTGCCAGAGGCGCTCTACCTCCACGACCACGTGGTGCGACAGGTTGAGCTCGCGGAACAAGCCACCGACCCGGCCGAACAACGGGCGCGGGCCACCTTCGTGGTGGTGGGAGCCGGCTACACCGGCACCGAGGTGGCCGCCCATGGGCAGCTGTTCACCGACCGGCTCGTCGGGCAACGGTCTCGGCTGAAGCTTCGGCCCCGGTGGATGCTGCTCGACGTGGCGCCGCGGGTGCTACCCGAGCTGGACCGGCGGATGTCCGACACCGCCCATCGGGTCCTGGAGGAGCGGGGAGTGGATGTGCGGATGGGAACCTCGGTTGCGGTCGCGACCGCCGACGGGGTCAAGCTGACCGACGGGGAGTTCATCCACACCTGCTCCCTCATCTGGTGTGTCGGGGTCCGCCCCGATCCGTTCGTCGAGCAGCTCGGTCTGCGGACCGAGAAGGGCCGTCTGGTGACCGATGAGTACCTCAACGTGCCGGGCTTTCCGGAGGTGTACGCCTGCGGCGACGCCGCGGCCGTGCCCGACCTGGCCCAGCCCGGGCAGGTCTGCGCGATGACCGCCCAGCATGCCCAGCGGCAGGGCAAGCTGGTCGCCCGCAACATCGCCGCCTCGTACGGGCAGGGCACCCGCAAGCCGTACCAGCACCATGACCTGGGCTGGGTGGTTGACCTGGGGGGTCGGGATGCGGCGGCGAACCCGTTGAAGGTGCCGCTGGCCGGACTGCCCGCCAAGGTGGTGACCCGGGGATATCACCTGCTAAACCTGCCCGGCAATCGCGCCCGGGTGGGCGCCGATTGGCTGCTGGACGCGGCCCTGCCCCGTCCGGCGGTTCAGTTGAGCCTGGTGCCGGCCCACTCGGTTCCGCTGGAGAGCAACTCCCCCGAGGTGCCCGCCGAGCTGGGATAGGCAGGGGCAGGGAAAGGGCCCGCCAGCACCAGGTGGTGCGACCAGGTTCTGGCGGTGGCCCCTTCCCGCGACCGGGCGCCGGGCTAGCCCGCCATCCCGGCCCCCACCTCGTCGATCGCGTCGTCCACGGCGTGGGCTAGGTCAACGTCTGGTCCGGTCACCTCGGGAGCCCTTCGGGGCCGGGAGGTCGCCACCGTCAACACGGCGGTGGTGCGGTCCGGTTGACCGATCGAGGGTCCGCGTCCGGTCTGCCGTCGGAACTGGTCGAGTCGGTCCAGCACGCGGCCGAGGTTCTCGGTGGGCAGCTCGACCGTCCGGGACAGCCCGTGCCGGTCCCCGGACCAGTACGGGAGGCGGGCCAACTCCGCGCGTAGCTGCCCCTCGTCGAGCGGTGGGGTTGCGGCCGTCGCTCCGATCACGCCGCCGCCGGGCTCGGGCGGGGCGAGTAGGTCCCGCAGCTCCTCCGGGACGTGCAGCGACTCGACCAGGTCCGCATCTCGGTCGGCCAGCGCGGTGAGGGTGGCCGCCGCCTGGTATCGGGCCTGCTCCGGGGTGCGGCCGCTGAGCCGCCCCACCTCGGCGAGGAAGCCGGGTAGGTCGGGGCGGTCCTCGATTCCGTCCACCGGGATGATGTCGTGTAGCCGGCTCGGCACGGCCGCGAGCAGCCGGCCGCGTTCGGCCGCCCCCAGGGTGCGGGCCAGGGTCAGCACTGTCGCCGTCGCGCCCACCTTCGCGGTGGGGAAGTCGACCCCGGACCGCCGGCCGACATCGGTTACCAGATCCTGGTAGCTGATCGTGGTGGCACTGGTGGGGCCACTGTCCGGGATGGGCCGTGAATTTTCCGGGGTACCGACCGGAGGTGGGGCGGGTCCACCGTTGGTGCTGGTCGGTTTGTGGCGTCCCGCCGGCGCGGGTCCATTGCGCCGCCGTTGGTCAAGGCTGGTCAACTGCTTGGTGGCGCCCAGGCTGGCCCCGGTCCCGCTGGGCCGCTGTCCCTGGCTCCGGGCCTGACGGGCGAGCGCCCGGCGGCGTTGGTTGTCGCCCTCCATCTGCTTGCGCATGTGACAACTCCTCCACTGCGGTTCCTGCTGTCATCGATGCCTTCCCACCGTCGGCAAGCAGGAAACGGGCCCGGGCCTGGCCGCGGAGCCGACGAGGGATCCTCATCCGGCCGGGGTGATGGTTGCTCACCCGGTTGAGCGGGACGATCGCAGTGGATCGGTGGACTTCCGAGGTATGCGGAAGGGAAGGTCGTGATGAAGCGGATCGTCGAGATCATCCCCGCCCGACCCGGCTGGTACGCACGTTGGCGTCTGGCGCCCGGTGACACCCGGTGCTACCCGGTCAGCCTTTGGGTCCTGCTTGAGGAGAGCGACGGCACGGGCCGGGAGGTGATCGGGGTGGATTGCGTCGGGCAGTGGCCCGGTGCGGACGACAACGAGGCCGGCGGGGAGTTTATCCGCTACCTCTTCCAGACTCCGGATTCGGGCGCGCCGGGGGATGCCGAGCCAGCAACGGTGGTGCCGGGGCGGGTAACTGGCCCCGACCTGCGAGCGGTGTAGTGAGGCAGCGGTATCGACGATGGAGAGCGGAGCGGTGCCGCTCCTCCGGCCGTGGCGTCCGGCCAGACCGGTCGGTAGCGGCGACCTGAGGTGTTGGAACTCGCCGAGTCGTTCGAATGTTGAATATTTTTCCCAAATGTCCCCAGCGGTGGCTCCCGGGCACCGAGGATCGACGGTGGGGATAGACGTACCAGCTGTCTGGGGGCGACAGTATGAGGTTCTCCGTCGTAGACGTCGGTTACGACCAGCGGCAGGTCGATTCCTGCCTGGATGAGCTCGGGGTTCGGTTGAGCCGGTTAGCGGCACGCGCGGAGGGGGCCGCGCGGGCCGGGCGGGAGTGGGACGAGATTCGTGAGGAGGCGGCGGGTCTCTGTGGGGTGCTCCAGCGGCTCGACCTTGGCGCGGCGGCGCGGCGACCCGTTGGCCCACCCGACCGGGAAGCGGCTGAGCGGGAGGTGACCGATTTGCTGCTCCGGGCGCGACTGGAATTCGACTCCGCCCGGGAGGAGGCTCGACGGGTGCGCGAGCAGGCCTATACCGAGGCGGTGCAGGCCCGCCGGGAGCTTGAGGCGGCGTTGCACGCTCGACGGTGCCGGGCGGTCCGGGTTGACGAGATTCTCGGTGGCCCGGCGGAGGCGGTGCCGACCGACACGCCAACCGCCGCCTCCGCCGTGGTGTGGAGCCGAGCCGCCCACTGAGGACGATTCGCCCGTTGGGGATAGAGTCCCCCGTTGGAGATGGTGCGCCTGCTGGGAATGGTTCGCCCGCTGAGTAGGGCGGGATCCCGTCACACCAGCGCGCGGACGATTGTGGTCGCCCGGGTCTCGTGCTGGGCGTACGCGTCGGGGAAGGCCGATACCTGGACAGACTGGGCCGCCCAGGCGACGCTCATCTCCTGCCAGCCGGGGACCTGCAGGAGTGCCTGGTAAAACGCCTCGGCGGCGTAGGTCGGGGTCATCAGCTCGGCGACGCTACCCCAGCCGGTGCTTGCGCGCTGCTGGAACAGACCGACCGAATCGTGGTCCCAGCCAACCGCCTCGTGCGGGTGGTTCTGTGACTCCGGCACGCCGGCGTTGGCGTAGTTGAGCAGGGTGCTCTCCTGCATCGCGGTGGCGATGGCGACGATCAAACCACGATGCGGGATGCTCATCTCGGTCCCAGTATCGACGATTGTCTTCGCGTTGTCCATCTGGGTCTGGGTCAGCCCGGCGACCGGTTGGGGCGGTGCCGGCTCGCTGAAGGTGGTCTCCTGCGCAGTCGCAGTGGGGGTGGCGGTTTCGGTCGGGGTGGCGGTTTCGGTCGGGCTGGGGCTGGTCGAGGGTGCGTCGTCTCGAAGGAGGGAGCGCGCGGCGCGCTCCGCCGCGTTGCCTCGTTCCGCTGCCGCCTCGCCGACCGCGGCTTGCTCCGGCTGCTCGGGAGTCTGCCGCGTCCCGACGAAGGCGGCTGCGCCGAGGCAGCAGGTGAGGCCGGCGGCGAGCGCGACCCGGGTCGGGGTTGACGCGAGCAGGGTGCGTAGTCCACGGCTGGAGGTGCGGACGGGTTGGGTCGTCCGTTCGGTGGAGATTTCATCGGTCGACTGGGTAGCCGACCCGTGCTGGGTTGTCTTCTCGGTGAAGGCGTCGTTGGGGTGCATCCGCCGAGGCTAGAAAGCAGATCGCTCGCTGCCATCGGTCCGATCAGTGGGGTGCGTCACTAATTGCCGCACAGTTCGGATGGGGTGGGTGAGGCCCGAGGGAAGCCGCACAAACCTCAGTTATCGCTAATATCGGAAATGGGCGTTTAGTGGGGCTGGAAAGGCCGCAATTTTCTGATCTTGCCGGGTAGGCGGCTCCATGACTAGCCCCTCCTCCGAACAGCTGGCGGCAGCTCCGGCGTTCGGTTGTTCAGCGGTCGGTCGGAGTGCTGACCCGATAGCTTTCCGGTTCGCCGTGGGCTTGGCTCAGTGCCGGCCGTTGTCGGTCAGCGCCACCGTCAGATGATGCCGGCTCGCGTCCTCGGTGGAGAAGGGCCAGAGTCGGTCAGCGTGCTCCACCAGGTCAGCCAGCTGTTGGCGGGTCAGTCCGGCCGACGAGATGGAGGCGTTCACGTCGGCCCGGTACCGGCCGTCGTCGTCGCGGCCGAGCTTCGCCTCGGCCCGCACCTGGACCGTGTGTGCCTCGTCGGTGATCTCACCGGCCGCTTCCACCGCGGCATGGTGCAGGCAGGAGGCGAAGGCCGCAGCGAGTAGCTGCGACGGGCTCAGCCCGGTGCAGTGCGGAGCCAGTGGGGATGCCAGGGCGGTGGAGAGCCCACCATCCTCGGTGCGGACGTGCCCGCCCTCCGCCGTGGCGGTGGCTGTCTCGTTCAGCCAGGAGCTGTGCTGGGACATCGTGTTCCTCCCGTCACTCACCCCGGGCTACCCGGCGTCCGGCCGGCGAAACCGTGCTCCGGGCACGGAAGAGCAGTTCCGGGGAGCGGGGCGGCTGGGCCCGTCGTTTCGTTCCGGCCCCTGCCGGGAGCGTCCGAGTAGCCTGCACAGCGGAGGCACAGGAAGCGCACAACCGCCCTACAGCGGGAGCATCCAGGATGAGGGCCATGATGACCAACGAGCAGGTGGGACCAGCCCGGGTTGACCTCCGCCGCCCCGACGGCCAGCCCGTGCGGGTCCTGGTCGTTGACGACGAATCCACCCTGTCTGACCTGCTGTCGATGGCGCTGCGCTACGAGGGTTGGCAGGTGCGTACCGCCGGCAATGGGATGGCGGCGCTGAGCACGGCCCGTCAGTTCCAGCCGGACGCGGTGGTGCTCGACGTGATGCTGCCCGACCTGGACGGCTTCGCGGTGCTGCGTCGCCTACGCGAGGTGGCTCCGACCGTGCCGGTGCTCTTCCTGACCGCGCGGGACGCGGTTGAGGACCGGGTCGCCGGCCTCACCGTCGGCGGCGATGACTACGTGACCAAGCCGTTCAGTCTGGAGGAGGTGATCGCCCGCCTGCGAGCGCTGCTGCGCCGCTCCGGCTTCGCGATCGCCGCCCGGCAGGAGGCGGTGCTCACCGTCGGCGACCTCTCCCTCGACGAGGACAGCCACGAGGTGAGCCGGGGCGGAAAGTTGATCACATTGACCGCCACCGAGTTCGAGTTGCTGCGTTATCTCATGCGCAACCCGCGCCGGGTGCTCAGCAAGGCGCAGATCCTGGACCGCGTCTGGAACTACGACTTCGGAGGTCAGGCCAACGTGGTCGAGCTGTACATCTCGTACCTGCGCAAGAAGATCGACGTCGGCCGCGCGCCGATGATCCACACCCTGCGCGGGGCGGGCTATGTGCTCAAGCCCGCCGACTGAAGGGGTGGGTTGGCGGCGGTGGGTGGCCGGTCGGTCGCTGCGGACCCGGCTGGTGGTCATCCTGGTCTCCCTGCTGGCCGCGGTTAGCGTCGGCATCGGTGGGATCACCACCGTCGCGTTACGGGACTTCCTGACCAGCCGAATCGACCGGCAACTCCGGGCCGATGCCGGACCACAGAGCTTTCCCCCTCCCGAGCAGCGGCGCGAGTGGCAGGACCTGAAGATCCCGGTCGGAATGGGAGTGGGGTCGGTCATCGCGGACCTGCAGGATGGCCGGGTCACCGAGGCCCGCATCCAGACCGAGGTCCGGGAGGACGGTGGGAAGAGCATCGCGTCCGAGGCGGTGGCGGCGTTGGGTGGCCTGGTGCCGGGCGCCGAGCCGCGCACGGTGGATCTGGATCAGGGGGAGTACCGGGCCATCGCCAAGCAGTGGCCGGACGGCCGGGTGACCGCGTTCGCCCTCCCCCTCGCCGAGGTGCAGGAGACGGTGATGTGGATGGTCGTCGCGCAGGCCGGCATCGCGGGCACCGGGCTCATCGTCGCCGGCACCACCGGCGCGCTGATGGTCCGGCGCACCCTGCGCCCGCTGCGGCGGGTCGCCGCCACGGCCACCCAGGTCAGCGAATTGCCGCTGGACCGGGGCGCGGTGACGCTGCCGGTGCGGGTGCCGGGCGCCGACACCGACACCCGCACCGAGGTGGGCCAGGTCGGTGCCGCGCTCAACCGAATGCTCGGGCACGTCGCCGCCGCGCTCGCCGCGCGGCAGGCCAGCGAGACACGGGTGCGTCAGTTCGTCGCCGACGCGAGCCACGAGCTGCGTACCCCGCTGGCGGCCATCCGGGGGTACGCGGAGGTGGCCCGGCGAGGCCGGGACCAGGTGCCGCCCGACGTGGCGCACGCCCTGCGCCGCGTCGAGTCCGAGAGCACCCGGATGACCGGCCTGGTGGAGGATCTGTTGCTGCTCGCCCGGCTCGACTCGGGCCGCCCGCTCGCGGTCGCGGCGGTGGACCTCTCCGTGCTGGTCGTGGACGCCGTCAGTGACGCGCACGTCGCCGGATCCGAGCACCGCTGGCAGTTGGACCTGCCCGAGCAGCAGATCGCCGTGCCCGGTGACGCGGCCCGGCTGCACCAGGTGGTGGCCAACCTCCTGACCAACGCCCGGGTACACACGCCGGCCGGTACCACTGTCACCACCAGCCTCGCTGTTGAGCCCGACGCGGCGGTGCTCCGGGTCGCCGACGACGGCCCCGGCATACCGGCGGAGCTACAACCAGAGGTCTTCGAGCGCTTCGCGCGCGCGGACAGCTCGCGGTCCCGGTCGCAGGGCAGTACCGGGCTGGGGCTCGCCATCGTCGCCGCGGTGGTCGACGCCCACCATGGAACCGTCTCGGTGCGCAGCCGGCCCGGTCGCACCGTGTTCACCGTGCGACTGCCGAATTCCACAGCGGAGACATAGCGGACCCATGGGGGCCGTGCAGCCCGGACGGCCAGGCTTCCCGCCATGGACAGAACCGAGACGACCTACGGGTCCCGTGCCGCCCCGTCGGCAGGCTTCGCCCGGACACCGCGGGTAGAACCGGAGGCGGCGCCGACCTCCACGCCACGTCGGTCGGCCCGCTGGGCCCGCCCCTGCCTCGGCGGGCTACTGCTCGGTGCCGCCGGGCTCTACCTGTGGGGGCTCGACGTCTCCGGCTGGGCGAACGCCTACTACGCGGCGGCGGCACAGGCCGGCGCGCAGAACTGGACCGCCTTCTTCTACGGCTCGTTCGATGCCGCCAACTCCATCACCGTTGACAAGACGCCCGCCGCGCTGTGGCTGATGGCGCTCTCGGTGCGGCTGTTCGGCCTGAACAGCTGGGCGGTGCTGCTGCCGCAGGCACTGTGCGGGGTGGCCGCGGTCGCGGTGCTCTACGCCGCGGTCCGGCGTTGGCACGGCCCGGCCGCCGGGTTGATCGCTGGCGCGGTCCTCGCCGTCACGCCGGTGGCCACGCTGATGTTCCGGTTCAACAACCCGGACGCGTTGCTGGTGCTGCTGCTGGTCGCCGCCGCCTACGCCACCGTACGGGCGGTCGAGACGGCCGCCACTCGATGGCTCGTACTCGCCGGCCTGCTGGTCGGGTTCGGCTTCCTCACGAAGATGCTGCAGGCGTTTTTGGTGGTACCGGTGCTCGCCGGGGTCTACGTGCTGGCAGCGCCGACCGGGCTCGGCCGGCGGATCCGCCAGACCCTGCTGGCCGGCCTCGCGGTCGTGCTGTCGGCGGGGTGGTGGGTGGCCATCGTCGAGTTGGTCCCTTCCAGTGCTCGCCCGTATGTCGGCGGCTCGCAGACCAACAGTGTCCTCGAGCTGGCCCTTGGCTACAACGGGCTCGGTCGCATCACCGGCCGCGAGGAGGGCAGTGTGGGGCGGCCCGGCGGAGGGGGCTTCGGTGCCGGGACCGGCCTGCTGCGCATGTTCGACGACCAGGTTGGCGGGCAGATCGCCTGGCTGTTGCCCGCCGCGTTGATCCTGCTGGCCGCCGGTCTGCTGGTGGCCGGTCGGGCTCCGCGAACCGACCGGACCCGCGCCGGGCTGCTGCTCTGGGGCGGCTGGTTGCTGGTCACCGGGGCGATCTTCAGCTTCATGTCCGGGATCTTCCACGAGTACTACACGGTGGCCCTGGCACCGGCGGTCGGTGCCCTGGTCGGGATCGGTGTCACGCTCCTGTGGCGGGTGCGGTCCGCGCCGCCCGGCGCTGCCTGGCGCCGGCGGTCGCACGCCGCCACCGCCATCCTGGCCGGGACACTGGCCGGCACCGCGGGATGGTCCTGGCTGCTGCTGGCCCGTAGCCCGGACTGGTATCCGGGGTTGCGTACCACGGTTCTGGTGGGTGGCCTCGCGGCAGCGGCGCTGTTGGTGCTCTCTGCTCGGCTGCCCCGATCAGTTGGGGCGGCGGGGCTTGCGCTGGGCGTCGCGGCGGCCCTCGCCGGGCCGGTGGCCTACTCGCTACACGCCGCCGCGACGGCGCACAACGGCGGGGTTCCCACCGCGGGACCGGAGCTGACTCGCGCGGTCGGCGCCCGGTCTGACGGCGCCGGGGATGGCCCCGGTGCCGCCGGTGGCCAGCCTCCCGGGACCGGGCAGCTGCCGCAGGGGCCGGATCGGCAACCCGGCACGGCGCTCGACAACCGCCAACCCGGTCAGCCCGCTCAGCCCGGTGGGTCTGGTGGGCCGAGTGGGTCGGGCCAACCCGGTCAACCCGGTGGGCCAAACCAGCTCGGCCAGCCGGGCGGTGCCGGCGGGCTGCTGGGTGCCCGAGTTCCCAGTGCGCAACTGCGCGAGCTCCTTGAGCTCGACAGCGACAGCTACGCCTGGGTCGCGGCCACGGTGGGTGCGAACAACGCTGCCGGCTACCAGCTGGCCACCGGCGATCCGGTGCTGCCCGTGGGTGGTTTCAACGGCACCGATCCCTCCCCGACCGTCGCCGAGTTCCAGCGGTACGTCACTGCCGGAGAGATCCATTGGTTCATCGGCGGGGGTGGCTTCCGGGGCGCCAACGGCGGCAGCTCCGCCTCCTCCGAGATCGCCACCTGGGTGGCGGAGACGTTCGAGGCGCGAACCGTGGACGGAATCACCATCTACGACCTGAGCAGGGAGGGAGCGGAAGCATGATCGATACAACCGAAGTCCGTGCTACCGAGTGGATCCAGCCGGTCGCCACGGCGCCCATCCTGGACGTGGTGATTCCCGTCTACAACGAGGAGACCGACCTCGGGCCGTGCGTGCGGCGGCTGCACGCACACCTACGCGCGAATGTCCCGTATCCGTTCCGGATCACGATCGCGGACAACGCCAGCGTTGACGGCACGCTGGACGTAGCCCGGTCGCTCGCCGCCGACCTGGCCGGTGTCGAGGTGCTACATCTGGCGGCCAAGGGGCGTGGGCGGGCGCTTCGGGCCGCCTGGTCGGCCTCACCCGCGCCGGTGCTCGTCTACATGGATGTGGACTTGTCTACTGATCTGGCGGCGCTGCTGCCGCTGGTCGCGCCGCTCATTTCCGGCCACTCGGACCTGGCCATCGGCACCCGGCTTGCCCGTACCTCACGGGTGGTCCGGGGTACGAAACGGGAGGTGATCTCGCGGGGGTACAACCTATTGCTGCGGGGCACCCTCGCCGTTCGATTCTCCGATGCCCAGTGCGGCTTCAAGGCGATCCGGGCTGACGTGGCGGCGCAGCTGCTGCCGTTGGTCCGAGACACCGGGTGGTTTTTCGACACCGAGTTGCTGGTGCTGGCCCAGCGGGCTGGCCTACGCATCCACGAGGTTCCGGTGGACTGGGTGGATGATCCGGACAGTCGGGTGGATGTGTTGGTGACCGCGCTGGCCGACCTGCGTGGCATCGGCCGGCTGGGAGGGGCCCTGTTCACCGGCGCGCTGCCGCTGCGGCAGCTGCGTGAGCGGTTCGGACGGACCCCACTCGCGGCCCCACCGGCACGAGTGCCGGTGGGGCTGCCCCGACAGCTGGGCCGGTTCGCCCTGGTCGGGGTGGCCAGCACGGTGGCCTATCTGCTGTTGTACGTCGCCACCCGCGGCGTCCTGGGCGCCCAACCGGCGAACCTGTTGTCGCTGCTGGTCACCGCGGTAGCCAACACCGCGGCGAATCGGCGACTGACCTTCGGGATCACCGGTCGGTGGCACGCCGGTCGGCACCACCTGCAAGGCCTGGTGGTCTTCGGGCTCGGCCTGGCGCTGACCAGTGGTTCGCTCGCGTTGCTACCCGCCGTGGTGGCGGCTCCGACGCGGGCGATGGAGTTGGCGGTGCTGGTCGTCGCGAACCTGGCCGCCACGGTGTTGCGGTTCGTGCTGCTCCGCTATTCCATGCACCACCGGCGGGGTGGCTGAAGGTTGGGGCTGAATCGCCACCAAATCAGAATGCTGGCGTGGTTATGACCCGCATTGCGGCCTGCATGCGCGTACTGTGTCCGAATACATCCTCAGCGTATTGGAGCACCTCCCGGTGCGCCCGGATTGGTGGGCCGAGGGGCGAGATCGGAAGGAGTAGCCAGTGGATCATCTGGCCTACCTGGACGCGGGATCGGGCAGCCTGATCGTGCAGGCGGTGGTTGGCGGGGCAGCGGGTGTCGCGGTCGCCGGCAAGCTCTACTGGCGACGCTTGGTGGACCGGTTCCGCAAGCAGCCCACCGACCGGAACTGACCGGCATGGCATCTGCGTATCCCGACCTGCGGGCCGAGCCAGCGTCCTTCCGGGACCCCGCGAATCGGGTCTTCCACCGCGGCGACGACGTGCTGCGTGGGTTGGACGAGCGGGCCGCCACCGACTGGCGGGCCCTCGCCGGCAGCGACTTCTTCGCGGCACTGCTTGCTGAGGGTAAGGTCTGCGATACCGTGGAGACCGGCCCGGCCCCGCCGGGCTGGTCCGCGGTGCTCCGGCACGAACGCATCCCATTCGTCTCCCACCCGTACGAATGGTCCCACGGCATGCTGCGGGACGCCGCCCTGCTGCACCTGGACATCCTCCAGGCGGCTCTGCCGGAGGGCTTCACCACCAAGGACGGCTCGGCGTACAACCTGCAGTGGCGTGGCGCGGAGCCGGTCTTCATCGATATCGGCTCGTTCACCCCGATTCGAGACGGCGAACCCTGGGCCGGCTACCGCCAGTTCTGCCAGACCCTGCTCTACCCGTTGCTCCTCAGTGCCCACCTGGGGCTGGACTTCCAGCCGCTGCTGCGGGCCCAGGTTGACGGCATCGAGGCGGACCAGATTCGTCGTCTGTTCACCGGCCGTCGCCGGTTCCGCCCCGGCGTGCTCACCCACGTCCACCTGCACGACGCGATGCAGCGACGCAACGCCCGATCCAGTACGGCCGACGTCCGCAACCAGCTGCGCGAGGCCGGCTACTCCCGTGACCTCGCCGTCGCCACGGTACGCGGTCTGCAACGCCTCGTCCGCCGGCTGGACCGGTCGCCGCCCGCCAGCCACTGGATTGACTACCAGCGCACCTGCGGGTACACCACCGAGGACCGGGCCGCCAAGGAGCGCTTCGTCGCCGCTTCGCTGACTGCCGGGCCCCCGACCCGGCTGGCGCTCGACCTCGGGACCAACGATGGCCGGTACGCCCGCCTGGCCGCGCGTCACGCCGAGTACGTTGTCGCCGTCGAACAGGATCCGGGCGTGGTTGACCGGCTGTACCGGGAGCTGCGGGCCGAGGGGGAGCAGCGGATCCTGCCGTTGGTGATGGATCTGGCCGACCCGTCACCCGGCGGCGGCTGGCGGGGGATCGAGCGGGCCTCCTTCGGTGATCGGGCGCGGGCTGATGTCGTCCTCGCCCTGGCGGTGGTGCACCACCTCGCGGTGGGGCGGAACGTCCCGCTGCCGGAGGTGGTCGCGTGGTTGGCCGGTTTCGGTCGGCCCGGCACCCGGCTGGTGGTGGAGTTCGTGCACCCGGAGGATCCGATGGCCCGTCGGCTGCTGGCCAACAAACCACAGGACACCTTCCCCCACTACCACCGGGACGAGTTCGAGCGGCTACTCGCTGCCCGTGGTCACCTTGAGGAACGCCTTCGGCTGCCCTCGGGTAGCCGGACCCTCTACCGGGTGGTCCTGAGTGGCTGACCCGGACGTCGCGCCCACACCGGATCGACCCGAGGACGTTGACGGCGCCGCTGATCGACGAGCCGGCGCAGCGGGGGACCCCGACGGTGCGCCGCGGCGGGGCTGGAGAGCGGAGGGGGTCCGGCTGCTCGAGCTCGCCGCCCTGCTCGGGCTCGCGGTTACTCAGCCGTTGTTGGATGTGCTCGGCCAGAGCCCGGACTTCTTCCTCTTCCACCGGGCCAGCCGTGGCGAGATCGTACAACTGGTCGTGTTGGTTGCGGTCGTGCCGACCCTCGCGGTCGGCGCGCTCGCGGCGACGTCGCGGCTCGCCGGCCATGCCACCCGGGAGTGGACCCAGACGCTGCTCGTGGGGGTACTGCTCACCGCGCTGGCCGTACAGGTTGGACGGCACACCACACCTTTGCGGGGCGTACTGCTGTTGCTGCTGGCGGTGGTCCTCGCGGCGGCGGCGACGGTGGCCTACCGGCGGTGGCGGGCCCCGGCCCGCGTGCTTCGGGTCGCGGCGCTCGGGCCAGTGGTCTTCGTCGCGCTGTTCCTGCTCGTGTCGCCCACTTCGGCGGTGGTGTTGCCGCGCTGGGACGGCGGCACCGTCGGGCTGGCACGCGCTGGTGGCCACCCGCCGGTGGTTCTCCTGGTCTTGGACGAGCTGCCCCTGGTCTCCCTGCTCGACCCGGACGGGCAGGTCGACGCGGACCGGTTCCCGCACTTCGCGGAGCTGGCCGCCGGCTCCACCTGGTACCGGAACGCGACCGGGGTCAGCGGTTGGACGCCGTACGCGTTGCCGGCGATGTTGACCGGCCGCTATCCGGCCACCGGGGCGGCTCCCCACTATTCGCACCACCCGGACAACCTGTTCACCGCCTTCGGCGGCCTTTACGACGTCCGCGCTGAGGAGAGTATCGCCCGCCTCTGCCCGCCCAGCCGCTGTGAGACGCCGCTGGGTCGGGAGCGGGGGATGGGGGTACTGGCTCGGGAGAGCGCGAAGTTGCTGGCCCGAATATCCGCGCCAACAGAGAGCCGGGTTGACCCGGCGGACTCCTACCGGGAGCAGACCGCCGCTGAGGCTGGCCTCGACGCGGCCGAGCCGATCCCGGAGGATCCGACGTTTCGCTGGGACCGGTTGAGCGACAACCAACCGGCGCGGTTCAGTAGCTTCCTCGCCGGGCTCCGGCCGTCTGACCGGCCCACCCTGCACTTCCTGCACCTGCTGATGCCGCATTCGCCATGGGCGTATCTGCCCTCGGGGGCGCGCTATGCGGCGCCGGAGGACTTCCCGAACGACGGGGAGGGTTGGGCGGAGTTGGCCCGTCAGCGCCACCTGGCCCAGCTCGGCTACACCGACCGGCTGATCGGCGAGACCCTGCGGACGCTGCGCGCCACCGGACTCTACGACGACGCCCTGCTGGTGGTCACCGCCGACCACGGGGTGAGCTTCACCGAGGGAGCGCCGGGGCGGGGGATGGGCGCGATCGAGGTCGCCGCCGACGAGGTGGCCTGGGTGCCGCTGTTTGTCAAGTATCCCGGGCAACGCGTCGGCCGGGTCGACGACCGGGACTGGCAGCATGTCGATCTGCTGCCCACCCTCGCCGACGAGGCGGCGATCCGGCTGCCCTGGGCGGTGGACGGTTTGTCGGCGCGGGAGGCGCCCCGGGCGCAGGCGAGTAAGGTCTTCTATGACCGGCCCGCCCAGCCGATCCCGATCGGCGGGGGCGTACCCACCGTCGTGCCGCCTGCCGCGCCGCATCCGCTGATCGGCAGTACGGTGCCGGATCAGCCGACGGCGGGGGCGGCCCAGGTCGAGAACCTGGCTGCCTTCCGGGAGGTGGATCCGGACCAGGGCCTGCTACCCGCGTTGGTCTGGGGTGACCTGCCCGACGAGGTCCCCGATGGCACCCCGCTGGCGGTGGCCATCAACGACCGGGTCGCCGTCGTGGTTCCGGTGGTTGGCCGGGACGAGGGCGGGCGCCGGTTCGCCGCCCTGATCGATGATGATCGGTTTTTTCAGCCGGGAACCAACCAGCTTGATCTCTTCCTCGTCGCCCCCGATGGCACGCTGACCCGGCTCGCGCTCTCCTGACCCTGGTCGCTGGTCGCTGGTCGCTGGTCGCTGGTCGCTGGTCGCTGGCCGCTGGTCGCTGGTCGCTGGCCGGTGGCCGCGGCCGCGTTCTGCTGGCTGCGGTCGCCAGCGTTTGGCTGGTCCAGCCTGCTCCGTCCGGCCGGTCGCAGGCTGTTTATTGTGTTCTGCGGCGATTTTCGCCGATATTTACCGTCCGGTGGTGTCGTTCCGTCCTGTCCTGCCTCGGCTGACTCCTCGGCCTGGGGTGGTAGACCCGGTCGGCGTTTCCTGGGCCGGTCGGCCGGGAAATGGGTGACGCATCCCTCACCGGCGAACCACCGCGGGCGGTGTCCTGGGAAGCACGAATACGGTAAAGCGAAGGAAATTCAACGAAGAAGATCTGTCGGCGAAGCGAGGACGCACATGACGGAAGTCAAGCTCGATCACCCCGGTGGGCAACTGTCGATGCCGGTGAACGCGGCGATCGAGGGTCCCGCCGGCATCGGGGTCAGCCAGCTGCTCAAGCAGACCGGGATGACGACCTATGATCCTGGCTTCGTGAACACCGCCGCCTGCTCGTCCGCGATCACCTACATCGACGGCGACGCGGGGATCCTGCGTTACCGTGGTTACCCGATTGAGCAGCTGGCGGAGAAGTCCTCCTTCCTGGAGGTCTCGTACCTGTTGGCCTATGGTGAGCTGCCCACCCCGCAGCAGCTGACCGAGTTCACCGAGCGGATCCGGCGGCACTCGTTGCTGCACGAGGAGATGCGTCGGTTCTTCGACGGCTTCCCCCGGGATGCGCACCCGATGGCGGTGCTCTCCTCGGCCGTCAGCGCCATCTCCACCTTCTACCAGGACAGCCTCGATCCGTTCGACGACGAGCATGTGGAGATGTCGACGGTCCGGCTGATGGCGAAGGTGCCGACCATCGCCTCGTACGCCTACAAGAAGTCGATCGGGCAGCCGCTGCTGTACCCGGAGAACTCCCTGGGCTACGTGGAGAACTTCCTCCGGATGACCTTCGGCGTGCCGGCCGAGCCGTACGAGGTCGACCCGGTGATGGCTCGGGTGCTGGACATGCTGTTCATCCTGCACGCCGACCACGAGCAGAACTGCTCCACCTCGACCGTACGGCTGGTGGGTTCCAGCAACGCCAACCTCTTCGCCTCGGTCTCGGCCGGTGTGAACGCGCTGTTCGGTCCGTTGCACGGCGGTGCGAACCAGTCCGTGTTGGAGATGCTGGAGACGATCCAGGCCGACGGCGGCGATGTCCGTTCCTTCGTGCGGCGGGTCAAGGACCGGCAGGCCGGCACGAAGCTGATGGGCTTCGGCCACCGGGTCTACAAGAACTACGACCCGCGGGCCGCCATCGTGAAGAAGGCCGCCCAGGACGTGCTCGGTCGGATGTCCATCTCAGACCCGATGCTGGACCTCGCGATGGAGCTGGAGGAGATCGCGCTCGCCGACGACTTCTTCGTCTCCCGCCGGCTCTACCCGAACGTGGACTTCTACACCGGCCTGATCTACAAGGCCATGGGCTTCCCGACGAAGATGTTCACGGTGCTGTTCGCCCTGGGGCGGCTCCCCGGCTGGATCGCCCAGTGGCGTGAGATGATCAAGGACCCGGAGACGAAGATCGGCCGGCCGCGGCAGGTCTACACCGGTGCCGCCCAGCGCGACTACGTCAGCCTCGAGCAGCGCTGAGCGGAGCGAACTCTCGCTAACTCACCCAGCCGGCAGTCGTTGACCCCTGGTTGGTACCGATGACTGCCGGCTGTCTGCGGGTGTCGGGCATACCCGACACCCGCGGATTCGGCGGAGGGCCCAGCGGAGGTGCTGCCCGTACTGGCGTGACTGCCCGGCTACGTGTGCTAATCGGGCTCTCCTGCTGGTTTCGTGGGTGGCGTTGGTTGATCATCGGCCGTCCGCACCGGCGGGCCGCCTTCTTGCGCGGCCGTACCGACACGGCCACGTACTCTCCTCAGTAGAGCCCAACGGCTGCTTGGTCTCGCTCCACTTCCCGCCCCGGCGGAGGTGACATCCGCTGGCAGGACGGCGGGGGTCAGCCCCTGCGGCAGCACGAAAGCTGCTGGTGGCGTACCTCTTCGGCCGCCGCTACGGCCGTACTTGAGTAACCACGCCGGTGGCCGACGCTGACCGTTGCCGTGCGGCCTCGTACAACACCACGGTCGCCGCGGCGGCGGCGTTCAGGGAGCTGGCGGCGCCGGTGATCGGGATCCGGACCGTACGGTCGCAGGACTGCCGCCAGGCCGTGCTGAGTCCGCGCGTCTCGTTCCCCACCGCGATGATTTTTGGGCCGGTGAGGTCGTGCGTGGCGATCTCCACCGCGCCGCCTTCGTCAGTGCCGACGATCTCGATGGGGATGCGCGTAGCGCGCAGCGAGTCGGCCCAGTCCAGCACCGAACGATGGCTCGGCACGCGGACCGTGGGCACGGTGAACATCGAACCAGTGCTCGCGCGCACGGCCTTGGGGTCGTAGGGGTCGGCCGCGTGCCCGGTGATGACCACGCCGGCGGCTCCGAACGCGTCCGCGGAGCGCACCAGCGAACCGATGTTGCCGGGAGCGGTCGGTCGGTCGAAGGCCAGCACCAGCATGTTGGCCGAGTGGGGTATGCGCTGCAGTCGGTCCTCGGGGAGCCCTACCACCGCGAGTAACTCCGGTGGCTCCTCGTCCTTGCCCCCGAGCTCACCCAACAGCTCCGGTGACACCGCGACCGGGCTGGCCCCGCTGATCCGGTCCAGCAGGTCTCGACTCCATCGGGAGAGGCTCTGCCCGGCGGGATACAGCAGTGCCCGGACCTGCCAACCGTGCTCGACGGCGAGGGTGATGGGCCGGACCCCCTGGACCAGGAACTCCCCCGCGCGCTGGCGTTTGGTGCGATTGGTCAGCAGGGCCTGCCACTGCTGGAAGGTCGCGTTCCGGGTGCTGACCCTGATTGTTCTCGCCACGTGTTCAGTGCCTCCTTGCTGCGCCTACCGCTGGCCGGCAGTGCCCGGCGGTAAGGCGGGGTGCTGCGACAGTGCAGCGGTCGTGATCTCTGCCGGCCAAGGCTGAAGCGCGTCGGGCCGTTCAGGTGTGGTTGGTCATCGGCGCCGCGGGGACGGATTCGTCCGCTGCGATCGAGGCGGTGAACCTGGTCAGGAGCCGGGCCAGGTCGCGTCGGTCCTGGACCGTCCAGTCGGCGAGGAGGCGTTCATAGAGCGTGTGCCGGGCCCGGTGCGTCTGTTCGAGCGCGGCGGCCCCCTGGTCGGTGATCTCCAGGCAGCTCCGGCGGCCGTCGTGCTGGGCGGCGAGCCGGCGTAGGTAGCCGTTCTGGATGGTCGCCGCCACCACTCGGCTGGCCCGGGACGGGTCGATGCCGAGCCGTTCGGCCACCACGCCAACCGTGACGCCCTCCTGCGTCTCGTCGGGCCCTTCCGCGACAGCGTCGACCGCAGCAATCTGGTTCAGGTCGACCTGTGGCTCGTCTTTTGTGGCGATCTGGCCCAGTACTCGTTGGGTCTGCCGGCGACGAATTTTGATCATGGCCCGTTCGATAGCGACCAGTACCGGGTCGGGTTCCTCGACTGCCGGCCGGGGGATCGGTTCGGTCGCTGACATCTCCACACCTTACTACTTTCGCGGCTGCGGGTAGCAAGTCTCTGCTCTTTGCAGCTAGTTGCTTGAAGCATACTTTTGACCCGGGCGGTCAACGACGGAAGGAAGCTTGATGGAGACCGGAACTCATTCCCAGCCCGTACCGGAGCCCGCGAGGAACCGTGGGCGGCGGCTCTGGGCGGTGGCCGGAATCGTCCTCGTCAACCTTGTCATCTGGACCATCGCGGTCCTGGTCCTGGGCGTTGAGCTCCAGGCCACCAGTGGTCCGGGCAGCACCGAACTGGAGGCGGTCCCACTCGGCGCCGTCGTCTTCATGTCCCTGTTCACGTCGCTGGCGGGCTGGGCCCTCCTGGCGGTACTGGAGCGACTCACCCGAGCGGCTCGTACGGCCTGGACGGTGATCGCCCTGAGTGTATTGGTCATCTCCTACGGCGGCCCGCTGCTCGGCACCGGCATTCCCACCGGCTCCCGGATCACCCTGGCGCTGATGCACACCACTGTCGCGGCGGTCCTCATTCCCGTGTTGCGCCGCACCTCTCCGACCCGTTGACCTCGCCGTGTCCCCACCTCTCGCGGTCAGCTGCGGCCGGCGCCGACAGTCGCATCGCCGGTAATCCGCATCGACCGGCGGGTCAGGGAATGGGCCACTCGTGGGCAGGTCGGTTGCTGTGCATCAGGTCCACGTAGTGGCGGAGCACCTCGCGCAGCGCCTCGGGCCGGCCCAGGCGGTCGGCGGACTCCAGCCGGTTCAGGGTGGCGACCTGCCAGCTCGCCCCGTTTCGGCCGGTGAGGCAGCGCTGCTCGATGATGCCGAGCAGCCGATCCCGCTCGGTTGGGTCCATTCCCCAGCGGTCCAGCCCGTGGTGGGCCAGCGGCAGTAGCCGGCGGAGCACCAACTCGGTGACCGGTAGGTAGCCGAGGCCCGGCCAGAAGACCTGCGCGTCGATGCCGTGTCGGGCGCAGGTGGTGAAGTTCTCCTCGGCGGCGTTGAATGACATCTGCGACCACAGCGGTCGGTCGCTCTCGGCCAGCGCGCGGACGAGGCCGAAGAAGAACGCCCCGTTGGCGATGGTGTCCACCACGGTGGGTCCGGCCGGTAGCACCCGGTTCTCCAGCCGCAGCCGCGGCCGGCCCGCCAGGACGTCATATCTCGGCCGGTTCCACCGGTAGATGGTGCCGTTGTGCAGGCGTAGCTCGCCCAGTTGCGGCACGGCACCAGTCGCGATCGCCTCGACTGGGTCCTCCGGGTCGCAGACGGGCAGCAGCGCGGGGAAGTAGCGGACGTTTTCGTCGAAGAGGTCGAAGACGGTGCTGATCCAGCGTTCCCCGAACCACACCCGGGGGCGGACGCCCTGTGCCTTGATCTCCTCCGCGCGAGTGTCGGTCGCCTGTTCGAACAGCGGGATTCGCGTCTCCCGCCACAGTTCCCGGCCGAAGAGCAGCGGTGCGTTGGCACCAAGCGCCACCTGGACGCCGGCAATCGCCTGCGCCGCGTTCCAGTAGTCGCCGAACTGGGCGGGGCTGACCTGGAGGTGGAACTGAGCGCTGGTGCAGGCCGCCTCTGGAGTGATGGTGTCCGCGGTGGTCGTCAGTCGCTCCACGCCGTTGATGACGATTCGCAGATCTTCGCCCCGAGCGGCGAAGATCTGCTCGTTGAGTAGTTCGTAGCGGGGGTTCGCGGAGAGCGCGGCCGAGGTGAGGTGTTCCGACCGGAGCGTTGGCAAGATGCCGATCATGACGAGACGGGCGCCGGTGGTGTGGGCCTGGGTGTCGGCGGCGTTGAGTCGCTCCCGCAGCGTCTGCTCGAACTCCAATATCCCGGTGCCGGCGAGCCGCAGCGGAGTTACGTTGATCTCCAGGTTGAACTGACCCAGCTCGGTCTGGAAGTCCGGGTCGGCTACCGCGGCCAGCACGGCGGCGTTGCGCATCGTGGGCCGCGACTCGTCGTCGATCAGGTTGAGCTCGATCTCCAGCCCGGTCGTCGGCCGATCCACGTCGAACCGGGAGTCCGGTAGCAGCTCGGCGAAGACCCGGAGGCAGCGGCGGAGCTTTTCGCGATATCGGGCTCGATCCGCACGGTCGAAGGTCCGCACGCTACCGATTTCGCCCATGGTTACCGCCCTGTCACCGCTGGTCCCCCTGACATTCGCACAGTGCGTCCAATAGCGGTAGACCTGTTGGTTTCTCCCACCCACCCGGTGGGTCGCAATAGCTGCCCGCCGATCCGGTGGGGAGTGCCCGCCGCCGTGCGGACCGCGCGGCTACCGGGCCGGTTCAGAGCAGGCTGGCACCGGCGGCCACCGCGGCCAGCAGCAGTAGGCCCAGGCTGGCCTGGAGCAGGAGCGGCGGCCCGAGATGCGACCAGAGCGTGGCCGTACGCGGGGTGAGTGACTGTCCGGTGGTGAGGTTGACGATCCGCTCGATCTTCGGCGGAAGCTCGGCGTCGCGCTGGCGGCGTAGGGTGAGTTGCACGCGGTCGGCCGGGTGCAGGGCGCTCTGCGGCAGGTGTCCGTGTAGCTCGACCTCGCACAGCCGTCCGGCGGAGTCCCGCAGGCGGACGGGGGTAACCAGGAATTCCGGCCCGTTTCGGAGCTCCTTGAAGGTGCGCCGACCGCGGCCGGAATCGGCCGCCGCGAGCTGCTGGAGCAGGGCCATCAGCATTCTGACCACGCCGGCTGCCACGAGCACCGCCACCAGCACCGGCTGGCCCACCCGTACCGCACGCGGGTAGCCCTCGAGTAACCGGACGATTCGTCCGGTGACGATGCGCGCCGTCGGATGCGTGATCCGTGGGGCATGTAGGTCGCTGTCCATCGCCACCACCCAGGGTTGATCTGTTCCCCGATGGTATCGGCCGGTGTGGGTGAATGGGGGGAATGAACGTCGGTCACGTGGCGCGGGTCAGGTGACAAATCGGCCGGCACGGGTAACCGCAAGGTCGAGCTGGAAAGGGGTCGCGCATGCAGCTGTCCTTCCTGCGCCCGCTCTATGATCGACCGGGCCCGTGGTGTTCGGTTTACCTGGATGCCTCCGCCGACACCGAGGATGCCCACGCCGCGCTGGATCTGCGTTGGCGCGCGCTCCGGGACCGACTTCAGGAGCAAGGGGCCGACCCGGCGTCGATCGGGGCGATCGATCGGGTGGTTCGGGGGCATGATCCGATGCCGGGTGACTACGGCATCGCGGTCTTCGCCAGTCACGGTCGGGTGGCCCTGTCGGAGTACCTGTCCGCCCCGCCGCTGCGAGACCTCGCCACGTTTGCGTCGTTGCCGCACGTGATGCCGCTGCTGGCCCAGCGGGGTGAGCAGGTGGCCTGGGTGCGGGTGATCGCCGACCGGACCGGAGCGGAGGCGATGGCGGTCAGCGCGGGGGGTGTGCCCCGGCACGCCCAGGTGCAGGGCCGGCAGGACTACCAACTACGTCGCGTGCGGCCGGGCGGTTGGTCCCAGTCCCGCTATCAGCGGGCTGCGGTGGAGGCCTGGCACCGCAACGCGGGGGATGTCGCCGCCGCCGCCGCGGAGCTGGCGGAGAAGGTGCGCGCCGACGTGGTGGTGGTGTCCGGAGATGTGCGGGCCACCGGTGTGATCGCCGCGCAGTTGCCGGAGCGTTGGCAGGAGGTGCTGGTCCGTACCGATGCCGGCAAGCGGGCCGACGGCGCCGACCACACCCAGTTGGATGACCTGACCGTGCAGGCCATCGCCGAGGTGGCCGACCAGCGGGTCAGCACTGCCCTGGACCGGTTTGGCCAGCAGGAGGAGGTCGGTTCCGGGCTGGATGCGGTGGTCTCCGCGCTGCAGCGAGACCAGGTCGAGAACCTGCTTCTCGTGGACGACCCGTCGGCGACGGGAGAGTTGTGGGTTGGGTCGGATCCCACCCAGCTCGCCACCGATCCTGAGCAGCTGTCTGCCATGGCGGTCCGGGACCCGGAGCAGGTACGCGCCGACGCGGCCCTGGTGCGGGCGTTGGTGGGGACTGACGCGGAGTTGACCGTTCTCGGCCCCGAGGAGGCGCCGGAGCTGACCGGCGGGGTGGGTGCGGTACTCCGGTACGTCGATGCGGCCACGCCGGGGCGGGACGGCGCCTGAGGTCCCGCCCTGCACCCGACGGGGTTACCGGGTTAATCCCGATGAGTAAGGGATGCCCAGTTTGAACCCCATCGGGGTGGGAAGCCGGGCTGCGTGGTTAGTGAACGAGGAAGGGCCGGGCCGGCGCACGGGGTGCGCGCGGGGCGCGCCGGCGGGCTGACCGGCGACCGCGTCGTGGCAGCCGGCAGCGCAGCCCCGACCCTGGTCGCGGCCACCGCCCGGGCCCTGCGCGGCACCGACTGCGCCGACCTGGGGCACCCCCGAGGGATTTCTCGTCTCAGCGGGGCACCCGAACCGGTCCGGCGGGCAGCGGTTGCCCGAGCCGCCGGTCGGGTCGCCCTGACCGTGGGGCAGGCCGCCGAGGTGGACGCCGATCAGGTGGCCAGTTGGTTCGCCGACCAGTATCCCCGCCGCCGCTATCCCGGGATGCTGCTCGGCTCCCCGCACGGCGCGGCGGCACACCTCGCGGTCGCGCTCGGCATCCCGTGGCTACCCACCGGCTTCGAACTCAGTGTGCACTGGCCGCAGGGGGCGGTGGACGGGCCGCAGGCCGCGCTCGATCATGGTGCCGCGCTAGCCGCACGGTTGCTGGTGGGAAACCCCGAACTCCACGTCCGGCAGGTGCACTGCCCCGCCAGCCGCGGCGCGCTGGCGGGGGCGACGGTCGCGCTGGCCGCGCGCTGGCGCTGGCTGCCCGCGGCCTACCTTCAGTTGCTGGCCGAGTGCCTGGCGCCCGGAGCGCCGGTGCTGCTGCTCTGTGATGCCCGTACCTGGCCGGTGGTTGACTCCGCCCCCGGGCACAGCTTCCAGGTCGGCTCTCCGCGCAGTGGGTTCGATCCGGTGGACTTCCACCCAGACAGTCCCGTGCTGCGGCAGGTGCTCCACGCGGCCGGAAGCGACGGCGCGCGGTGGCGCCCGCCCGCGGTGGCGGGGGCGCCCCGCCCGGCCGAACACGGGGTGGAGCCCGGCTTCGAGCAGTCCGTACGGGATTGGGGTTCGGTGCACCGGCATCCGTCGCATCGGGTACTCGTACCCGAGCCGGCGGTGTTGAGTGCGCTGACGGCGGACCTGTACCGGCACTGGTTGCGCGCGGCCGGAAAGACCGGCAACCGTCTCATCGTCGAGTGCGGCCGGTTGCTTGACCCGTGGCAGGTGGTTCGGGCCGGCATGGTGCCCTACTGGTGTGAGAACGCCACCCGGCGCAGTGTGGAGGGGGTGGAGTGGTGGCTCGCCGGTAGCGAGCCGTTCAGCTCCGTGGACGTGCTGCCGGAGCCGCCGGGGCTACGGTCGCCGGCGGTCGCCGGGCTGCCCCAGTGGCTGGCGGTGGCCGGCTTCGGCCGCCGTCGGCGGGTTCTGGATCGGTCGGCAGCCCGGGGATACCCGGTCACCTCGGTGCCGACGCGTCGGGCCACCGAGGTGCTGCGGGCGCAGTCGTACGACCTGCCCACGCCGTCGCCGATGACCGTTACGGCAGCCCTTGCGGCACTCCGCGACGGTGGCTCCCCGCAGGGTCTGCTCGTCTCCTGACCCGGACGTGCCGAAACATCCTCGCGAACCCTGGGTCCCGTGATTGAGTACCTACGGAGCGGGAACACCGCTGGCTGCGGCGGCCGGATCCTGCCGGCGCCCACTGGCGTCCCAGCCACGAAACCCACTTCCGACCCGGTGCGTGGGGTCACCACGCGCACGACCGGTTTGCCAAATCCGGGCGGGACCTTCCTGAGGGAGGCGCGGATGTTCGGACAGACCACCACAAGTACGCCATCACCGACCGAGCGAGGCCTAGAGGACCTCGACGCGGCAGCACTGGCGTACGCGGCCCGGATCGAGGGGTTGCCGCCCCAGCGGTGCCAGGAGGCCCGGGACGATCTGGTCCGCTTCGCTCTGCCGTTCGCCGGACGACTGGCCCGTCGGTATCGAGGGCGGGGCGAGCCGCTGGAGGACCTGGAACAGGTCGCGCGGCTCGGGCTGGTGAACGCGGTGGATCGGTACGACCCGGAGCGGGGCTCCTTTACCGCTTATGCGGCGATCACCATCGTCGGTGAGATCAAGCGCCACTTCCGGGACCGTACCTGGGGTGTGCACGTGCCCCGCCGGCTGCGTGACCTCATCCTCGAGGTTGGCCAGGCCACGGCGGCGCTGACCAGCGAGCTGTCCCGGGCGCCCACGGTGGCGGAGTTGGCGGCGCGGCTGGAGACGCCGGAGGAGGAGATTCTCGCGGCGCTGGAGTCGGCTGCCGGCTACAGTCCGGCGTCGCTCAACGCCCCGGTCGGCGGCGAGAGCTCGGCCGAGTTCGGCGACCTGGTGGGTGAGTCCGACAACGCGCTGGAGTCGGTGGATGATCGGGTCACGGTGAGTGGTCTGTTGCATCGGCTGCCCTGGCGGGAACGGCGGATCCTCGCCATGCGTTTCTACGGCAACCAGACCCAGGCGGAGATCGCCGCCCGTTTCGGCATCTCCCAGATGCACGTGTCCCGGCTGCTGTCCCGGGCGCTGACCTGGCTGCGGCAGGCGATGCTCGCCGACGCGCCGCCGCCATGGCAGAACGGCGTCACCGAGGCGGAGACCGGCCGTCCCCGAGCTCGGTGAGAGCCGGCCAGCTATCCGCCGGGCCATCCGCCCGCCGAACCGGCTCAGTTCTCGGTGCTGTCGCCGGGTCCACGGGGATGGCGCCATCGGTCGTTCGGCTCCTGCGGGGTTTCGGGGTCGGTGGCCTCCTCGGGCCCGTCGGTCTCCTCGAAGCTGGGTCGACGCACGTCCTCCGGCTCCGGCACCTCGACCGGCCGCGCCCCGGACTGTGGCAGGGGGTGGTAGGCCACCGCCTCACGCGCGCCGACCGCGCCCTCGGCGCTGGGCGACTCGGGCAGGTGCGGCTCTCGGTGCAGCTCGTCGCGGAACTTCTGCGGCGGCCGGGTGGTGCGTTGCGGCAGATCACGGCCGAGGTTGGCGACGAGGGGACCGTACTTGGCGTCGAAGGCCGGGCGCTCCGAGCGGATCCGGGGTATCTGGTCGAAGTTGCGCAGCGGCGGTGGGCAGGTCGTCGCCCACTCCAGGGAGTTACCGAATCCCCATGGATCGTCCACGTTGACCACGGGTCCGTACCGCCAGGACTTCCAGGCGTTCCAGATGAAGAACAGGGTGGATGCGCCGAGTACGAACGACGATACGGTGGAGATCGTGTTCAGGGTGGTGAACCCATCGCCGGGCAGATAGTCGACGTACCGGCGGGGCATTCCCTCGTTGCCCAGCCAGTGCTGGACCAGGAAGGTGCCGTGGAAGCTGAGGAACATGGTCCAGAAGTGCACCTTGCCGAGTCGTTCGTCGAGTAGCCGCCCGGTCATCTTCGGGAACCAGAAGTAGATTCCGCCGAAGAAGGCGAAGACCACCGTACCGAAGAGCACGTAGTGGAAGTGCCCCACCACGAAGTAGCTGTCGGTTACGTGGAAGTCCACCGGCGGGCTGGCCAGCAGCACCCCGGTGAGACCGCCGAACAGGAAGGTGACCAGGAAACCGATGGAGAAGAGCATCGGTGTCTCGAAGGTGAGCTGCCCCTTCCACATGGAGCCGATCCAGTTGAAGAATTTCACCCCGGTCGGTACGGCGATCAGGTAGCTCAGGATGCTGAAGAACGGCAGTAGCACCTGACCGGTGCCGAACATGTGGTGTGCCCAGACCGCCATGGACAGCACGGTGATGGCACCGGTGGCGAACACCAGCCCGGTGTAGCCGAAGACGGGTTTGCGGGCGAACACCGGGATGATCTCGGTGATGATCCCGAAGAAGGGCACCGCGATGATGTAGACCTCGGGGTGGCCCCAGAACCAGAACAGGTGCTGCCAGAGCAGTGGTCCACCCGTGGCCGGATCGAAGACGTGCGCCCCCAGCAGCCGGTCGGCGAGCAGGGCGAAGAGCGCGGCGGCCAACAGGGGGAAGACCAGCAGGATCAGGATGCTGGTGAAGAGCATGTTCCAGGTGAAGATCGGCATTCGGAACATGGTCATGCCGGGGGCGCGGAGAGTGACGATGGTGGTGATCAGGTTGACCGCGGTGAGGATCGTGCCGACCCCGCCGAGGGCGAGTCCGACCAGCACCATGTCGGGGCCGATGCCGGGGGAGTGTTCGGCCTGGCTCAGTGGCGTGTAGGCGAACCAGCCGAAGTCGGCGGATCCGCCCGGGGTCAGGAAACTACCGAAGAGCAGCAGACCGCCGAAGAGGAAGAGCCAGTAGCCGAAGGCGTTCAGGCGGGGGAACGCGACGTCCGGCGCCCCGACCTGGATCGGGACGATGTAGTTGGCCATCCCCAGCGCCGCCGGCGTGGCGAAGAGCAGCAGCATCGCGAGGGCGTGGGTGGTGAACAACTGGTTGTACTGTTCGGGGGAGAGGAACTGGAGCCCGGGCCGCGCCAGCTCACCCCGGATGAGCATCGCCTCGATGCCGGCCAGCACGAAGAAGCCGAAGGCCGTGATCAGGTAGAGCAGGCCGATCTGCTTGTGGTCGGTCGTGGACAGCCACCGGGCCAGTGTGCCGCCGGGTAGCGCCGGCCGTCGCGGGCCCGGGTAGCCGCCAAAGCGCGCCGGTGCCAGGATCGCCGGACCCCGGTCCCGTGGTTCCGTGGTGACCCGCTTGGGCATGGACCCTCACCCCGCTACGACAGATGGGACGGGCGCGGCTACCCGCCCCTCTGACCATGAAACCAGGCGAGAGGGATTATTCCGGCTAGAGCGGCATTTTCGTTCCCTGGGGAGCTGCAGCGTCCTCTCCCGCCCCGGACCGACTGGCCGCCGGCGGCGGTCCGCCACCGGTGGCGCTCGTGGACGCCGCCACCGGGCCGGGCGGGCCGCTCAAGATCGGTCCGGTCGCGTACCGTTGCCGCTCATGGGTGTGTCGCAACGGTTGAAGAGCAGGTTCCGCCGGTTCCTCCAGCGCCCCGGGACGACAGTCGATCTCGCGCCGCTGGAGAAGCTCCTGCCCGCCATCGAGACCCGGGTCGAGGAACTACGGGCTCTCGACGATGTCGAGCTGGCCGAGGTCGCTGGCCGGGCTGAGGACTACGCGGAGCTCTGTGCGGTTGGCCGCGAGGCCGCCCACCGCGGATTGGACCAGCGGCCCTACGATGTGCAGCTGCTCGGCGCGATGGCGTTGCTCTCCGGCAAGGTCGCCGAGATGGCCACCGGTGAGGGTAAGACCCTGACCGCGACGGTCGCCGCGTACGGGCATGTCCGCCTCGGCAACGGTCCGGTGCACGTACTGACCGTCAACGACTATCTGGCCCGCCGGGACGCCCAGTGGATGCAGCCGGTCTATGACCTGCTCGGCCTGACCGTCGGCTGGGTCAACGAGGCGTCCACCCCGGAGCAGCGACGCGCGGCGTACGGCTGCGACGTCACGTACGTGTCGGTCAGCGAGGCGGGCTTCGACTATCTGCGCGACCAACTGGTCACCGACATTGAGGACCGGGTCCAGCCGGCGCTGCGTACCGCGATCGTGGACGAGGCCGACTCGATCCTGATCGACGAGGCCCGAGTACCGATGGTCCTCGCCGGAGCGGTTCCCGGCGAGCAGGATCCGGTGCACACCGCCGCGGCGTTGATGCGTGGGCTGCGCGAGGGTCGGCACTACACGGTGGCCGAGGATGGTCGCAGCGTCGCCTTCACCACCGGCGGCCTCAGCGCCGTCGAGGCCAAGCTCGGCATCGACCTGTACGACGAGGAGCAGGTCGCCCAGCTCTCCGCGGTGAATGTGGCGCTGCACGCGCACGCCCTGCTGCACCGCGATGTGGACTACATCGTGCGGGACGGCACGGTCGAGTTGATCGACGAGATGCGCGGACGGGTGGCGCAGCGCCGCCGCTGGCCGGATGGGCTGCAGGCGGCGGTCGAGGCCAAGGAAGGGCTCGACGCCACCGCCGAGGGGGAGGTGCTCGGCACGATCGCCGTGCAGGCGTACATCGGGCTCTACCCGACCGTGTGCGGGATGACGGCGACCGCGGTACTCGTCGGTGAGCAGCTACGCGAGTTCTTTGATCTCGAGGTGGCGGTGGTCCCGCCGAACACGCCGTGTGTCCGCGAGGACGAGCCGGACCGGATCTACGCGACCCAGGTGGAGAAGGAGGAGGCGCTGATCGACGAGATCCGGCGCAACCACGAGCGGGGGCGGCCGGTCCTGGTCGGCACCCTCGATGTGAAGGAATCCGAAAGCCTGGCGGCCGGTCTCGACGCTGCTGATGTTCCCTGCACCGTGCTGAATGCCAAGAACGACGACGAGGAGGCGGCGATCATCGCCGAGGCCGGCGCCTACGGCGCGGTCACAGTCTCGACCCAGATGGCCGGCCGGGGTGTCGACATCCGGCTCGGCGGCAGCGATCAGGCGGACCAGGACCGGGTGGCCGAGCTGGGTGGTCTCTACGTGATCGGCAGCGGCCGGCACGACAGCCGTCGGGTGGACGACCAGCTACGTGGGCGGGCCGGTCGGCAGGGTGACCCGGGCGGGTCGGTCTTCTTTGTCAGTCTGCAGGACGATCTCGTGGTCCGGCACGCCGGTGACACGGTGCCGCGGTCGCCGCGGATGAACGCCGACGGCCTGGTCACCGACCCGCAGGTGGATTACGCCGTGGAGCACTCCCAGCGGGTCGCGGAGGGGGTCAACCATGAGATCCACCGCAATACCTGGCGCTACAGCGTGGTGGTGGAGCAGCAGCGCAAGGCGTTGGCGGAGCGCCGTGAGCGGCTGCTGACCAGCGATGTCGCCGCACTGATGCTGCTCGACAAGGTCTCGGACCAGGCCGGCGAGATGGACGAGGATCTGCTCGCCCGGGCCGCCCGGTCGATCGCGTTGTTCCATCTGGACCGGCTCTGGGCCGAGCATCTCGCCGAGCTCTCCGAGGTCCGCGAGGGCGTGCACCTGCGGGCGTTGGGCCGGTTGGACCCGCTTGACGAGTTCCACCGTGCCGCGGTGCCCTCCTTCAACGAGTTGGTGCCGGAGATCGAGCGGCGCACCATCGAAACCTTCACCGAGACGGAGTTCGACGAGGACTGGGAGCCGGACGAGGACAAGCTGGTCCGGCCGAGCGCGACGTGGACGTACCTCGTGCACGACAACCCGTTCGGTTCGGAACTCGACCGGCTGATCGCCTCGGTGGGGCGGCGGCTCAGCTCCGGATCCCGCTGATTCATCCGGAGTGTTCCGGTATCCTCCGGCTCCGGAGGCCGCCCACTTTAGGTAGTTTCGACCCCTCCCCGTGGGGTAGTAGGCCGGGGCCGCGGAGTCGGGACGGGTACGACACCTTCGGCGGTCCGGTGGTGGGATGGGCAGTGCACGGCATGATGGAGGTGGGTCTGGTGGACCTGGAGATGCGGGAGTCGGTCGGGGGGACGCTCGGCGTCCTGGAGACCGCGGGACTGCTCCGGGAGCTGACCGCCGGGCTGATCGGCGCGAGTGACCTCGACGCCGCGCTGACCGTCCTCGTCCGGATCGCCCGGGACGGCGTCGCGGGGGTCACCTGGTGTGGGTTCACCTCCCTGCGCGCGGGGGCGCCGGCCGGCGCGGTGGCCTCCGATCACCGGCTCGCCGAGCTCGACGACCTGCGGCACGGCCCAGACTCGCCGGCCATGGCGGCGATCGGGCGACGGGAGCTGGTGGTTGTGGAGCGACTGAGCGTCGAGACGCGGTGGCCGGACTGGACGTGGCGTGCCCGTCGGCTCGGGGTGTCGGCCGTGATCTCCGCGCCGGTCGACATCGACGAACAGGTGATCGGCGCGCTCACCCTCTATGCGGGAGCCGGGGAGGTGCTCACCCCCCGGCACCAACTGACCGCGATGCTGGTGGCCGACCACGCCGGCCTTCTGCTCGCCGCGGTGCGGGATCGGGCGCGGACGGTGACCGAGGCCGGTCAGATCGACGTGGCACTGCTCGGCGAGAGTGTTGTCGGGCAGGCGATCGGTGTCGTCATGACCCAGCGGGGGTGCCGGGCGGAGGAGGCCGTGACGGTGCTGCGCAGCGCGGCGTCCTCGCTCGGGATCCCGCTGCGGGAGGTGGCCGAGCGGTTGGTCACCACGGTTTCGCGGCCTCGCGACAACTAGCTAGCCCCGCGGGGAGGGACGGCCGCGTGGTGGGCGGGGGCTGTTCCGGTGGACCGCCGTGGGTCTCAGTGGGCGACCCGGTGGTGGGCAGCCAGCAGGTCGGCGCCGAAATCACTGCTCGGCCGGCGAAGCACGGTGTGGGCATGGTTGCCGTCGTCCGCGGTGTTGTCGTACTCGATCAGCAGGTCGTCGCCCTGCACGCGGTAGTAGTGGCGCTGCCCCGGCCAGCTCGGTCCAGCCCAGGCGAAGTGCATTGGGGACCCGGCGAGCCGACGGGCCTCCCGGTTTGCCAACTCTGGCGGGAGTCGTTCCAGGTAGAGGGCGACGAGTTGGTCCAACAGCGCCCGGCCGGTGGGGTTCAGCCGGTCAGCGGAGACTCCGAGGGGAGCCATCGGGGTGTCCACGCGCGGTCGGGTCGCGCTGATGATGTCGGTGGGGGCCGTCTCGGCGATGAGCGCCGTCGCCCGTAGTTGTGGGCTGAGGGCATCCAGCAACGCCCGGCCCAGGTCCTCCTCGGGGCCGAGCGGGCGGGTGACCGGCCGGCTGGCCCACCGGACGGCGGCCGGGTTCGCCCCGAAGAAGACCGGAGCGGGGGAGACCTGGTCGGCGACGATGGTCATGCTGATCGACAGGTGGTGCCCCTCGACCCGCCACCCCCACGCCTCGTCCTGGATCGGGTCACCGAAAACCGCCACCCAGTAGTCGTCGCTGTGTCGGCCGCGGCGCCACCCCTCGGCCCGGTCGAGTACCTCCTCCAGCCCGATAATCGTTACCGCCTGCGCGTAGGCCGACGGGCTTAGGGCGCTCGCCATCAGCCGATGGGTGGCTTTCCGGGCAGGGCGGGGCAGGTCGGCCAGGCAGACGCCGGGCCGGGGCCGGGGCCGGTACTCGATCCAGCGCCGCGCCCTCACGTCGTCGAACCGATGGGTCGCCCGGGCGCTTGCCGGCTCGTCCAAGGCGGCGAGCAGCGCTGCCGCGGCGGCGCGGATCTGCTGGGAGAGCGAGTCCTGCACCTTTCCTGTATACCCCGCCGGAATGGGTGGTGGGGCAGCCGAATGGTAAATGGAACGCGCGGTGGGGACCCCCGGATCGGGTCCTCGCAGCGGCTCTGCTGTAATCAGTTGACCTCGTACGCAGAGCGAGCATCCCGCTTCGATGTGTAAGCCAATTGTCACATTCATGCAACGCAGCTGCCCCTTGACCGCCGAACGGGTGCCGGGAAGCATCGGTGAAGCGGCGTCCCGGGCCGTTGGGGAGATACCCGGACCAGCCAAGGAGGACCATGTCGGTCAGCCCCGCTTCGTCGCGCGCCGGATGGCATTCGTCCCAACCTGCTGTTCCCGGTCGCCCGCCGGGAGGCCAGCGCCGTCCCACCAACACGGTTCCCCCGGTCCTCACGGTGACCCTGTCGATCCCGTTGGCCAGCGACGAGGCGCTGAATCCAGCGGCCCGGCGGTTGCTGGACGCGGCCCGAGAACTGATGGAGTGTGGAGACGGCACGGTCACCATGA
The DNA here is from genome assembly GCF_059570675.1 of Salinispora goodfellowii. Lineage (NCBI taxonomy): Bacteria > Bacillati > Actinomycetota > Actinomycetes > Micromonosporales > Micromonosporaceae > Salinispora > Salinispora goodfellowii. The sequence continues at coordinate 48,583 of NZ_JCANTD010000008.1, read as the reverse complement.
CCGGCAACGGGTTTTCGGACCGCCGGGCGGAGCCGGTCCCGGCCGGCCGTTCCCCAAGCCGGTCGCTCGCCCCCACCATCCCCACCCTGCACATCCTCGCCTCCTCTCGGTCCGTGCTGCGCGACGGCGAGCCACTGTCGTTGACCCGGCTGGAGTTCGATCTGCTGTTGCACCTGGTTGCCCACCCCCGCCGGGTCTTTACGCGGCTGCAACTACTCAATGCGGTCTGGGGCTACGAGCACGCCGGGGTGCGCACGGTGGACGTGCACGTCCGCCGGCTGCGGGGCAAGGTCGGCGTGGATGTCCCCCTGGTCACCACCGTCTACGGGGTCGGCTACCGGCTCGCCGACGATGCCCGGGTGGCCATCGACCGCAGCGGTTGACGGAGCCACCACACCCGCGCTGGTCTGACGGAGCCACCACACCCGCGCTGGTGCTGCCTGCCGGCCGGGGGCCCGGGTAGCCGGTTAGGCGGCGGTTTGGTCCGTGGCGGTGCGGGGTATCCGGTCGGCTCACACACGGGTCGTCAACCCGTGTAGCGACGACCAGCACCGGTCCGGTGGACCGGAAGGCCCTCAGGAAGGCAGGCAGAAATGCTCGTCCACGACCCGGTCGACACGCCCCGACCCCAGGCGGAAGCCGATCTGATCCGGCAGTCCCTGCAGGCCCGCTACGACGAGCTAGCCGCCGAGTACGAGCAGGCTGTGGTGCAGAGTCAGGTGCTACGCCTGGTCGAGGTCGGGGACACCGCGGGCGATGACCAGGCCGACAGTGGCACGAAGACCGCGGAGCGGGATACCGCGCAATCCCTGTTGCGCACGATCCTCGACCGCCGGGCACAGTTCGAGCACGCCCTGACCCGGCTGGAAGAGGGCACCTACGGCTTCTGCGAGGGTTGTGGCGCGGCTATTCCGGTAGAGCGGTTGGAGATCTTTCCATCTGCGACGACCTGCGTTACCTGCAAACAAACTCGGGAGCGTCGCGCGGCCTGACGCGCCGCCGCCGCCAGGGTGGCATAGCCGGAGCGGACGGAGGTGGCTGAAGATGACGCTGCAGACGAGAACGGAGCGCTGTCGGGGCGTCGTTGTCCACGTCGTCGGGACGCCCCGCGGTTGGCGACGGGCGCCCCGGCCCGGCCGGGTCAGCCCGCTACGACAACGCCGCGGCCCGGTGGGGCCACCGCGGCGAGACGACGATGGCCGGTGGGAGCCCGACGCTCGGGGGTGGAGCGACAGCTGAGCAGCCCCACCCGCCTTCCCGCCTTTCCGCCTGCCTGCCTACCGGGTGGCAGGGTGCGGACCCGGGCTGTTGACCGGCGAACGCCAACGTCGCAGTCCGGCGGCGGCTACCGTGTGGTGGGGGAGGGCTGGAGGTGGGGTACACCCGCCGTAGGACGGACCCCCGGCGTTCGGACGGGGCACAGCCGAGGAGCACCCATGGCACTCAACGACGACGACATGACGACCTCCGGCGGCGCCGGCCGCGCGGAGGGTCCGGCTGATGGTGGGGCGACCCCGGGTCAGCATGATGGTGGTGCCGACGGCAGCGCGGAGGGTCCGGCTGATGGTGGGGCGACCCCGGGTCAGCATGATGGTGGTGCCGACGGCAGCGCGCGCTGAACCACGCGGTGCCGTACCTCGACTCGCCCGGCGGCCCCGGTCGCCCGGCACCCCCGTTCGCCCCCGAGGAGCCCGAGCGAACCGTGGTGTCGGCGTTGGCCCGGTGCGTCTCCGTCGAGCCGGCGCGGTTCGCTGCCGTGCACTGGGGACAGGCGCCGCTGCTGTCGCGCGCCGACGAGTTGCCCAACCAGAGCGGCTTCTGCGACCTACTCAGCCCGGCCGACGCGGACGAGTTGCTCAGCCGGCGCGGCTTGCGCACCCCGTTCCTGCGGGTGGCGCAGGACGGCGTGTTGGTGCCGGCGGCCCGGTACACCGGCGGCGGGGGCGCGGGCGCCGAGATCGCCGACCAGGTTCTCGACGAGAAGATCCTCGACCTGTACGCCGGCGGCGCCACCCTGGTGTTGCAGGGTCTGCACCGCACCTGGCCAGCGCTCATCGACTTCACCCGGGAGCTCGGCTGGGCGCTCGGGCAGCCGTTACAGGTCAACGCCTACCTGACTCCGGCCGGTAGCCAGGGATTCGCCACCCACTATGACACGCACGACGTCTTCGTCCTCCAGGTCGACGGTGCGAAGCACTGGCGAATCCACCCGCCGGTGCTTGTCGATCCGCTGGAGCGGCAGCCGTGGGGCGGCCGAGCAGATGAGGTCTCCGCGACCGCGCCGGGGGCCCCCAGCCTCGACGTGCTGCTCGCCCCCGGCGATGTGCTGTACCTGCCCCGTGGCTGGTTGCACAATGCCAAGGCCCAGGAGCGCAGCTCACTTCACCTGACCGTTGGCATTCGGGCGCTGACTCGATACACGTTGGTCGAGGAACTGCTCGCGCTCGCCGCCGAGGAGCCGCGGCTGCGGGCCACCCTGCCATTCGGGATTGATCTCTCCGACCCGGAGGCGGTGAAGCCCGAGTTGACGGAAACTGCGGAGGCGCTGCAGGACTGGCTGCGCTGCGTCGATCCAGCAGCGCTCGCCGCCCGGCTACGGCAGCGTGCATGGCCGGCCGCCCGGCCGGCTCCGCTGTCTCCCCTTGCCCAGACGGCCGCGTTGGAAGGGCTCGGCCCGGACAGCCGGGTCATTCCCCGCCCGGGCCTGCGGTGGCAGCTCACCCCGGCGGGAGAGCGGGTGACGCTGCGGGTCTTCGACCGCACGATCACCCTGCCGCGGATGTGCGCCCCGGCCCTGCGCGCGTTGCTCTCCGGGGAGGTCAGCCGGGTTGGGGACCTGCCCGGCCTGGCCGCCGACACCGACCGGGTTACCCTCGTGCGCCGACTGCTCCGGGAGGCGGTCGCCGTACCTGCCCAGGGCAGCTGTCCGAACCGGCCCGATGGGGGCGCGACGGGTGACTGACGGTGCCGCGACCGACCGGCTCAGCGGGCAACGGCCAGGAGGAGCCCCGTCGTCAGCAGTCCGGCGACCACCACCACGGACACCGGGCGCGGGCCGAGCACCGCGTGTTGCCGGTCAGCGAGAATCTTCGCCGGGATCAGGCCGGCCAGCGGGCCGAGCAAGGTCACGACCAGCGCCAGCACCGGCAGCCCGACCGCCAGGTCCCCGCCGTACCGGTCGCCGGCCGTCCGGGCGACGGTGCCCAGGGCGTACGTGAACAGCGCACCGCCGAATCCGCAGCCGACCAGCAGCGGATTGACGGATCCGGGCAGCTCACCGGGTTGACCGGTACGGGCCAGGAGGTCCCGCACCGCGGCCAGCATCGGTAGGGGATTCCCGGCGACGCCGGTGACCGGGCCGGGGGGCCCGTCCAGCTGGCGGCCCGCCGACCGAAACCGCCCGCGTAGCTCCTGCCACAACAGCCGGACCTCCGCCTCGACCCGTTCCTGCAGCCGGCGTGCCGCCGTCACCTCCTGTTCCGCGTGCCGGACCTGGTCCTCGGCATTCGCCACGGCCCGCCGGGCGGCCGCACACTGTTGCTCGTACCAGGTGTGTGCCTCGGCCCGCTGCGCCGACACCTGCTCGGTCAGGTCGGCCAGTCGTCGCACCTGCGCCGGGTACGACTCGCTCGGCACCGGCTGCCTCACCGCTGGTGCCTGTACGGGATGATGGTCTGCCCGGTGCGGTGCACCGCCCGGTCGAAGAAGAGGCCCCGCCATGGGCGGGGGTACCAGTCCGGCCCGCCGGTGCCGGGGTAGAGCGAGGCGCCCAGTTCCCCACCGTGCGTGTCGAGCGCCACCCAGGCGCCGATCTGGTCCGTGCGGGCGGCCGGTCCGCCGAGGTCGGCCCGCATCCGGGCGACTCCCCGCCACCAGGCCAGCACATGCGTCCGCCGCTCCGGCCCGTCATGCAGGACGCGGCGTAGTTGCTCCAGCCCGGTCTGGCCGCCAACCCGGGCGGCGAGCGCGCCGGCCGCCGCGTCAACGGCGAACAGCAGTAGGTAGTGGGGGGCACCGACGCCGGGTGTGCCCAGCCCGGCGATGGTCTCGGCCATCAGCTCGGTTACGTTCTCCTCGTCGTACCAGGCGGCATCGTCGGCGAGGTCGGTGTAGAGGGACCGGGCGGCGGCGTCGGCGTCCGGGTCCAGACAGGCGATGGAGAACCGCGCCGTTCCGGGACGGTGCTGACGGGCGAGTGACCGCCCAGCCGCGGCGAGTACGGCGCACGCCTCGTCAACGCGGGTGCCCAGCACGGCGAGGTTACGCCCGGGCGCGCGCGGCAGCCGAAGCGTTGCCGAGCGGGCCTGCACGTCGATGATTTCGCCGAGTAACGCCGTCGGGGCTCGCGGCGTCCCGGTCTCCGGTGCGCAGAGCGCCTGGTAGTCCGGGGCATCGGTCAACCGGGGGATCGCGTCACCATCGAAGAGCCGCGCCGGGGCGACGTCTGGCGGGCGCATCCGCCAGAGTCGGTGCTGCAGCTCGCTCCACGTCTCCCAGTCGCTCGCCGACGGTATCCGGGCGACCATGTTCCCCTCGGCCAGTCCCGACTCGGCGTTGACCACGGCGTGGTGGCGGGGTAGTGACTGCGCGGCGTCGTTGCGCTCGGCGAGGATCCGGAGCGCCTTGGGTAGGGCGATGCGGAGGGTGAACTGGGAGACCAGGGCTGGCCGCCCCCACAGCGCCTCGATTCCCCGGACGTCCTGCGAGGCGAGGACCAGGTGGATGCCCTGCGAGCGGCCGCGCCGGGCCAGGTCCTCCAGGAGATCGGCGGCCTCCCGGGCGACCGCGTCGCGGCCGGCGAGCAGCATCTGGAATTCGTCGACCACGGCGACGATCCGCGGCCAGCGCCCGGCTGGGTCCACCGCGCGCAGTTCGGCGAGCTTCGTGACCTCGTACTCTTTCGCCGCGTCAGCGCGCCGGCGTAGCTCTTCGGCGAGGAAGCGAAGCAGGGCCAGACCGAACTCCCGGTCCGTGTTGACGTTGATGCCGACCAGCCGAACGTGCGGCAGCCAGCTCGGGTCGCGGCGACCCTGCGCAAACCGAGCGAAAGAGACGCCCTCCTTGAAATCGAGCAGGTAGAGCTCCAACTCGGCCGGGGAGTAGCGGGCGGCGAGCGCACCGATCCAGGCGAAGATCAGGTTTGTCTTGCCGGTGCCAGATGGGCCACCGATCAGCGCGTGCGGCGGATAGTCACCGATAGTGACCAGCGCCGGTTGGCCGTCCGTTCCCTCGCCGATCGGCGCGATCAGGCCGGCCGCCGAGTCCTCCCGCCACATCTGCTCCGGCGGTGGTAGCAGATCGTTGAAGGGCGTCGGTTCCGGGCCGGCGTTGACCCGGGCAGCGACGCCCCGGCAGGTCTCGGTAATCAGGGGCGCCGGGGGCGCCGGGTCGAGCGTGATGGGCGGTGCGCCGGCAAGCTCGACCTGGCCCGGTTCGACGCGGATCCGGGCCACGGGGGCGTCCTCCGGCAGGGTCAGGCCGCGTACCACCAGGTGCACGCCGCACGCCGCGCCGGTGCGGACCACCCGATCGAGTTGGCCGCGTACGTGCCGGGACGGCTCCTCCCCGCCGAGCAGTACCGCCACCCGCCACGGCTCTGGCCGCCGACCGGTGGCGGTGGCCAGCTCACGCAGGGACCGGTGCTCGCCTGCCAAAACGGTGGAGTTGATCCGGTGGATCTCCTCGACGAGGTCATCGAGGAGCCGGCTCAGCCCGCCTGGTCCGACGAAGGTCAGCAGCCCGGCGGTGCCCAGCGGCGCGAAACCCGCCAGGCCGCCCCCGAGGTGCTCCGGGTCGTACCCGGTCAACCGGACCGCGCCTGGGTCGGCCCGGCCTACCGCCCGGAGCAGTAGCGTGGCCACCACCGCCTCGCCCGCCACCCGGTCGCTGCCGGTCAGCTCGACGTGCCCGGCGTCGAGTAGCGGCACCAGCGCGGGCACCGACTCCCCGTCCGGGACGGCGAGCGTGCCGACCCGTAGTGGGCCGGGCAGCTCCGTCCGGCGGGCGGGGGTTGGGTGCCACTGTGGCCAGTCGGTGGTGGCCGCGCCCGGGGCCTCGCGGCGGGCCGCGTCCGCCGCCCGCCGGGACAGCTCGGCGATCCGGGCCGAGTGTTGGGAGTCGATCTCGGCGAGGCGCCGGTCTCGCTCGGCGCCGACCCGTGCGGGCACTGCGGCGGCGGCCTGGCGGACCCGGTCGAGTCGGCCTTGTTCGGCGGCCAGTTCGGTCTGCGCCGCGGCCAGCCGGGTCCGTGTCGCGCCGAGGGCCTCGCCGAGGGTTTGCCGGACCCGGGCCGCGAGCTGCGCCCGCCGGTCAGCCATCGGCGCCTCGTCGAGACACGGGGCGCCCCGGGGTGGTCGCCCCGCTCCGGCTCTCGGCCGGGAGCCGGTCACTGCGTAGCTCGCGGCCGAGCCGGTCGAGCAGGACGCCGGTCAGCACCCCGGCGGTGACCGCCGGGTCGGCAGCGTGTGGCTGTTCGGCGTCCTCCCGGCGCGGCGGCGGCATCCGGCAGACCCGGGCCAACAGTGTCTCCACCACCGGCGCGGGCAGGCCCGGCAGTAGGTCGCGGGTCCGGCTGGCCAGGACTTGGCGGAGCCGCGGCAGGTCCTCGGCCCGGGGCGGGTGCCCAAGGAACTCCCCGGCCAGTTCCCGCAGCAGGGGAGGGGCCAGTGCGGCCAACCCCAACCCCACGTCGGCGTGGGCGCGGCCCAGCTCGGCGCGGAGTCGTTCCCGGTCGCCGGCGCGGACCTCCTGGACGACTCGGCGCAGCAGCTCGCCGGAGTCGGCGATCGCCCCATCCGGTGGCTCCGACCCGCCGCTGCCACCGGTCAGCTCGGTAACCCGGACTGCCCACCAGCGGGGTGCGGCGGTCGGGCTCGGCGGGACAGTGGCCGTCGTCGGTGGCGTGGCACCACGGGGAGCATCGTGTGCCGGTTGCCGGTCGGGGGCGGTACGGGTGGCGGGTGAGTCGTCGGCCGCCAGCCCGATCATGGCCAGGTACGCCGTCAGCTGCTCCTGGGCGACGCGCAGCGCGTAGCCGGCGGACTCGGCGTGTTCGACGGCGCTGGACAGCTCCGGCACCCCCATCGGGTTGGCGGACTCCTGGCGTACCCAGCGCAGCCGCTCGGCGGCCAGCCCGAACCGGTCGAGCGCCTCGGCGAGTTGGCCGAGCGGCAGGTGATCGCTGGCGGCACGCACCTGCGCGCCGAGATCTTCGACGATGGACACGGCGGCGCTCAGAGGGTCGCGACGTACAGCTGGGCCTGCTCGACCGCGACGAGTGTGGCCGCCAGGCACTCCTCCAACTCCTGCCCGGCCTGGGTCAGCGAGGCCTGGGCCGCCTCCACCGTTTCGTGTCCGCTGCCCTCCAACGCGCCGGCCAGCGTCTGCTGCGCCTCGGCCAGCTGCTCACCGGCAGCGTGCACAGCCTTCTGGCCGTCACCGATCTGTTGGAGCGCGACATCGATGGCTGCCTTGAGCTCGGCGACGCTCGCCACGACGGAACCTCCTGGGGCAAGGGGAGGCCTCCATTAGAGCCTATCGGCACCAGGAGAGAACATCCTCCCCGCCAGTATTCAGCCCCCCTGAGTGGTTGTCACCCAGAAGCGCGGGGAGGCCGACCACCCGGATGCGCGGGGATGCGCTCAGTGGCCGGTCAACCAGCGTGGCCCACGTACCTCGGCGCCCCGCCGGAGCACGCGTTCTCGCAGCTCCCGGTCGGCGGTGATGACGACCCGGCGGCGCTGCGGGTCGGCGGTGACCAGGTCCACCACCGCGTCGTCGCCGGACTGCTGGGCCGCCACCACCCGTACCCCCGGCACCGGCGGCACCCCGCGCGCCGCACCCTCAACCACCAGCACCACCTCGACCGGGGGCGGCAGCTCCGGTGGTACCCCGGAATCGGGCAGGCCGGTGAGGCTGTCCCGCAGTCGGGTGGTCGCCCCGACCCGGTCCCGCCACCAGCCGTCCGGCCGGGAGCCCACCACATTGGCGGCGTCCACGATCAGCAGCGGTGTCCCGTTCATGCCGCCAGCCTGCCACCCGGTCCACCCGCGTCCGGGCAACCCTGGTGGCCAGCCGGCGGAGTTTGTCCAGACGACTGCCGGGTAGCCCCTGGCGACCGTGCCGCGCCGAGCAGCGGAGGAGACAGATATGGGACCCGGCGACTTCGGCTCCGACCCATGGGACGAGTTCCTGGCCCGGTACTTCGGCCGGAGCGAGGGTGGGCGCCGACCCGCGCACCGGGTCGACATTACCCGGCTGATGACCGCCGACGCGCGGGAGATGCTCGCCGACGCCGCACGTCGGGCGGCTGAGCGGCACAGCACCGACCTGGACACCGACCACCTGCTCTGGGCGGCGCTGCAACGGCAGTCCCTGCGCGAGCTGGTCAAAAGAGCCGGTGCCGAACCCGACACCCTGCTCAACGCGCTTGGCGGCCGGGGCGAGGGGGCGCCCGGGGGCGAGGTCCCGCCGAACCTGTCCCTCACCCCCGCCGCCAAGCGGGCACTGCTCGATGCCCACCAGCTGTCCCGCGCCATGAGCGCCAACTACATCGGGCCGGAGCACATCCTGATGGCGTTGCCGCTGAACCCGGAGTCGCCCGCCGGCCGGATGCTCGCCGCCGGCCGGATCCAGCCGGAGTCGTTGCAGGCGGCGAGTGCTGACCGGGGCCCGACCACTGGGCCGCGGCCGGATCGGGGCACCCCCACCCTCGACCAGTACGGGCAGGATCTCACCGAGCTCGCCCAGAACGATCAGATCGACCCGGTCATCGGCCGGGCCGACGAGATCGAGCAGGCAGTCGAGATTCTGTCCCGGCGGACCAAGAACAACCCGGTGCTGATCGGTGAGGCCGGTGTCGGCAAGACCGCCATCGTGGAGGGGCTCGCGGAGCGGATCTGCGACGGCGACGTGCCGCAGACCCTGCTCGGCAAGCGGGTCATCCAACTCGACCTGGCCGGCCTGGTCGCCGGTACCCGCTACCGGGGTGACTTCGAGGAGCGGCTGAAGAAGGTCATTGACGAGATCCGGGCCCATCGCGAAAAGCTGATCGTCTTCCTCGACGAGATTCACACCCTGGTCGGGGCGGGTGGGGCCGGCAGCGAGGGCGGAATGGACGCGTCCAACATGCTCAAGCCGGCGCTGGCCCGCGGTGAGCTGCGGGTGATCGGCGCAACCACGCTGGACGAGTATCGCCGGACCATCGAGAAGGACGCCGCGCTGGCCCGCCGCTTCCAGCCGGTCTTCGTGCCCGAGCCGGGAGTCGACGACACGGTGGCCATCCTGCGTGGCCTTCGCGACCGCTACGAGGCGCACCACCAGGTCCGCTTCACCGACGAGGCGCTGGTCGTCGCCGCGGAGCTCTCCGATCGCTACGTCACCGACCGCTACCTGCCGGACAAGGCGATCGACCTGATCGACCAGGCGGGCGCGCGAGTCCGGCTGCGCACCCGTACCCCGGACTCGGACGTACGTGAGTTGGAGACCCAGCTCGACGAGGTACGCCGCGACAAGGAGCAGGCCGTCGCCGACGAGCAGTACGAGAAGGCCTCCACGTTGCGCGACCAGATCGCCGACCTGGAGGCCCAGATCCGCCGGGTTCGCGGCGACGAGGGTAGCGCCAACCACGTGCCGCAGGTGGGGCCGCACGAGATCGCCGAGGTGGTCTCCCGGGCCACCGGCATCCCTGTTGCGCAGCTCACCGAGGAGGAACGGGATCGGCTACTGCGGCTGGAGGGGCACCTACACGAGAAGGTCGTGGGTCAGGACGACGCGGTCAACGCGGTCTCCGAGGCGGTGCGCCGTTCGCGGACCGGGTTGGCGGACCCGGACCGGCCGATGGGTAGCTTCCTCTTCCTCGGCCCCACCGGCGTCGGCAAGACCGAGTTGGCCCGGGCGCTTGCCGAGGCGTTGTTCGGCGAGGCCGACCGGATGGTACGGGTCGACATGAGCGAATTCCAGGAGCGGCACACGGTCAGCCGGTTGGTCGGCGCACCGCCCGGCTACGTCGGATACGAGGAGGCCGGGCAGCTCACCGAGGCGGTGCGGCGCCGCCCGTACGCGGTGGTGCTGCTGGACGAGATCGAGAAGGCGCACCCGGATGTGTTCAACATCCTGCTCCAGGTGCTCGACGACGGCCGGCTCACCGACAGCCAGGGCCGGACGGTGAATTTCAAGAACACCGTTTTGATCATGACGAGTAACCTCGGCTCGGAGCTGATTACCGGCACCCAGCGGGCAGTCGGCTTCGGCACCGGGGCGGCCGGTGGGGAGAACGACGAACTCCGCGACCGCCTGTTGCGCCGACTCCAGGAGAACTTCCGTCCAGAGTTCCTGAACCGCATCGATGAGATCATCATCTTCCGCCGGCTGGAGGCGGAGCAACTGCGGCAGATTACCGAGCTGCTGTTGGCGGAGACCCGCCGTCGGTTGCACGCGCAGGATGTCGACGTCGAGATCACCAGCGCCGGCATTGACTGGCTCGCCGAGCACGGCTACCAGCCCGAGTTCGGGGCCCGCCCGCTGCGGCGGGTCATTCAGCGCGAGTTGGACAACCAGTTGTCCCGGATGCTGCTGGAGTCCGCGGTGTCGCCGGGTCAACGGGTGGTTGTGGACGCCCGTGACGGCGAGCTCACCATCGATGTCGCCGAGGACGGCGGCTACACCGCGGCTACCACCACGCATCCCCGTTGAGCGCCGGGAGGCGGAGATGACCGTACCCGATGAGAACCAGGACAACACCGAACGGACCGAGCCGATCGTCGCCGCACCGACCGCGAACCCCGCCCGGGTGCAGGTGCCACCTGAGGGCCCGGGGCAGGTCGGGACCGGCGAGCCGGACCCGGCGGCGACCGACGGCCGGCGAGAGGAGGGCTGATGGTACGCGAGCAGCGGCTCGATCCGCAGGTGGAGGAGCTCTGGGAGGGCTTCCACGAGCGGGTCAACGTGCCGTCCGAGAAGCTGCGGCAGTGGCTGCTCACCCGGGGCTCCGGCGAGGAGACGTTCGGCCCGGACCCCGACCTCGGCCTGCCCGAGCCGGGCCGGCGCATCCTGCGGGTGCTCACCAAACGCAAGGTGGACCTGACCCGGGACGACATCGAGACGATGCGGGACACGGTCGACGAGATCGAGAACCTGCTGGCGGCGAAGCCCGCGCGCGGCAACGCCGATGACCAGTGGCGGCATGCCCTGCTGGATTTGGGCCACGACGTCCTGGTGGAACGCTGACCGCTTCCGATCGGGTGGGGTGGGGTGCCGGCTTCGGGTTCACCAGCACCCACCCCGAGGGATCACTACGCACCGGGCTCCAGACTGGTGATCGTCAGGCCCGCCGCATCGGCGGCGGCCTCCTGGTCGGCGCGGGTCTGCCGTTCCCGGGTGAGCAGGTTGGCGTACTCGGTGACGTCCGCCGGCGCGGGAACCGCCGGTAGCCGGCGCAGGAAGAGCTCCACGTCCCGGGTGGCGGCGGTGTGCGCGGCGGCTGCCTGCCGCAGTGTCTCGCGGTCATCGGCGGCGGGGTATAGGTCGGTCATGTCCGTCTGTTACCCGGCGGCACGGCGTTCGCACCCCGTGGACCAGATCCGGCGCCACCCCACCCTGGCCGCTCTCCTGGTATCAAGGAGCGATGAGGAGCGACGTCGCCCACCCCGCGCCCACCGACGAGGTCATCGACCTCTGCCAGGATCTGCTGCGCATCGACACCACCAACACCGGTGACACCGACACCAGCGTCGGGGAGCGCCGGGCGGCCGAGTACGTGGCTGAGAAGCTCGCCGAGGTCGGCATCGACTCGGTGCTCTACGAGTCCGCGCCCCGCCGGGCCAACCTGGTCGCCCGGATCCCCGGCACCGACCGGACCCGACCCGGCCTGCTGGTCCACGGCCACCTGGACGTGGTGCCGGCCGAGGCAGACGAGTGGTCGGTGCATCCGTTCTCGGGTGAGCTGCGGGACGGCTACCTCTGGGGTCGCGGTGCGATCGATATGAAGGACTTCGACGCGATGACGCTCGCGGTGGTGCGGCACTGGCAGCGCAGCGGGATCCGGCCGCCCCGGGATGTGGTGCTCGCCTTCACCGCCGATGAGGAGGCCGGCAGTGAGTACGGGGCGCACTTCCTGGTGGAGCACCACCCCGACCTCTTCGCGGGCTGCACCGAAGGCATCGGCGAGGTCGGGGGTTTCTCGTACTCGGTGAACGAGAACCAGCGGCTGTATCTGATCGAGACCGCGCAGAAGGGCATTGACTGGCTGCGGCTGCACGCCCGGGGGCGGCCGGGGCACGGCTCGATGGTGCACGACGACAACGCCGTCACCGCCCTCACCGCAGCGGTCGCCCGGATCGGCCAGCACCGCTTCCCGGTCGTCGTTACCGACACCGTACGCGCGTTCCTCCGTGAGGTGTCCGAGGCGCTCGGCATTGAGCTGGACCCGGACGACCCGGAGGCGGCCATCGGCAAGCTCGGCCCGATCGCCAACCTGGTTGGGGCGACCATCCGCAACACGGCCAATCCCACCCGGCTCGCCGCGGGCTACAAGGACAACGTCATCCCCGGACGGGCCAGCGCCACCATCGACTGCCGGAGTTTGCCCGGTCAGTCGGAGCTGTTGGAGCGGCAACTGCGCGGGTTGGTCGGCCCGGACATCGAGATCGAGTATCTCCAGCGCCAGCCCGCGCTGGAGACCACCTTCGATGGCGCCCTGGTCGAGGCGATCTCCGCCGCGCTGCGCGCCGAGGACCCGGGGGCCCGGCCGGTGCCGTACATGCTCTCCGGTGGCACCGACGCGAAGGCTTTCACGCGGTTGGGTATCCGTTGTTTCGGCTTCGCGCCGCTGCGCCTCCCCGCCGACCTGAACTTCTCCGCGCTGTTCCATGGCATCGACGAGCGGGTTCCAGTGGACGGACTACAGTTCGGCGTGCGGGTTCTCGACCGGTTCCTCCGCAACTGCTGAGCCGCTTCCGTACTTCGGCGCGGCGCCTTCCGAACACCGAAGGGACGCCTTACATGATCGACCAGCATGGTGAGCTGGACCCTGCCCTCGAACGCGTCATCGAGGCGGCCCGCCACCACCTGGCCGCCGTGCGCGCCGCGCAGGGCCGAATCGACGACGATGCCGTCTGGCAGGCGTACGTCGCGTTGAACAACGCCTCGTACGCCTACGACGAGCAGCTGATGGATGCCTTCGGCGAGGTTACTCCCTGGGATGTGCAGGCGATCGACCCGGAGGAGGCCGACGAGCGCTTCACCAGCCCCGACGGCTCGCCGGCCACCGACAGCCACCCACACGTCATCTCGGTACGACAGCGTCGGGACTACCGGGTGCCGAGCGTCTCGGCGCTGATCCGGGCAGCCACGTCGGCCCGGCGGGCGGAGACCCCCGACGCGGACGAGCCGGCACCTGTCGAGGGGGTCGGCGAGGCGGTCCTGGAGCTGTTGCAGAGCGGGGACGGATCGCTCGCCGCACTGGACGTGCCGGAGCTGGAGCCGATGGACGGCGTCGTCATGGTCAGTGAGGTTGACGCCGCGGTCGATCTCGAGGCCTTCGACGATGACGACCCGGTGGGTCCGTTCCAGCCCGCCGCCGAGGACCGGCTGGTCGGCCGGCTCGACGAGCACCCCTTCCTCGAGCTGGACGACGAGGAGTACGACCGCACCCACTAACGTGATCTCTAACCCGGGGTTGGGTGGTATCGACCCTGGCTGATCACGGCCGCAGCCCTTGGTTGATCGCTCTTCTTGTCGAGGAAAGAAGATCAGGACCAGGGGCTGCGGGATGATCAGCGATAGCGCGGGCCGCTGACGGCGGATCGTCCTGGCCGTACTCGTTCGTGGTCGCCTTGGAGATCGGGCGTGGTTCGTGGACAACCCAGCGGGCACCCCACCGCGTGTCATGCGTCCAATGGCAGGATTTTCATAGCTCGATAAGCTGGGTGCATGGCTACGCTGCGTCAGCTCGAGTACTTCGTGACGATCGTCGACGAGGGGTCCTTCACCCAGGCCGCCGCCCTGCTCAACATCACCCAGCCCGGGCTGTCGCACCAGTTCCACGCCCTCGAGAAGGAGATGGGCGGTCGCCTCCTGGAACGCCTGCCCCGCGGCCTGCGGTTGACCGCCGCCGGTCGGGCGATGCTGCCGTCCGCCCGAGCGGCCCTGGCCGACGCCCGCCGGGCCGTCACCGCGGCCCGGCGCGCCACCGGAGTCGCCTCGGGCGAGCTTCAGCTGGCCACGCTCTACTCGGTGAGCTACGGCATCCTGCCCACGGCGCTGGCGCTCTGGCGCACCCGCCACCCCGATGTGCGCGTCACCCTGTTCGAGCACCGGCACACCACCGAACTCGCCGCCGCCATGGCGGACGGAGAGGCCGACATCGCCATCGGCCCGCCCCCGCCCACTGGGGAGGGCACCGTCCGGCACCTGGGCGCGGAGGAGTTCTTCCTGGTCACCCACCCCGACGACCCCCTGGCCACGGCCCCCGGCGGCACGGTCCGCCTCGCCGAGGTCGCCGAGCGGGAATGGGTGCACTTCACCCCCGACAGCGGCCTGGCGCAGCTCCTCGACCGGGCCTGCGCCGCCGCGGGCTTCCAGCCCCGGATCACCGTGCGCACCCAGCAGGCGCCGTTCGCGGTCAACTTCGCCGCCGCCGGGCTGGGCCTGGCGCTCGTCCCTGGAAACACTGTTCCTCCCCACTTCGAGGCAGCGCTGCTCCGCCCGGACCCCGCGCTGCTGCGCCCCCTGACCGCGTACACCCGCAGCCAGCCCGACCCCATCGCCCACGCCTTCCTCGACATGCTTGCCGAGGAGGTCCCCCTCACCCCCACCCACGTCCGCCAGCGCTTCCCCGCTCTGACGTCGGCGGACCGTACAACCATCCTCTGAGGTTGTCCCGCGGTGTGTGGTGGTAGGTGCTGCCACCGACGAGACCCGCGCCGTCCTCCTGCTGGCCCCATCAATTGTCCTGTGTTGTCAGTATCCAGATGGATGTCGACAAGGTGCTCGACGCCAGTGACCTCGGTCAGACTGCCTGGACGGCCTTGGGCTGCCCGGTGGAGCCCGAGGTGTAGCTGACGTACGCGAGGTTCTGCGCGAGCGGGCCGGGTCCGGGCTCGGGGCCTTCGTGGCACGCGTCAGTGGCGACGAGCGGGCGAGTAGTGGTTTTCCTTGGATCAGCGCGGTCGCCCTGGCCGCCGCTCACCGGTATCTCGACCGTCACCCGGTGCGGGACCCGCCCCGGCGGCTAGTAGGAGAGGCCGGGCGGTGGCGGGCTGATCCGGCGACGGCGCAGCACGACCTGCCGGGTCCCATCCCGGAACAGCCGGACCCGGGCCAACTCCCAGCCGGAGAACTCTGCCTGGATGGCGAGCTGCGCGGCCGCGGTCAGCCGGTCAACGTTCGGGGGCAACCGTAGCGGCGCGTATTCGTAGTCCATGGCCCCATGCTGCCCATCCGCCCCGCCCGGCGCCACCCCGCAGGCACCCTGGCCGGCCCGGTTATCCCAGGCCAAAAGGGGTGCCCCGGCCCGGAGTCAGCCGTCGCGCTCCGGGTAGCCGACCGGGACGGCGGAGACGTCGTCGAGGGCTGTTCTGATCTCCTCCGGCAGGGTCATCTGCTCGACCTGGAGGGCGCCGAGTAACTGCCCCACCGTGCGCGCGCCGAGGATCGGCGCGACGACCCCGGGCCGGTCCCGGATCCAGGCCAGCGCGACCTCCAGCGGGGAGACGCCGAGGCCGCCGGCGGCGGTGGCAACCGCTTCCACGATGCTGGAGCAGCGCGGTTCCAGGTAGGTCGCGACGAACCGCTCGAAGTGCGGTGAGGCCGCCCGAGAATCCGCTGGTCGGCCGTTTCGGTACTTGCCGGTCAGGACTCCCCGCCCCAGCGGTGACCAGGGCAACACCCCCAGCCCGAGAGCCGCGCAGGCCGGTAGCACCTCCCGCTCGATGCCGCGTTCCAGCAGCGAGTACTCCACCTGGGCGGCGACCACCGGGGAGCGGCCGGGCCAGGCCGCCTGCCAGGCCGCGGCACGGGCGGTTTGCCAGCCGGCGAAGTTGGCGACGCCGACGTACCGGACCCGCCCGCTGGCGACCGCGTGGTCCAGCGCCGCGAGGGTCTCCTCCAGCGGCGTGTCCGGGTCATACCCGTGTACCTGGAACAGGTCGACGTGGTCGGTGCCGAGCCGCCGCAGGGACGCGTCCAGGGTGCGTAGTAGGTGCCCACGGGAGCCGTCGCGGCGCCGGTCGTGGCCCGGGCGTAGCCCCGCCTTGGTCGCGATCAGCAGTTCCTCGCGGGGGACCAGGGTGCCGAGCAGCGAGCCGATGACCGATTCGGCGTCACCGTCACCGTAGACGTCGGCGGTGTCGACCAGGTTGCCGCCAGCGTCGAGATAACCTTTCAGCTGGGCCGCCGCATCGTCGGCGTCGGTGTCCCGGCCCCAGGTCATGGTGCCGAGCGCGAGCCGCGAAACCGCCAGCCCGCTTCGGCCGAGCGGTCGCTGTTGCATGGTTGAATCTTATTTCCATCACGGGTCGCACCGATATCCTCGCTGCCGTCCAGTCTGCCGCCTGTTCGTCGCCGCGCTTCCTCGGG
This sequence comes from Salinispora goodfellowii, assembly GCF_059570675.1. NCBI lineage: Bacteria > Bacillati > Actinomycetota > Actinomycetes > Micromonosporales > Micromonosporaceae > Salinispora > Salinispora goodfellowii. The sequence goes on along the minus strand of NZ_JCANTD010000008.1, from coordinate 32,008 downwards.
TACCTCGCTGCCGGCGCTGTTTGCGTGAGCCGGTGATCGAGGGTGGCGATGGTGTTGCGTAACCTGATGCGACCGGTGGTGTGAATGGGGGAGGACTAGTGCGACTCGGGCTCAGCCTCGGTTACCAGACGGCGTGGAGCACACCCGCCGACCATCTGGCTCTGGCCCAGGAGGCGGACCGGCTCGGCTACACGGTGGTGTGGGCGGCGGAGGCGTACGGCTCCGACTCGCCGAGCATGCTCGCCTGGATGGCCGGCCAGACCAAACGGATCGAGCTGGGTAGCGCGGTGATGCAGATTCCCGGCCGTACGCCGGCGATGACCGCGATGACCGCCGCGACCATCGACGCGCTCTCCGGTGGCCGGTTCCGGCTCGGCCTGGGGGTGTCCGGTCCGCAGGTCTCCGAGGGCTGGCACGGCGTACGGTTCGGTCGCCCGCTCGCCCGGACCCGTGAGTTCGTCGACATCGTTCGGCTGGCGGTGGCCCGCAAGGAGGTCGCCTACACCGGCGACTTCTACACCCTGCCGCTGCCCGAGGGCCCGGGCAAGGCGCTGCGCCTGGGTTTCCACCCGCCCCGGGAGTACATCCCGACCTACCTGGCCGCCGTCGGTCCGAAGAACCTGGAACTCGCCGGCGAGATCGCCGACGGCTGGCTCGCCGTCTTCTACGCGCCGGAGTTCGCCGCGGAGCAGCTCGCTGCGATCCGCGCCGGTCGGGCCCGCGCCGGGAAGGAGCTGTCCGGCTTCGATGTGGTTCCCTCGGTGCCGGTGGTGATCGGTGACGATGTCGCCAACTGCGCCGAACTGGTCCGTTGGTATGCCGCGCTCTACCTCGGTGGCATGGGCAGCCGGCAGCAGAACTTCTACAATCAGCTCGCCACCCGGATGGGGTACGGCGAGGCCGCGCGCGAGGTGCAGGATTTGTACCTCGCCAGGCGGCACCGCGACGCGGCCGCCGCGGTGCCGCTGGAGTTGATTGACCGCACCTCGCTGCTCGGCCCGAAGGAGCGCATCGCCGATCGGATGCGGGAGTTCGCCGCTGCCGGCGTCACCACGCTGTCGGTGACCCTCTTCGTGGCCGATCGGGACAGCGGCGTGCAGACCCTTCGGACCGTCGCCGAGGCGCTGGATCTCGCGGGAGTCGGGGAGTGACCTGGGTCGAGGCCATTGTCCTGGGCATCGTGCAGGGCCTGAGCGAATTCCTGCCGATCAGCTCGTCGGGCCATCTGCGGGTCACCTCAGCGATCTTCTTCGAGCAGGACGCCGGGGCGTCGTTCACGGCCGTCACCCAGCTCGGCACCGAGGCGGCGGTACTCCTCTACTTCGCCAAGGACATCTGGCGAATCACCCGTACCTGGGTTGTCGGCATCTGGGATCGGTCGGTGCGCAGCAGCCTTGACTACCGGATGGGCTGGTACGTCATCGTCGGCTCGATTCCGATCGGCGTTTTCGGCCTCTTGTTCAAGGACCAGATCCGGGAGACCGCGCGGAACCTGTGGTTGGTCGCCAGCACCCTGATCCTGTTCGCCTTCGTGCTGGCGTTCGCCGAGTACTGGGGCCGGCAGACGCGGACGCTGCAGAACTTCCGGATGCGCGACGGCGTGGTGATGGGTTTCGCACAGGCGATGGCGCTGATCCCCGGTGTGTCCCGGTCGGGGGGAACGCTCACCGCCGGCCTGCTGCTCAACCTGACCCGGGCGACCGCGGCCCGATACTCGTTCCTGCTGGCCATTCCGGCGGTGGTCATGTCGGGCATCGTCAGCCTCGGGGACGTCTTCGCGCCGGCCGCGCCGGGGACCTCGGTGCCGAGCGGGGCCCAGATGATCGTGGCCACGGTGCTCGCCTTCGCCGTGGGTTACGCGGCCATCGCCTGGCTGCTGCGTTACGTGGCGCACCACACCCTGTACATCTTCGTTCTGTATCGGGTGGCGTTGGGAACGCTGGTGCTTGCCCTCTTGATGACCGGCACGGTCAGCGCCACCTGACCCTCGCGCCGACGCGCCCGGGTGCGGCACCGGCCCGGAGCACGTCGGCGGGCCAGGGTGGGGCAGGCCCTAGGGTGGTCACCGTGGCGATCCTACTGCTCTTGCGACACGGCCGGACGACCGCGAACGCTGCCGGCGGGCTGGCCGGTCGGCAGCCGGTCGAGCTGGACGAGACCGGCCGCACCCAGTCCACCGCGGTCGGCGAGCGGCTCCGGCTGCTTTCCTGCCCGACCGTGGTGACCAGCCCGTTGGTCCGTTGCCGGCAGACCCTGGAGCGGGCGTTGCCCGAGGCCGTGCCGGTGGTGGAGGAGGGGCTGACCGAGTGCGGGTACGGCAGCTGGGAGGGGCAGCCGCTGAAACAGCTCGCGAAGGACGCGCTCTGGCCGGTCGTGCAGCAGCATCCCAGCGCGGCGGTCTTCCCGGGTGGGGAGGCGATGGCGAGCATGGCGGCCCGGGCGGTGGCCGCGGTGCGCACCTGGGACGCTCGGGTGAGCGCGGAGCACGGGCCGGATGCGGTCTGGCTGGCCTGCACCCACGGCGACGTGATCAAAGCGATCGTGGCGGACGCGCTCGGCCTGCACCTGGACCTCTTCCAGCGGCTCATCGTGGATCCGGCCTCGGTCACGGCGATCCGCTACACCCCGCTGCGTCCGTTCCTGGTGCGGCTCAACGACACCGGTGGCGATCTGACCGCATTGGTCCCGCCTCCGCCGAAGCGGGGTGGGCGGAAGCGCCGTACCGCGGACTCGGACGCCACGATCGGGGGCGGCGCCGGGGCAGGGGCCTGACCCGTTCCGGCGGTCGCGTCGGCGCTGGCGAGGGGCAACGCGGCCCGGGCGGCCACGGCGGGACCGAGGGGTCGTCGCGGCGCGGAGGCGCCGCGCGGCGATTCCGGTCGGTGGGGTGCGCGCCGTGCGGGTGCGCCGGATAGGGTCGAGGTATGACCCACCAGGTGCACGCCTTCGAGCCGCCGGAGCGGTTCGTCGCCGGAACCGTCGGGCCGCCGGGAGATCGCACGTTCTTTCTCCAGGCCCGTGGCGGTGGCCGGCTGGTCAGCGTCGCCCTGGAGAAGGTCCAGGTCTCACTGCTGGCGGAGAAACTTGAGGAGTTGCTCTCCGAGGCGCAACGGCGGTTTGGGGTGAAGCTGCCGGAGACCGGCCCGGTCGGTGGGGACAACGACCCGCTGGATGCGCCTGTCGACGAGGAGTTCCGGGTCGGCACCCTGGGGCTGGCCTTCGACGTGGACACGGAGACGGTCGTGATCGAGGCGATCGCGGTCGGCGAGGCCGAGGCTGAGGTTGGGGCTGCCGAGGCGGCGGCTGAGGTCGAGTTGGAAGAGTCGGACGACGAGGAGCCCGCCGACGACCTGGACCGGCTGCGGGTGCGGTTGACCCCGGAGGCGACCCGGGAGTTCATTGGACGAGCCCGGCGGGTGGTAAACGCGGGCCGGCCGCCGTGTCCGCTCTGCGGCCAGCCCCTCGACCCGGTCGGTCACCTCTGCCCGCGCCACAACGGCTACCACCGGTGACCTCATCTGAGCTGCACCGGAGCCGGGAGTGGCACCAGCCGCGCCAGGACGGCGATCAAGTGCTTCGGCTGCTTCGGGAGGGTGCGCTCGAGTTGGAGGGGCGGCTGGTGGACGCCTCGAACACGACGCTCCGCGCGGTCCTGACGTTGGACGGGATGACCGCGCGTTGTGTCTACAAGCCGGTGCGGGGTGAGCGGCCGCTCTGGGACTTTCCAGATGGCAATCTCGCCGGGCGTGAGGTCGCCGCGTACCTGGTGTCGGCGGCCACCGGATGGGACCTGGTGCCGCCGACGGTGCTGCGCGACGGGCCGCTCGGCCCCGGCTCCTGTCAGCTGTGGATCGACGGACCGGTGGAGCCGGAGCCACTGGTCGGGTTTGTCCCGACCGACAAACTGCCGTCCCGGTGGTTGGCGGTGGCCGCGGCCCGGGACGAGGAGGGCATCCCGTACGCCCTGGCGCACGCCGACGACCCGCGGCTCGCCCGGCTGGCGGTGCTGGACGCGGTTATCAACAACGCCGACCGCAAGGGTGGACATGTTCTGGTCGGCCCGGACGGCCGAATCCACGGCGTGGATCACGGGGTCAGCTTCCATGCGGAGGAGAAGCTGCGCACGGTCTTGTGGGGCTGGGCGGGCCGCGAGCTGCCGGCGGACGTGGCGGAGGTGCTCGCGACACTCGCCGGCGCGGTCGCCGGGGAGCTGGGCGGTGCTCTCGCCGCGCACCTCACGGTCAGCGAAGTCGCCGCGGTGGCTTCCCGGATCGGGCGGCTGCGGGCCGCAGGACGATTCCCGTTGCCGTCACGTCAGTGGCCGGCGACGCCGTGGCCACCCATGTGAGCGGCTGTCACGTTAGTCACCTCTCGTGTTCCCCGGAGCCCGCCGACGGCTGGTTAGGCTGGCGGTCATGGACTCTTGGGCGGGACACGAGGTGCCGCGGCTGCCGGGCCAGGGCGGGCCGCTGATGTTGTTTGACTCGGCCCGGCGGGGCGTGGCCGCCAGCGCGCCGGCCGGCACCGGCACCATGTACGTCTGCGGCATCACCCCGTATGACGCCACCCACCTCGGGCACGCTGCTACCATGATCACCTTCGACCTGATCCAGCGGGTGTGGCGGGACGCGGGGCGGGACGTGACGTACGTGCAGAACGTCACCGATATCGATGATCCGCTGCTGGAGCGGGCCGCTCGGGACGGCGAGGACTGGAAGGTCCTGGCGATGCGGGAGACCGCGCTGTTCCGGGAGGACATGGCGGCGCTGCGGATCCTCCCGCCGGAGCACTACGTCGGTGCGGTGGAGTCGATCCCGGACATCGCCGAGCGGGTCTTGACCCTGATGAAGGAGGGCGCTGCCTACCGGCTCGAGGACGGTACCGGCGATGTCTACTTCGACATCGCGGCCGCGCCCCGGTTCGGGTACGAGTCCCACCTGAGCCGGGACCAGATGCTGGCGGTCTTCCCGGAGCGCGGTGGTGACCCGGATCGGGCCGGTAAGCGCGACCCGCTCGATCCGCTGTTGTGGCGTGGTGCCCGCGCCGACGAGCCGTCCTGGCCCGGCGGGGAACTGGGCCCGGGCCGCCCCGGCTGGCACATCGAGTGCACCGTGATCGCGCTGGACCTGCTCGGTGCGCAGATCGATGTGCAGGGTGGCGGCAATGATCTGATCTTCCCGCACCATGAGTGCTCGGCCGCCCACGCCGAGCTGCTGACCGGGCAGACCCCGTTCGCCGGGCACTACGTGCACGCCGGCATGATCGGCCTGGACGGGGAGAAGATGTCCAAGTCCCGCGGCAACCTGGTCTTCGTCTCCCGGTTGCGAGCCGACCAGGTGGATCCGATGGCGGTCCGGCTGGCCCTGATGAGCGGGCACTACCGCGGCGACCGCTCCTGGAGCGACGAGCTGTTGGTGACCGCGCAGGAGCGGCTGGGCCGGTGGCGGCGGGCTGCCGCGTTGCCCGGCGGTCCGTCCGCGGAGGCGTTTCTGGCCACGCTTCGGGCGCGCCTCGCCGACGATCTCGACACCCCGGGGGCGCTCGCGCTGGCGGACTCCTGGGCGGACGCGGCGCTCCGCGGTGCCGGCGATGACCCGACGGCACCCGCGCTCTTCTCCCGGGCACTGGACGCCTTGCTCGGCGTCCGGCTGTGACCTACTGGGCAGTCCGACGGCCGGAAGGTGGCCTACTCGGCGCGGGTGGCCTCGCCATCAGCCCAGGACGAGCCCCGGGCCCGGATCCGGTTCGGTCGCCGGGGCCGGGATCCGGTACGCCTCGGTCAGGGTGGTGACCGGTCCGGGCCAGGTGGCCTGGGCGACCTCGATCGGTTTACGGCGCTCGTCGTAGGCGACGTGCAGCAGGTGTAGCACCGGGGTGTCGGGGCGGATCTGGAGGGTCTCCGCCTCGTCGCGGCTGGGCTGCCGGGCACTGATTGTGTCGGTCGCGGTGGCGTACCGCCGGCCGGTGGCTTCCTCGGCCTCCTGGTAGAGCGGGCGGCCGAACGCCTCGGCCCGCTCCAGTGAGGTGCCGGCGGTGTCGGTCGGTAGGAACCAGGCGGCACCGACCTCCACCGGGGAGTCCTCGGCGCGGACCAGGTGCCGACGACAGAGCAGCTCGGTGCCGTCGGATACGCCGAAGGCGTCGGCGACCTCGGGCGGTGCGGGGGCGGGTCCGACGGAGACGAGCTGTTGCCGGTACCGGGCGGCGAGGTCGGTGTGGTAGCCGCGGAAGCCGCCGTACCGGCCCCGGGAGAGCCGGTTCAGGCGGCGTCGGGTGCCGCGGACGTACGTGCCGGAGCCCGGCTTTGTGATCAGGATGCCCTCGACCCGGAGTTGGTCCACGGCGCGTTGCACGGTCTGCTTGGCGACGCCGAACATTTCGGCGATGGCCGGGATGGAGGGTAGCCGCTCGCCGGGGCTCCAGTCACCGCGGCGCACCTGTGCCTTGATCTGCGCGGCGATCTGTCGGTGCGGGAACTCGGCCGCTCCCGGGTTGATCTGCATGCCAGCCTCCTCGGTCATCAACTAGGTTCCTAGGATGCCGTAGCGAGTGGGTTCCCGTCCACAACCGACCCGGGGCAGACAAACAGTGGCCCGCCACCGGTGAAGGTGGCGGGCCACGAGGATCAGTGCGCTACGGGCTACCAGGAGCCGGCGGTAGGACCGGCGGAGCCGCCGCGCCGGCGCAGGTACTTCTCAAACTCCTGGGCGATCTCGTCCCCGGTCAGCGGGGTGATGCCGGCGTCGCCGACCCGTTCCTCCAACTCGCGGACGTACTCACCGAGCTCGGCGTCCTGCTCGGCGGCGCCCCGGACCCGCTGTTCCCACTCGGCGGCCTCCTCGGCGAGGTCCGCCATCGGCACCGGTAGATCCAGCACCTCCTCGACCCGGTGCAGCAGGGCCAGGGTCGCCTTGGGGCAGGGTGGGTTGTTGGCGTAGTGCGGCACATGCACCCAGAACGACACCGCGTTCACCTCGGCCCGTGCGCAGGCGTCGTGCAGGACCCCGACAATGCCGGTGGGCCCGTCGTACCGGGTGGGAGTGAGCTGGAAGCGCTCTGCCGCGCCCTTGTCGGAGGCGCTTCCGCTGATCGGTAGCGGTCGGGTGTACGGCACGTCGGCCAGGAGCGCGCCGAGCAGCACCACCCGTTCGACCTCCAGGCTGTGGCAAATCTCCAGCACCTGCTCGCAGAAGGTGCGCCAGCGCATGCTCGGCTCGATGCCGCGGATCAGCACGACATCCCGCTCGGTACCGGCCGGGCTGGCGGCCATGAATCGAGTGGTGGGCCACTCCACCCGTCGGGTCTCGCCCGCCGACATCGCGATCGTGGGGCGGCTGACCTGGAAGTCGTAGAAGTCCTCCGGATCCAGCTCGGTCACCGGCCGGGCCTGCCACACCTGTTCCAGGTGTTCGACGACGGCCGTCGAGGCATCGGCGGCGTCGTTCCAACCTTCGAAGGCGGCGATGGCTACGGGGGACCGCAGGACCGGCAGTCCGTCGAACTCGGTCACGCGGTCACCTCGTCCCGCCCGTCGGGGCGGTGCCGGGCAGGTGCCCGATCGGCCAGCCACCATGTGTCGTGGCGTCGCTGTAGTCCCTCACGTCCGTCAGCCTACGTGCCAGGGGTGGGAACCGGACCGTCGGCCGCGCCGATCTGGCAAGCGACGAAACAAACACTCGGGCGCTAACGGGGCAGCGGGTGCTGGATACCCCAGGTGGGACCCGGCAGCCCGGGGATCGACCACACCCCGTGTGGTCGCAGTAACCTGAAGTTGTGGTGATCTCCGTGCTCGACGCGCTGGTCGACCGGATCCCCGTCGCCGACGGGGCGATGGGGACCATGTTGCACGCGGCAGGCCTGACTCTCGATGACTTCGATGGGCTGGAGGGCTGCAACGAAATCCTCAACGTGACTCGGCCGGACGCTGTCCGTGCCGTGCGCGAGGCATATCTGGCCGTGGGTGCAGACTGCGTGGAGACCAACACGTTCGGCGCAAACCTCGCGAACCTGGACGAGTACGGCATTGGCGGGCGCATCCGTGAGCTGTCCGAGGCTGGCGCCCGGCTGGCCCGCACCGCCGCCGACGCGTACGCGACACCGGAGCAGCCGCGCTTCGTCCTGGGCTCGATCGGGCCGGGCACGAAGCTGCCCACCCTTGGGCACGCCGCGTACGCCGTGCTGCGGGACGCCTACCAGGAGAACGCTGTTGGTCTGATCGCCGGCGGATCCGATGCGCTGATCATCGAGACGTGCCAGGACCTGCTCCAGGTGAAGGCGGCGGTGATCGGCGCGAAGCGGGCAATGGCCGAGCTGGGCCGATCGGTCCCGATCATCTGCCACATGGCGGTGGAAACCACCGGCACAATGCTGCTGGGCAGCGAGATCGGCGCCGCGCTCACCGCGATTGAGCCACTGGGCATCGACCTGATCGGGCTGAACTGTTCCACCGGCCCGGCGGAGATGGGCGAGCACCTGCGCTACCTGTCCCAGCACTCCCGGATTCCGGTGTCGGTGATGCCGAACGCCGGCCTGCCGGTCCTCACTTCCGACGGTGCCTACTTCCCGCTGTCGCCGGACGAGCTGGGCGACGCCCTGGCGCAGTTCGTCACCGACTACGGTGTGGCGCTGGTCGGCGGCTGCTGCGGGAGCACGCCGGAGCACATCCGGGTGCTGGCCGAACGGATGCGGGGCCGGGCGCCGGTGGTGCGCGAACCACGGCCCGAGCCCGGCGCCTCGTCGATCTATCACCATGTCCCCTTCGCGCAGGACGCGAGCGTGCTGATGGTGGGGGAGCGGACCAACGCCAACGGATCCAGGGCGTTCCGGGAGGCCATGCTCGCCGAGGACTGGCAGTCGTGCGTCGAGATCGCCCGTGGTCAGGCGCGGGACGGCTCGCACCTGCTGGACCTCTGCGTGGACTACGTGGGCCGCGACGGCACCCAGGACCTGTGCGAGCTGGCCAGCCGGTTTGCCACCGCCTCCACGCTGCCGATCATGTTGGACTCGACCGAGCCGGGCGTGATCGAGGCGGGGCTGGAGACGCTTGGCGGGCGATGCGTGGTCAACTCGGTCAACTTCGAGGACGGCGACGGCCCCGGCTCCCGGTACGCCCGCCTGATGCCCGTGGTCAAGGAACACGGCGCGGCGGTGGTGGCGCTACTCATCGACGAGGAGGGCCAGGCGCGTACCAAGGACTGGAAGATACGCGTGGCCACCCGGCTGATTGACGATCTGACCAGCCGGTGGGGGATGGCCCGGGCGGACATCCTGATTGACGCCCTGACCTTCCCCATCGCCACCGGGCAGGAGGAGACCCGGCGGGACGGGATCGAGACCATCGAGGCGATCCGGGAGATCGCCGCCCGCTACCCCGGGGTCAACTTCACCCTGGGTATCTCCAACATCTCGTTCGGGCTCAATCCGGCGGCCCGGCAGGTTCTCAACTCCGTGTTCCTGCACGAGTGCGTCCAGGCCGGGCTGACCTCGGCGATCGTGCACGGCAGCAAGATCCTGCCAATGTCGAAAATCCCCGATGAGCAGCGGGAGATCGCACTCGACCTGGTCTACGACCGACGCCGCGAAGGGTATGACCCGGTCCAGCGCTTCATCGAAGCCTTCGAGGGGGTGGACGCCGTCTCGGCGCGGGCCAGCCGAGCGGAGGAACTGGCCGCGCTGCCGCTCAAGGAGCGGCTCAAGCGCCGGATCATCGACGGCGAGCGCAACGGTCTCGAGGCCGATCTGGACGCGGCCCTCGCCACCGGGTTGGCGGCGATGGTCGTTATCAACGACCTCCTGCTGGACGGGATGAAGGTGGTCGGCGAGCTGTTCGGGGCCGGCCAGATGCAGCTGCCGTTCGTACTTCAGTCCGCCGAGGTGATGAAGTCCGCGGTGGCGTACCTGGAGCCGCACCTGGAGCAGGCCGATGACGGCGGCAAGGGACGGATCGTGCTCGCCACCGTGAAGGGCGACGTCCACGACATCGGCAAGAACCTCGTCGACATCATCCTGTCGAACAACGGCTACGAGGTGGTGAACATCGGGATCAAGCAGCCGATCAACGCCATCCTCGACGCCGCCGAGCAGAATCGCGCGGACGCGATCGGCATGCCGGGGCTGTTGGTGAAGAGCACCGTCATCATGAAGGAGAACCTGGTCGAGATGGCCACGCGGGGCGTTGCGGAGCGCTGGCCGATCCTGCTGGGGGGTGCGGCCCTGACCCGCGCGTATGTCGAGGACGATCTGCGATCGATGTTCCCCGGCCAGGTGCACTACGCCCGGGATGCCTTCGAAGGGCTCTCCCTGATGGACCGGGTAATGGCCGCCAAGCGCGGTGGCGCAGCGGTGGCGGACCCGGAGCGGGAGGCGGCGTTGGCCGCGCGGCGGGCGCGGCGGGCGCGGCGGGCGCGGCAGCGGGCGATCGTCAGCGAGTCGTTGCCGGGGCTAAACGATGCCTCGGTCCGCTCCGACGTGGCCACCGATGTGGAGGTGCCCGCCCCACCGTTCTTCGGCACCCGGGTGGTCAAGGGGCTGCCCCTCGCCGACTACGCGGCCCTACTCGACGAACGGGCGACGTTTCTCGGGCAGTGGGGGCTACGCGGTACCCGCGGTGGGAAGGGTCCCACCTACGAGGAGTTGGTGGAGACCGAGGGCCGGCCGCGGCTGCGCTACTGGCTGGACCGGCTCATCGCCGACCAGGTACTGGCGGCAGCTGTGGTGTACGGCTACTTCCCGGCCTACTCCGACGGCAACGACCTGGTCGTGCTCGCCGAGAACGGGCCCGCGGAGCGGGCCCGGTTCACCTTCCCCCGGCAGCGCCAGGAGCGGCGGCTCTGTCTGGCCGACTTCTTCCGTCCTCGCGGCGGCGAGCTGGACGTGGTGGCGTTGCAGCTGGTCACGGTTGGCCAACCGATCAGCGAATATACGGCGAAGTTGTTTGCCCGCAACGAGTCGCGACTATCTGGAGGTTCACGGGCTATCGGTGCAGCTCACCGAGGCCCTTGCCGAGTACTGGCACCAGCGGGTCCGCGCCGAGCTGAGCCTGCGCGACGACCGTACGGTGGCCACCACCGACCCGGCCGACCTGGCCGGGTTGCTGCGTAACGACTACCGCGGCTGCCGGTATGCCTTCGGCTACCCGGCCTGCCCGGACCTGGAGGACCGGGCGAAGCTCGTGGACCTGCTGGGTGCGGAACGGATCGGCGTGCAGCTGTCGGAGGAGTTCCAGCTCGTTCCGGAACAGGCCACCGACGCAATTTTCGTGCACCACCCGGAGGCGGGTTACTTCAACGCCAAGTGACACAGGTCCGTCCGAGCAGGGTCCGGTGAAGTGTCCACCTGTCGGTAGCCGGGCGGGGTGGGTCAGATCCACGCGTCGGTCGGGTGAAGCTGTTGCGATTGCCGGCGCGGGATGTGCTGCGGGCGTAGGGTGGGCCCGACGAGCCTTTGCCGCCGGGAACGCTGTTTGCCAATCCGTAAACCCTGGTCGCTGGCGAGCCCTGGGAGGGGTAAATGCCGGACATGGAACAAGATTTTGACATGATCGCTTCGGATTCACTTATGCTGAATCCGATGTTCGCGCGTCCAGGCCAGTCGACGGAGCTTACCCGGTTTTCGATTCCGGATGCCGCCACTTTGCCCGAGACCGCATACCAGATCGTGCACGACGAGGTGGCCCTCGACGGGAACGCCCGACTAAATTTGGCGACATTTGTTGGCACCTGGATGGACGGTCATGCCGAGAAACTGTTCGCGGAAACTTTCGACAGGAATCTTATCGACAAGGACGAGTATCAGGCAACCGGCGCGATAGAGAAGCGGTGTTTGGTCATGCTGGCAGATCTCTGGCATGCACGGGACCCGCGGAGCACTATCGGTGCGTCCACGACCGGTTCCTCGGAAGCCTGCATGCTGGGGGGTTTGGCGCTCAAGCGTCGTTGGCAGCATGCGCGGCGCCGTGCCGGCAAGCCGACCAGTCATCCCAACCTGGTGTTGTCGACCGCGGTGCAGGTGTGTTGGAAAAAGTTTTGCAACTACTGGGATGTGGAGCCCCGCTTCGTTCCAATCTCAGAAGAGCACAAGACCTTGGACGGTCATGATCTCGCATCCTACGTGGACGAGAACACGATCGGGGTCGTCGCGATTCTTGGCGTGACCTATACCGGAATCTATGAGCCGGTACAGCGCATCGCGGCCGCGCTGGACGAAATTCAGGATTCGACCGGTCTTGATATACAAATTCATGTAGACGGAGCTACCGGTGCGTTCGTGGCGCCCTTTATTCAGCCAGACATGCTCTGGGATTTCCGGCTCCAGAGAGTGGCATCCATCAATGTCTCCGGTCACAAATACGGACTGGTGTACCCCGGGCTGGGATGGGTGGTCTGGCGAGACGAGGCGGCCCTGCCCGAGGACATGATTTTCTGCGTAAACTACCTGGGTGGTGAAACACCGACGCTCGGGCTAAATTTCACCAGACCGGGGGCCCAGGTGCTCTTGCAGTACTATGTCTTCCTGCGTCTGGGTCGAGAGGGCTTTCGGCGGGTGCAGCTCGCCATGCATGATGTCGCGCGGTATCTGTCCCAGGAGGTCGCAAAGATACCGCATCTCGAGCTGTGGAGCGATGGTAGGGATATTCCAGCGCTGGCCTGGTGCCTGCGGAGTGGGTGTGTCAAAAATTGGAATCTGTATCACCTGTCCGATCGCATGCGTATGAAGGGATGGCAGATCCCCACCTACGCAATGCCGGAAAATCTCACGGACCTTACCGTACAGCGAATCGTGATTCGCGACGGGCTCAGCCGTGACCTCGCCGAGGTGTTTATTACTGAACTTCGTGGCGAGATAGCATACCTTGACTCCCTCGAGTCTCCAATACCCGCGGTCGGTCAGCGATCTGGGTTCCATCATTGAATATTTGCGAGAGTGTATGTCTTCGTCAGATAGCCGGCCGGCGGGCAAAAACTCGGCGAAGATTAGTGTCCTTGGGCTGGCGATGCTCAACATCGTTGCGGTGGTCAGCCTGAGCGGCCTACCGGCTGAGGCCGAGTACGGTTTGAGTGCCGCATTTTACTATGTCTTCGCTGCGGTCTTCTTCCTCGTACCGGTCTCACTGGTCGCCGCTGAACTAGCGACCGGATGGCCGGAGAAGGGAGGCGTGTTCCGGTGGATTGGCGAGGCGTTCGGGGCCCGTTGGGGATTCCTGGCCATTTTTCTACTCTTGGCCCAGGTGACGATCTTCTTTCCGGTTCTTCTCATCTTCGGAGCGATCTCGCTCGCTTACACCGGCCCGGAGGCGACGCTGGATGAGAAGTTGTCCGGCAACCGACTATACATTTTGCTGACTGTGCTCGCGGTCTTCTGGGTCGCCACCGCGATCGGCGCCCACGGGATTGCTGCGTTTACCCGGGTCGCGAAGTGGGGCGGCATCGTCGGCACTATTCTCCCCGCCTTGCTCCTCGTGATCCTTGGTTTCGTCTACCTGAGCTCGGGCGGGCAGTCGCAGACGCCGCTGGGTTGGGGTGAGGTGGTCCCGGATTTCGCGCGGTTCAGTAACCTGGCTCTGGCCGCGAGCATTTTCCTCTTCTACGCCGGCATGGAGATGAATGCGATCCATGTGCGGGACGTGGAGAATCCCACCCGGCACTATCCGCTGGCGGTGCTGATCGCGGCGGTGGGAGTGATGAGCATCCTGGTGCTGGGCACACTGACGATTTCCTTTGTCGTACCGCGGTCCGAGATAGACCTGACGCAGTCATTACTGATAACTTTCCTTGATGTTTTCCGCTGGCTCGGCCTCGCCTGGGCGGCGCCGATAGTCGCCGCCGCCTTGGTGGTCGGTGTTCTAGCCGGCATCGTCACCTGGGTCGTCGGCCCGTCAACAGCGATGCTGGCGGTGGCAAAGGCTGGCTATCTGCCGCCTTTCTTTCAAATGACAAACAAATATGGGATGCCTGTCAGAATTTTGCTGTTCCAGGCGATTTCGGTTAGTGTCCTGGCGGTGCTGTTCATTGTTATGCCATCATTGGAGGCGGCCTTCCAGGTTCTCAGCCAGCTCGCTGGTGTCCTCTATCTTCTCATCTATCTGGGAATGTTCGCCACGGCGATCCAGCTACGGTACAGCCAACCTGATCGGCGACGGCCGTACCGAGTTCCGGGTGGGCTTCCGGGAATGTGGGTCATCGGTGGCATCGGTTTCGTCGCCTCGGCGCTCGCACTCGCCTCCAGTCTTGCACCCCCAGATCAGATCAGTGTCGGAAACCCAGCGCTCTACATAGGACTGATTGTAGGGTTGGCGGCCGTGATCATTGCGGTGCCGCTGACCGTGTACGCACTGCGTAAGCCGGACTGGTGTGACCCTGGTCGTGATGTCGCACCGTTTAGCTGGGAGACGCGAGGCGATCGCTAACCCGATCGGTGCGCCGGGGCGACGGTTGACCGGCAGCCGGGACACCGGAACCGTCCAATAGCCCACGGGTCGCCGATGGCCCGCCTACCGTGACCTCGTGGACGCCGGAACGGAAGCTGAGACGGGCGAGGGCCGCTCGTGGACGCGGGCCCAGAAGTGGACGATAGTCGCGGCTGGTCTTGGCGTCTTCATCACCCTGCACGACGTGCTGGTAGCGAATGTGGCACTACCCCGAATTCAGGCCTTCTATGATTTGGGGGAGTCCGGGCTACAGTGGATCGTCGCCACCTACACCATGGGAATGGCTGTCGCCATCATGCCCGCGGCCACCGTGGCTGATCGGTTCGGGCGGCGGCGCCTGTACCTGACCGCAGTGGTGGTCTTCACCGTGGCCTCGGTGACGGCCGGACTGACGTCCACCTTCACCGTCATGCTGGTGGCGCGGGGGGTGCAGGGCGTGGCTGCGGCCGTCATCACCGTCTCCGCACTGGCTCTGGTCTCGGCGACCTTCCCGCACAAGCGGCAGCGCTTTTTCGCCCTCGGGCTGTTTGCCGCGGTCGCGGACATCGGGTTGGCGCTCGGCCCGCCCCTCGGTGGGATCCTGACCGAGGTTGCGAGCTGGCGGGTCGTTTTCTTCGTCAATGTTCCGGTCGCCGTGCTGGCGGTCGGGCTTACCCTTCGGTACGTCGCCGAGTCACGTGAGTCCACCCGCCGTGTTGTCGATCTACCCGGGCAGCTGCTGTTTGTGTTAACAGTCGGCGCGTTTACTTTTGCTGTTATCGACGGCCATGATCTGGGCTGGGGATCGCCGATAATTCTGGTGGCGTTCGTCGCCTTCGCCGTTGGCCTTGTTGCCTTCATTGTCCGTGAGCTCCGCACCCGGTCACCGATGATGGATCTGCGGCTCTTCACCAGCCGTGCCTACCGGCTGGGTAACATGGCAATATTTTTCGGTTTTTTCACAGTGTATGGCGCCTTGTTGATAGTCACCCAGTACTTTCAGAACGTCCGTCTCTACTCCCCGGTCGAGGCGGGCCTGCTCATCTTGCCGTCCTCCCTCGCGTCGGTGGCGGTTTCCCCGGTGGCCGGCTTCATCGCTGCCCGCCGTGGCGCCCGCCTGCCGGCCCTCGCCGGCCAGGCTCTGCTCGTTGTCGGACTAGCCATCATGGTGGTCGGGGTGGCGCGGAGTGTCGTCGCCGTCGTGCTGGGCTTCTTACTCCTGGGTGCAGGTCTCTCCCTGATCATCCCGCCGGTGCAGGGGCTGGCGTTGAATTCGGTGCCGGTGGAGCGGGCCGGCATGGCCTCGGGCATCGTGGCCACCCAGCGAGGTCTTGGATCAACCGCCGGCTACGCGGTTCTGGGAACGATCGTTTCGGTATGGGTCGGTTTCTCCTTGGACGGCGACCTGGCCGGCACCATTCCCGACCGTGCCGAACGGGCTGCTGTTGTCGAGCAGATCGTTGCGGACACCAATCCGAACGCTTTTGAGGCGATAGTCGGGCCTGGTCGGCCAGTTGACCATCCTGAGTCCGACCAGGTGACGGCGATTCGTACGGTCGCAGACCACACCTTTGTCCGGGGTATGCAGCTCGGCCTTGGGCTCGCCGCCCTGGTCGCCCTGATCGTCCTGGTGATCCTCATCCGGAGCTTTCGCGACTCCCAAGATCGATAGGGTGTGGTCTACATCACGAGCCTGGGCCTGCGTACGGAATGATTTGCGACGCGAAATGTCTCTGCTTCCGGGGGAGGAGGTTGTGTCGGGGCGCCACGCTGATGATGGGTTGGTGCGGAATCGAGAAGGCGTTGCCCGCCACAGGTGGTTAGCTGGAGAAACACGTTGACCACCGGACGGACCAGAGGAGCAGTGCGTACGTGAGCGTTACGTCGAAAGCTGGTAAGGACAGCAAGCAGGCAAAGTCGTCCCAGGAGGACGGGTTCTCCGAGGTCGAGCGGGCCGCCATCAAGGACCGGGCGGCGGAGTTGAAGTCGGAGGCTCGCCGTAGCAAGAGCGCGAACAAGGCGGCAGCCGACGAGAGAGACGTCCTCGCGAAGATCAGCAACATGGCGCAGCCGGACCGTGCGTTGGCTGAACGCCTGCACGCCGTCATCACCGAGACCGCCCCTGAACTGGCACCGAAGCTGTGGTACGGCCAGCCCGCCTGGGCCAGGAGCGGAAAGGTGGTCTGCTTCTTCCGCAGCGGCCAGGGAGACAAGCAGCGCTACTCGACGTTCGGGTTCTCGCCGGAGGCGAAGCTCGACGACGAGCAGGGTCTGTGGGCGACATCGTTTGCCCTGACCGAGCTGACCGACAAGGCCGAGGCAACGATCAAGAAGCTACTGCGGATCGCCCTGGGCTGAGGTGGGCGATGTCGCGGCCCCGCCCCGGTGCGAAATGTTTCGGCTGAGAGGACTGGTGTTGCTTTCGGACGCCATCGGCCCGTCGGTCCACCGCTGACCATCCGTCCGCTCTCGGGCGCTCCCCGGCGATGGGGAGCGCCCGAGGCGACGCGAGTCGATCAGGCGTCGCGGCGGTTCAGGAGGAAGGCCGCGAGCGCCAGCAAAGCAGCGGTCCACAGGCCGAACACCCCGAAGCCCTGCCAGGGCGTGAGGAGACTTCCCTCCTGCTGGGTGGCCTGGCCAATCAGGATTCCGGCCTCGGTCGGCAGGTAGGCGTGTGCGTACTCGCCGAATTTGCCCGGCAGTAGCTGCACCAGGGGAGCGAGCACGAGCACGAACATGATCACACCGGTGATCCCCGCCGCGGTGCGCCGCACAATGGCACCGATAGCGAGGGAGAACAGGCTGAGCATGGCCAGGTAGAGGCCGGTACCCACCACTGCCCGCAGCGCACCGGGATCGCCGAGGGATGCCGCAACCCTCTCGCTGAGCATCGCCGCGCCGATGAAGAACGAGACGAACGCCGCCACCAGGCTCACTACCAGGACTACCAGGCTGAGCACCACGCCCTTGGCGGCGAGCATGGACAACCGGCGGGGCTTCGCCAGCAGGCTGGCCCGGATCATGCCGGTGGAGTACTCCGACGCGATAACCATGACGCCCAGGACGCAGATGGCGGGTTGGCTGATCAGAAAGCCGCTGCCGAGGATGACGGTCGTCGGATCGCCGATGATCAGCTCGCGGTCGCTGGCAGCAGTGTCGTCCCACGCGGCGGTGGTCAAGCCGACGAGCAGTGCGGTGAAGGATGGGTACAGCAACGCGAGTAGTCCGAGCGACCAGCCGGTCGACCGGACCGATCGGAGCTTTGTCCACTCGGAGCGCAGCAGTCCACCAAAGCTGGCGCGGCTGGCCACCGTGCTGGCGGTGGGGCGGGCGGCGGTCGCGGTCATCGGGCTTCCCCTCCGGACTTCGGGGCGTCGGCATCCTGGGTTGAGCTGGTGCCGGCGTACTCCACGCTCTCCCGGGTCAGCGTCATGAACGCCTCCTCCAGGGTGCCGCGTTGCGGGATCACCTCGTGGAGGACGTGCCCACCGGCCGACGCGATCTCACCGATCCTGGTCGCGTCCATGTCCTCAACGCTCAGCTCGTTGTCGTCGTTGCGGGTCACCGTGCCGCCGGCCCGGGTGATGGCCTCGGCCAACTCGTCGGCGTTCGGGCTCCGGACGAGCACCGTCTGTTTCTTTCCCCGCTCGATGAACTCCTGGGTTGGGCAGTCCGCGATCAGGCTGCCGCGGCCGATGATGATGAGATGCTCGGCAGTCACTGCCATCTCGTTCATCAGGTGGCTGGAGACGAAGACGGTTCGACCCTCGGCCGCCAGCTGCCGCATGAAGGTGCGGACCCAGAGGATGCCCTCCGGGTCAAGCCCGTTGACCGGTTCGTCCAGCATCAGCACGGCGGGATCACCGAGCAGGGCGGCGGCGAGCCCAAGTCGTTGCCCCATGCCGAGGGAGAAGCTCCCGGCCCGCTTGTGTGCCACTTCGCGCAGCCCGACCAGGTCGAGTACCTCCGAGACCCGCTTCTTGCCAATGCCCTGCGACTGGGCCAGGCAGAGCAGATGGTTGTAGGCGGTCCGGCCCGGGTGTACCGCCTTGGCCTCCAAGAGGGCGCCGACCGCGGCGAGCGGGGTGGCCAGCTCCCGGTAGCGCTTGCCGTCGATGGTGGCGGTGCCACGATCCGGATGGTCGAGACCGAGCAGCAAGCGCATGGTCGTCGATTTGCCAGCGCCGTTGGGGCCGAGGAACCCGGTTACTTTGCCGGGCCCCACCGTGAAGGAAAGATCCCTCACGGCGACCTTATCGCCGTAGCGCTTAGTCAGGTTCTTGGCTTCGATCATCCGTTCCGTCCTGAAGAGGCCGATGGTTGGGAAAATGGGGATCACCGGAGCTGCCACCGTCGCCGGTGTCTTTTCTCCGGCGGCGGACCTGGGAGAACCGCAGCGTGTTGCCAGCCGGGTCGCGGAATGCGCAGTCTCGGACCCCCCAGGGCTGGTCGGTCGGCTCCTGCACCACCGTTGCACCCCCGGCGCGAAGGTGCTCGAAGGCCGCGTCACAGTCCTCGGTGCGGAACACCAGACCGGGCAGCAGGCCCTTCACCAGCAGCTCCGCCAGGGCGTGCTGGTCAGCGGGCGAGGTTTCCGGATAGACGACCAGGGACTGCAGAACGATGTCGGCATCGGGCTGCCCAGACGAACCGAGGGCAATCCAGCGCAATCCCTCGAATGTGTGGTCTTGGCGAACCTCAAGGCCGAGAACATCCCGGTAGAAGGTGAGTGCACGTTCATGGTCGTCTACGGCGACGAAGCGCTGCGCGACCTTGACTCCCATGTGCTTCATGCTACGAACGGCGGGCCTCCGGGCGCTTCTTGATTCCTGATGGACCTGGGGCGAATTGCGGTTGACCGGTCCGTCAGCCGCCTCCGGTTCGCGCGTGCTCATCCGACAGTTCCTTTCGCGGGCGGTGGGGAGGTATCAGGTCGTGGCGAACTCGACCAGAACCCGGCCAAGCGCCGCCATCTCGATCCGGTGCCAGGAGCCGGGCAGCTCCCTTCCCGAGCCGTTCGGCAGGGCCGCCGCCGTCGCCTGGGCCGCGGCACGCAGCCAGTCGCTGGTGCCGTCGCTGTTGACGACCAGCGTGGGAGTCCGCAGGGCGGCCAGCCGATCGACCGGGAGGGTGAAATCTCCACACAGAGTGGCGTCATAGGCGAGCGTGTGGGCATTCGCCTCGTTCGTCGCCCAGAGTGGGCCCTTCCGCCACTGGGCGATTGCCGTTGGGGGCAGGTCCATCAGCACGTTCAGGAAGTACTCCGCAGCCGCGCCGCGTTGGCCAGCGGCGACCAGCGCGCGTAGTTGGTCGGCGGCATCGAGGGGCGGCCGTGGGTGGTCACCGACCCGGAAGTACGGTTCGTGCAGGGCCAGTTTGGTGATCGGGGTGCCTGCCAGAGCCGCCTCCAGGGCGAGATTCGCGCCGCACGACCCGGCGAACACCATCGCGTGGCCACCCGCCTCCTCGATCACGACGGCGAGGTCCTCAATCTCTCGTTCGATGGCATACCGGGGGGAATCTGCGCTTTGCCCCCGTCCCCGGCGGTCGTAGACGTAGGTGGTGCAGCGCGTTGTCAGCTCTGGGACGAGTGCGTCGAAAATTGTGTGATCCCGGAATGCGCCGTTCAGGAGTACGATTGGCGGCCCGGCGCCGGCCCGCTGGTAGGCGATCGTGGTGCCGTCCCGCGAAAAGACCTTTCGCATCTGTTCTCCTCGGTGTTGCCGCGGCTGTGTTCGTAGCCAATTTCTGGCCAGTTGGTTGACCTCCCCTCGAGGCTTGGTCGGGCCGCCGAAACTCCTACGCCCGTGGGTCAGCTTTCGCTGTTTCGTTGCTGTATCCACGGGACTGCGGAACAGGCAGGTCTGCCCCGGTCGACCGGCCTGGGCCAGCGTGGCAGAGGTGGAATCCGCATGGGTGACAGATTTCCGATCCCGCCGGCAGACCGGGGTTAGGGGTGGCGCACCGTGAACTTACTAGGGGGTGATAGCGGTGACGTCTCCTCCAGTCCCGGATCGCCGGCAAGGATAGCGGCTAGGAGTCGCTGTACCCGTGGTCCTGGTTCGACGCCGAGTTCTTCGTTGAGGATGGAACGGAGGCGGTGATATGCCTGAAGTGAGCGCCCAACGTGGCCGGCGCGATACATGGCCATCATTCGTAGCGCGCACAGGTTTTCGTTCATCGGGTTCCGTGCCGTGACGAGCGTTAGTTCCGCCAGCAGGTCGGAGTGCCGGCCCAGGGCCAGGTCCGTTTCGATCCGGCGTTCCAGCGCGCAGAGCCGGCTTTCCTCCAGTGATGCCGCCTCGATCTCCAGGATCGGGCCCATTCGGACATCGACCAGCGCTGAACCACGCCAGACCTGAAGTGCGTGACTGAACTCCTGCGAGGCTCGGTGCTGGTCGCCCGCCTCGGCCGCGGTGCGACCGGCGACAAGGTGGCGGTTGTACACTTCGACATCTGTTTCGCAAGCGAAGCCCTCGAGTAGATAGCCATTGTGGCGGGTGCCGATTATCTGTCGGGCTTCCGGGCTGCCGTACCCGGCTGTGGCGAGTGCGTTTCGCAGCTGCAGAATGTATGTCTGCAGGGTTGTGGCGTGGCTTCGTGGTGGACGGTCTCCCCACAGTTCCTCGATGAGCATCGGCACGGTGACGACGCGTCCGACGTTCAAGGCCAGTAGGGCGAGCACCTGACGTTGTTTGGGTGCGCTGGTCTCCACCGGCATGCGACCGTAGTGGAGCGAGAGTGGGCCGAGCAGCCCGAAGCTCAGAAGTGTTTGGTCCCTTTCCACCCGATCTCCTCCGTGTAACGGATTATCAACCTCAAGCCTTTCGCACTGGTCTGACGGCAGGCTTGGGTTGACATAGAAGTGGAGCCGAATTGTTTAATGAAACGAGTCCGGTAGCGTATGCATGCCGGGCTTGTAAACGATTTCAGGGGCGCCGGCAGGTAGGCGCGGCCACGTGTTCTATGTTTCTCCCCCCATCGATCCACTCCCGGGGTGTCGCAGGTAATTGCGTAATATTGTGCCATGATCCAGCGATCCAGGGAACTGGTGATTAACTCGGTGGTCGCAGGGTGGAAATGTCGGTTCCAGGTGAGATAGGTATTTGTAGGGTTCGGTGGAGGTTCGCAGCGGTTTCGTCGTGGGTTCCTGGGAGTAGTGACCCGCCTACCTGCCGGCAGCGTTGGTTGTCAGTTTATGCAGGCCAAGGCGGGGAGGTGGGTCGCCGTTTCGGGTCGGTTGGCGTTCTGGGCGCGGGCACATCGTTGATGTAAATATGCTTTAGCGCCTCGAATTATGCTTTCCCGCCACTTGGGGTCGCGCGCTCGTCTGGAGCGGCTGATCGCATCGGCACTGGCCCGTTGTGGTCGCAGGTGTGGCGGTGAAACGGGCCGCCCTGCTGTCGGTGACAAACTGTTGTGACTTTTTCGCTGTCGGTGATGGTCGGTTCAGATCCGGTCCCCATTGCTGCTCGAGCTGATCCCGACGGAGGGCGGTCACCGTGGTGGTCGGCGACGATGCAGCGAGGTGCGTATGGACAGTGCAGTCGAACGGGCGATCGAGTATCTCTGGGAGCGTTACGACCGGCCGTTGACGCTGGCCGAGATCGCGGAGCGTGCTGGGTTAAGTCGGTTCTACTTTGCCCGACTTTTTCGCAATATGACCGGAATTACCCCCGGTCGGTTTCTAGCCGCTGTTCGGATTCATCAGGCCAAGCGTCTTCTTCTTGAGACCACACTGCGGATAACGGATATCTCCGTTCTGGTGGGGTACAGCAGCCTCGGCTCGTTCAGTAATTGTTTCACTTCCAGTGTCGGGGTTTCACCCGGCCGGTTCCGTCGCCTTTCGCCTACTGGTGCGACTGAGCTGTCTCGCCGGTCTTCGGCCACCCGCCTTGGCGCTGGGGCGATCGCTGGGACGATCAGCCTGCCGGAAGGACACGGCAACGCGCAGGTCTATTTGGGTGCGTTTTCGACCCGGATTGTGCAGCACCGCGCAGTCTCGGCGATGGTCGTTGACGTGCCGGGCGGCCGGCCGTCCTGCTACCACCTGCCGCATGTACCCAACGGCACCTGGTTCGTGCACGCGGTGGCGATGGCTGACGGTGTCGGCCCCGAAGCCCGCCGTAGCACCGCCCTGATCGGCATGCACCCCCTGGTGACGGTCGTTGCGGATGGTGTGACCAGCGCTGCGGTCCGCCTCCGCCGCCGGCGGCTGATCGACCCACCGGTGCTGCTCGCGTTACCGGAACTCACCCCCCGGTCCGTCCCGGCAGCCGGCGGATGCCCGGCCACCACGGCACGGCAGGCGCCCCTCGCGCGCTCCGCGGAGCCGCGCCGATCGGCGCTGGCCCGAACGCTGCCCTGACCCGTGGGCTCGCCGCCGGGCAGTTGGTGGCGGCGTCCGGCGAGGCCAGGCGGCCGCCGTCCGTTCGACTGACGTCACCAGTGCGGTTGAACTTTCCCCCAGGCAGTCGGTGGTCCCGAAGCAGCGCCACCCCTCGCGTCCCGGCCGCCGGACGAACTGATCAGGTTCGGCAGTGTGACCGTGGCCGGGGGCAACGTCGAGGATGTCCGGCGGGGCGGCGCCTGAGCACCATGGCGGGACCGGTGCCCGAGGCGTTTCGGGGATGCCCGCCGAGCGGCGGGTGCCGCCACCGGTGACCCCGCAACGGCTCGCGCGCTAGGAAGTGGTGATCGACCGTGACCTCAGCAGTATTGCTCCAACCGCGTTGCGGCACCGAACTCGCCGAACGGCTCGCACGCTCGGCGGCGGCTACCGAGGGCACCGGGATCGCAACCGCCGATGTGTTGGACTGGCTCGCTGCCGAGCGGGCCGCATGCCGCACCCGAGTGCGGCGGATCCCGTTCACGGAATTGGACGGCTGGTCGTTCCAGGCGGAAACCGGGAATCTGCGCCACCGCAGTGGAGGGTTCTTCACGGTGGAGGGCCTGCACGTCGTCCGACCGGATGTGGGCGCCGAGTGGCAACAGCCGATCATCGTGCAACGGGAGATCGGCATCCTCGGGATCCTGGCGAAGGAGTTCGATGGCACGCTGCACTTCCTCATGCAGGCGAAGGCGGAGCCGGGTAACCCCAACCTGGTGCAGCTGTCGCCGACCGTGCAGGCCACCAGGAGTAACTATACGAAGGCACACGGTGGGATGCCGGTGAGGTACCTGGAACACTTCCTTGATCCACCTCCGGATCGGGTACTCACCGATGTCCTGCAGTCCGAGCACGGCGCATGGTTCTACCGCAAGCGCAATCGCAACATGATCGTCGAGGTGAAGGGCGAGGTGCCAGCGGACGAGCGCTTTCGCTGGCTCACACTCGGTCAGCTGGGTCAGCTTCTCCGGCAGGACAACGCGGTCAACATGGACTCGCGGACGGTGCTGGCGAGCGCACCGCTGACGTACCCCGAGCACGGTGCCCTCTGCTCCGACGCCGAGGTGGCTTCCTGGTTCACCGGTCAACGGGCCAGCCACGAGGTGCGGGCCCACCGTGTCCCGCTGGCGCGGATAGCCGGCTGGTGCCGCGACGAGCACAGCATCTACCGTCCGGATCAGCGGCATTTCCGGGTGCTGGCGGTCGCTGTTGAGGGCGCGAACCGAGAGGTTTCCAGCTGGAGTCAGCCGTTGATCGAGCCGGTGGCCCCGGGCGTTGTGGGCTTTGCGTACCGGACCTTCGCCGGGGTGCCGCACATTCTCGTGCACGCCCGGGTGGAGGGGGGGTTTCTCGACACCATGGAACTGGCGCCGACCGTGCAGTGTGTCCCGGCGAGCTACTCCCAGCTGCCAGCGGCGCAACGCCCTCCGTTTCTTGACCTGATGCTGGACCCGCCCCCGGAACGGGTCCGGTATACCGCGACGCATTCCGAGGAGGGCGGTCGGTTCCGTAATGCCGAGAGCCGCTACCTGGTGGTCGCCACCGACGAGGCGACGACGCCGACCGAGGCGCCACCCGGCTACCGCTGGATCACCCCGGGCCAGCTCAGCTGGCTGGCCGGGCACAGCCGCTACGTCAACGTCCAGGCCCGGACCCTGCTGGCAATCCTGCAGACCCGGGCCGCCGAGGTCGGCCAGGATTCGTGGTGAGGCAGGGTACGCGCCGCTACCCTGCGGCCCGTACCCTGGTTGGGCGGCCCTCGGCCTGGTCCGGCTGCCCGCCGCACCGGGCGGCTGGCTC
The DNA here is from genome assembly GCF_059570675.1 of Salinispora goodfellowii. Classification (NCBI taxonomy): domain Bacteria; kingdom Bacillati; phylum Actinomycetota; class Actinomycetes; order Micromonosporales; family Micromonosporaceae; genus Salinispora; species Salinispora goodfellowii. The sequence continues at coordinate 7,415 of NZ_JCANTD010000008.1, read as the reverse complement.
AGTTGGTCGCCACACCAGCGGCCCCGCCGCCCACCTCTCGGATGACCTGACGCATCGACCCGCCGTCGTTGGCGTGGGGAAAGTCCTCCGCCGGTACCGGGACCCCGAGGAACGCGCACAGTGGCTCCCAACCCTGCTGCACGTCATAGGTGAGCAGGTTGTCGGGGGCGACAGAGTCGGCGACCGCCTCGTTGTGCCGGCGAAAGACCCGAATGGCGTGACCCTTGTCGGCGAAGCGTCCGCCGAAGAGCCCATCCCAGACCATGGTGTTGACGAATCGGTATATCCGGGCCGGCATGGAGCCAGGTTCCGGTGGATTGTCGCGGTTCCGGACGGCGAACTGGTACAACGTGTCGTACGTGCTTCGGTACCACTCCTCGCTGTCCCGAATGGTCAGGATCACCTTCGCCTTCGGGAACACCCGGATGATTTCCTTGTGGTAGACGGCGCTGGGCCCGTCCGCGACGGAGACGAAGCCGTTGAACAGCGCCTCCCAGTCGGGCCGCTGCCCGGCGCAGACGACCTTCTCCCACTGCTGGAGTCGCTCCGAATCTTTGACTATATCGAACATGTGAGAGCAGGGTCCGTAGCCGAGGCGCTCCAGTGCCAGCTTCAGTGACGTGGTGCCAGTCCGGCCCAAGCCGGTGTTGATGAGCCGTAACATGTGAACCCCTCCTACCGGTGCTGGTGGTCGGGATGGGCCGGAATCAGCGCCAGTCCCCTGGATCCTGTCGAGTGGATAGATTGATACAGTTCCACAGGCTTACCAGCCCGACATGCATGATCAATGCGCTGAGTTCCGGCTCGGTATAGTGCCGGACCGCCTCGTCCCAGACCTCGTCCGGCACCGGATCCACCCGGTCACCGAGGCGGGTGGTCGCCTCGGCGAGCGCCAGCGCCGCCCGCTCGGCATCGGTGAAACAGTCGGCCTCGCGCCAGGAAGCCACGATGGGCAGGCGGTTGTCGATCCGCGCCGCGGCCGCCGGACCGGCCGGCAGGATCCAGACTCGCCCATTGAGCTGGCTGACCCGCAACCGGACCAGATCAAGCGTCCGGACCGGCACGCCGACCTGGTTGATGACCTCACCGAGTTCGAGCAGGGGCGGCAGCGCGTCGGGCACGACCAGAGACGGGTTGTTCATCCGCGATGCCATCAGATTCTCCCGGGGTTGGGGGTCGTTGTCTCGCACGTTCGGCGGCGTCGGCGAGCGCGCGGTGCAGTCGGGGGTCGGAGTCCTGCCCGGCCTCCCACTGCACTCCGAGCACGAACGGGTGCCCGGTTGCCTCGATGGCCTCGATGACCCCGTCCGACGCCCGGGCGGTCACGGTGAGACCCGCACCGACCCGGTCGACACCCTGGTGGTGGTGGCAGGCGACGGTGGGGCCCTCGGCGCCGTAGACCGCGGCGGCGAGGCTGCCGGGCTGCAGGTGCAGGTGGTTCCGGCCGAGGGTGAAGGTCGCGGTCTGGGGGCAGTGGCCGTCGTGGTTCACGGCCGCTGGCAGGTGCTGGTGCAGGGTCCCGCCAGACAACACGTTTAGTACCTGCATCCCGCGGCAGATGGCCAGGACGGGCCGGTCGGCGTCGAGCGCTGCCCGGAGCAGGGCCAGTTCGACCCGGTCCGCGGCGGGGCCGCCGCATCGGGTCCTGGTGTGCTGGGGCTGCCCGTACAGCTTTGGGTCCAGGTCCGGCCCCCCGGGGAGCAGTAGGCCGTCGAGGTGCGGCACCAGGTCCTCGGCCCCCGGCAGCAGCGGAACCAACAGGGGGGCGCACCCCGCGGTGGCGAGCATGTCCACGTGGGCCTGCAGCGCCAGGCTGACGGTCGTGTCGAGCCCCTGCACCGTTACCGGAGTCGTTCGTGCGCAGACCCCAATCACCGGCCGTGCCACGTAGTCGTTCCGCACCGAGCTCATGCGTACCACCATTTCCGAAGGTCTCACCGTCTGGAGTAGCGCGCGCCACAGATCGGTGGCAGGACAATTGACATGCAGCAAGGGTGGCGTGGTCGATTCGTACGCGCCGGACTATTCGACGACCACGGGGTGAACCTATAACGGTGTTCTGACCAATGGCAACGGTCGGATGCGCAGCAACCGGCTGCTTCCCCGAAAACGGTCGGCGGTATGGCGGATCCCTTCGTTCAACCGCCGGTGAAACGCAGTCGAAAGCCGCTGACCGCCGCTCGCTGTTTCTGGCCGGCAATAGGATTGTCGGATCAATCCGTCCTTGACCGGGACTGCAGCGGCTCTCGGCAGACTGCGAGCGGTCCGGCCCGATCGTCGATTCCCTCCACGCGGCGGTTGGCAGCCGTAGGTCGGCGAGGCCGCGCGCGGGGCCACGTACCCGCCCAGTCGGGCGGTCACCACTCGGAAGGACGACTATGGCAACGATAGAGGTTCCGGTTCTAATCGTGGGCGGCGGTGGATGTGGCCTGGCTGCCTCCGTCTTTCTGTCCGACCACGGTGTACGCCACCTGCTGGTGGAGCGGCACCCGGGTACGTCGAGAATGCCGAAGGCGCACTATCTCAACCAGCGGACGATGGGCATCTTCCGTCAGCACGAGCTCGATGCGGAGGTGGCCCGGCAGGGGGCGTGCCTGGCGGAGTTCGGCCAGCTGCGCTGGCTGACCTCGCTCGGTGGGGAAGGCCCCCTCGACGGTCTGGTCATCCAGGAGATGGACGCGTTCGGCGGTGGCGCGTTGCGGGAGACCTACGAGGCGGCCGGGCCGGTACTTCCGGTCAAGCTGCCCCAGGTCCGGTTGGAGCCGATCCTGCGGCAGCATGCCGAGCGGCGCGGCCCGGGAGAAATCCGGTTCGGCCAGGAACTGGTTACCTTCGCCGAGCAGGGCGACCGGGTGGTAGCCCAGGTCCGAGCGGTCGGTACGGGCGAGGTCACCACGGTGGTGGCCCGCTACCTCATCGCGGCTGACGGCGGTCGTACCGTCGGCGCGGCGCTCGGCGTGCAGATGCTGGGCCTTCCGGGGCTTCTCGAGGTCACCACCGCCTACTTCACCGCGGACCTGTCGCCGTGGTGGCGCGAGGGCACCCTACTCACCCACTTCCTCAATCCGCACGACCCCGATCTGTCCAGTAATCTCATCGAGATGGGCCCCACCTGGGGCAAACACTGCGAGGAGTGGGTCCTGCACTTTCCGCCGGGTGACCCGCAGCGCTACCCCGCGGAGAGCATCGTCTCCAAGATCCGTGAGGTCCTCGGGCTGCCCGACCTGGAGCTCACGCTCCGCCAGGTCACGAACTGGTCGGTGGAATCCCTCGTCGCCGACCAGTACCGGGTCGGTCGAGTACTCCTTGCCGGTGACGCCGCCCACCGGCAGCCCCCCACCGTCGGGCTGGGGCTGAACACCGGGATTCAGGACGCACACAACCTCGCGTGGAAGCTCGCCGCGGTACTCACCGGCCGCGCCCCCGACAGCCTGCTCGACACCTACCAGGCCGAGCGGCATCCGATCGGCCGGCACAACGTTGACTGGGCGGTCTCCGCGGCCCTGCACCACCACGCGATCCTCGAGGCCATCGGGGTCGGTCAGCACACCGCGCCGCAGCGTCGGAAGCGAGCGTTCGCGGCGTTCGTCGACCCATCCCCGATCGCCGCGGCGGCGCGGGCGCGGGCGGCCGAGCTGTTCGCCACCCACCGGGGTGGCTGCCAGGCACACGACGTCGAGCTGGGTTTCGCGTACGAACAGGGTGCGGTCATCCCCGACGGGAGCCCGCCGCCACCGCGGGAACCGCTGCGGGACATCCACCACCCCACCACCCGGCCCGGGCATCTGCTACCGCATGCCTGGATCAACCGCGCCGGCCGGGTCCTGTCCACCCACGACCTGACCGGTTCCGCCGGCAGCTTCGTGCTGATCATCGGCCCGAAGGGGGAGCGGTGGCGGGCGGCGGCCGCGGCGGTGGCGGAGAAGCTCTCGGTGCCGGTCAACACCGTCGCCATCGGGATCGGCGCTGAGTACACGGCAGTCGACGACCGGTGGTCACGCGTCCGGGACATCGCCGACGAGGGCGCCATTCTGGTCCGCCCGGACAACCACGTGGCGTGGCGCAGCAGGGGTGCCGGCGCGAACCCGACCGGTGAGCTGGCCGGAGCCCTCGGGCGCATCCTGGAGAACGCGGGGCCGGCCCGAGCCTGACCCCGGCAACAGCAGATCCCCCGTGCCCGCCCGGCCGGTCAGCCCGGGCGGGCACGGGTATCTCCCCGCCGTACCCCCGGCGGGTGGGCGAGGACGCCGACGGGGCCGCGGCCGGGCCGCTCGGACGTCGCCGGCGCTACCGACGGCCGGGGCGGGGAGGGCACCTCAGCTCAAGGTGACGGGGGTGCTTCTGGATAGCCCTGTGAGCACCTGGTCAACGGCTTTGTGCGCATCGGCGATGCACGTGCCGACCCCCACGCCCTCGTACACGGCACCGCAGACGGCGAGCCCCGGCGAGCTCGCTACCGCCGTCCGGATCCGGTTCACCCGATCCACGTGGCCGACGGTGTACTGGGGCAGCGCCCTCGGCCACCGGGTGACCCGGGTCGTCACCGGGGCACCGACCGCCCCGGTTGCCGCGCCGACCTCGGCCGTCACCAGCCGGACGAGGTCGGCGTCGTCGCGGTGCAGCGCTGCCTCGTCGCCGACCTTCCCGACCGAACAGCGCAGAATTTCCACCTCGCCCGCCAGGTGCGGCCACTTCACCGTGGAGAAGGTCACTTCGTTGACGGCCCGTCCGTCCACCGCCGGAACCCGGTAGCCGCAGAACCCGCGCGTGGCGAGCCCACCGGCGAATGCCGTACGGGGGTAGGCCAGCGTGATGATGCCGACACCGGCGTACGGGATCTGCGCGAGCTCAGCGGCGGCCGGAGCCACTCCGGGTACGCCGGCCAGCAGCCGGCCGGCAGGCCCGGCGGGGACGGCGACGATGACCGCGTCCGCGGTGAGATGTTCGGTTCCGGCGTCGGCGTCGACGGTCAGCCGCCACCCCTGCCGCTCCGGAGCCAGGCCGGTGACCTCGGCCCCGGTTCGTACCCGCGCGCCGGGCGAGTCGGCGAGAACTGCGTCGACCAACACCTGGGGTAGGTTGCCGAGCCCGCCGGTCAGGGTACCGATCCCGGTCGGCGGTTCCTGCCCGTCCGGTGGTGGCGGGGGGAGCAGCGAGCCCGCGGCCTGGACCAGCGACGGATACCTGCGGGCCGCGTTCGCCAGCGGGGCCAGCATGGCCTCGAAGGACAGCTGGTCGGAGCGGCCGGCGCAGACATCGCTGAGGAACGGGTCAACGAGGCGGTCCAGCACCTCCTGGCCGAGTCGCTGCGAGACGTAGGCCGCGACGGAGACGTCGCCGTCCCGTTCGGTCGGCGGCAGCCCAAGGTCGCGGCGGGCCGCGGCCACCCCGCCCGGCGAGAGGATGCCGGACTCGGCGAGGGCGTCCAGGTCCGCGGGGATGCCCATGAACTGGCTGGCGGGCAGGGGCCGGAGCGCGCCCCTGCTCCAGATCGCGGTCGTGGTGGCGCCGGCCAGGGCGAGCTGATCGCCGAGACCGGCCGCGGTGAGTAACCGGGTGGTCTTGGGCCGTCGGGCATAGAGCCCTTCCGCCCCCTCGTCAACGCAGACGCCCGCCACCTCCGATGCGGACAGCTTCCCCCCGAGCCGCGGTGCGGCCTCGAGGAGGGTGATTCGTACTGGCTCGTTCCGGAGGTAGAACGCCGCGGTCACCCCCGTGATGCCGCCCCCGACGATGACCACGTGGGGCGCCGTACCTGCCCGATCCTGTTCGTTGTCCACCATGTCGCCTGCTCTTTCGTGGGCTGCGATGTCGTAGCAGTCTCGCCGCGCTCCCGCGAATTCCGGTCGAGTAAGAGTTGACCCGGGCAGGTGGCGGCGGTCGGCCGGGGCGCGGCGGCTGGCGTTACGGTCCGTCCTCCTGCTTGCGCTTGAGTTGTTCGGCGAAGAGGCTCCACTCCTCACTGATGCTGTCCGCGAGCGGGGCGATCACACTCAGCCAGTGCGGCGGGATCGAGCCGGCGACCTCCCGCCAGCGATGTGGGGCACCGGCGTGCCACGCCATCCACCGAATGAACGCCCGGCCGCCTTCGGTGTACCGGATGGACGGATCGGTAGCCAACTTGTTCGCCACCCCGGCCCAGGTCAGTGGCGCGGCCACGCGTCCCCGGCGCCGTACCGCACCACTGCGGGGGGCCGGCAACGTGGGGGTGGGTGCCGCGGCTCGCCGGGCTGGTCCCACCGGCGGCTCCACCGGGGGAAGGCGGTGCCCGGTGCGCTCCGGACTGATGCCCCGGCGCAGCCGAGCGCTCACATCATGGACGGTGCCCAGCGATACGTCGGCCTCTCGGGCGACCTGCCGCAGCGGGGCGTCCGGGTGGGCGCTGAGGTAGGCGGCGGCGCGCCGCCGGCCCTCCACGGCGGTGACCGGACGACGCCTTCCGTCCCGGCCGATCCGCTTGCCGCCGGCCTCTGCGGCCCCCGGCGACCGGGTACGCAACGATGCGATCGTCTTCGCGCTCAATCCCGTGATGGCGGCGAGGGCCCGGTCAGACCAGTCCGGATACTCCGACAGCACCCGGTTGGCGCCGGAGAGCCGGTCGGCTCGGGACAGCGGTAGCCCATGGGCGATGTTCGCCTGCATCGCCAGGATGAGCGCCTCGGCGTCGGTGCAGTCCAGGAAGCGTGCGGGGATGACGTGATCGCCACGGATCCGGGCGGCCTCGAGCCGGTGCAGCCCGTCGATCACCCGCCAGCCTTCCTCCTGGACGAGGAGAGGCGGTAGCTGCGTGCTGCCGCCCGCCTCCACGAGTAGCTGGACGTGGGCTCCGCTCGTGCCACCCTGCCGCAGCCGCAGGCTGGGCGACAGGGCGTCCAGGGGAACGTCTCGTGCCGGCAGTCGCTCGAAGTTCTTCAGATCGAATCTGTCGCTGCCCGTCGCTTCGTCGCTGCCCGCTCTGGCGAGCCTGAAGCCTTCCGTGGCCAGCGCAGCTTGCCCGTGGTGACGAGACATCCGGTACGCCCTCCTCGGTCGCCGTTTGGCTGAGGGTGGCAGGGGTGTCTTTAGCCGTAGTCGAGACGGGGTGGACCGGCGGCCGGTGCCGGACCACTCGGTCCGGTTCCGTTCTGGGGGGCGCCGAACCAGCGGGTGAGGGCGTGGGTGAGGTGGTTGGTGCTGCCGGGTGCGGTCCAGGCGAGGTAGCCGTCGGGGCGGATGAGGGCGGTGTGGAGGGTGGGGTGGGGTTGGTGGGTCCAGGTGCCGGTGATGATGTCGATGCGGTCGGTCCAGGCGTGGGCGGTGGGGTGTGCGGTGGTGGTGGTGGTGATGAGGAGGGGGCGGGCGGGGTGGAGTAGGTCGGTGATGCGGGGGGTGTCGCCGTTGGGGAGGGTGAGTTGGTGGTGTGGGGGCAGGCGTCG